>CANFIH010000061.1 GCA_947446855.1 Burkholderiales bacterium
CGATGTCAATGCCGCGCGCGGCAATGTCGGTGGCCACCAGGGCGCGCACATCGCCGCTCTTGAAGCCGGCCAGCGCTTGGGTGCGGGCGGCCTGGCTCTTGTTGCCGTGCAGGGCCATGGCGGAGATGCCGTTCTTTTCCAGGAACTCGGCCACGTTGTTGGCGCCGAACTTGGTGCGGGTGAACACCAGCACCTGGCTCCAGTTGTTCTCGTTGATGATGTGGGCCAGCAGGGCTTTCTTCTTGCCGCGGCCCACCGGGTGGATCACCTGCGTGATGCGCTGCACCGTGGTGTTGCGCGGTGTGACCTGCACGCTTTGCGGGTTCTTCAAGAGGTTGTTGGCCAGTTCGCGGATCTCGTCGCTGAAGGTGGCGGAGAACAGCAGGCTTTGCTTGTCCTTGGGGACCAGGGCCAGCACCTTCTTCACGTCATGGATAAAGCCCATGTCCAGCATGCGGTCGGCTTCGTCGAGCACCAGCATTTGCACCTGGCCCAGGTCCAGCATGCCTTGCTGTTGCAGGTCCAAGAGACGGCCGGGGGTGGCCACCAGAATGTCGACGCCCTTTTTCAGCTTGCTGATCTGGGGGTTCATGCCGACGCCACCGAAGATCACGGTGCTGGTCAGTTGCAGGTATTTGCCGTAGGTGCGGATCGACTCTTCCACCTGGGCGGCGAGTTCGCGGGTCGGGGTCAAGACGAGGGCACGGATGCCGGTGCCGCCGAATTTGTTTTGCGCGCTGCGGCTCATGGAGAGGCGGTGCAGCATGGGCAGGGTAAAGGCAGCGGTCTTGCCGGTGCCGGTCTGGGCGCCGCCCAGCAGGTCATGGCCCAGCATCACCAGGGGGATGGCCTGGGATTGGATGGCGGTCGGGGTCTCGTAGCCCTCTTCGCGCACAGCCTTCAGGATGGCAGGAGCCAGATTCAGTTCTTCAAAGTTCATGGGTATTGCGCCCTTCCAGGCGCTGGGGTACCGGCCGTTCCGCGGGCTTGAGGCCAGCGGTCAGTCAAAGGCAGATGGATTCAAAAGGTTGGAGCGCAATGTGTCGTTGGGCTCCCCAGCAAGGTGCTGGCATTGCGGGCAACTGATTCGCCGCAATGCGCATATTGTCGCACGTTGTGGTGTGGCTCTGCTTTGGCGGCACAAAAGCCGGTGCTTGACCGCCAGGCGGGCTAAATATTTGCGCGGCCCGGCCCCCGCGCTCTAGCCACCACGGCAGCCGGCTGACAAAATGCCTGCAAGATGAGTAAATTCATGTTGCGTCGCTTGGGGGTGGCAGACGACCCCGGCCATTACCAGCCCACCTTGCAGTCCTGCCTGGACGCGGTGCTGGAGCAGAGCGGCGTGCTGGTGCGGGAGGTGCTGGACGGGCTGCAGGCCGCGTTGGTGCCGGCACCGGGCAAGAAGACGGCGCTGGTCCAGGCACTTGCGGAGCGCACAACCATTGAGTCCCTGGTCGAAAACGCGCCCGCTCTCAAACAGAGCTTTGCCGCTTACCTGCGCAAAGCGGTGTTTGGTGGTGGCACGGAACGGCAGCCCGCAAGGCAGTTGATGCGCTTTGACGATTTTCAATTTCTGGATGCCGACCAGATCGATGCCAATATTGAATTTGCGCAAAGCCAGCAGACCGTGCTGCTGGCGGTGAACGACGTGCTGCCCACGCTCAACGCCATGGTCAGCAATCTCCTGGGTTGGTCCTCGGTGCAGGCCCACCTCAACCCGCTCAAGCCCGATGCCTTTGTCCATGCCTTGCGTGAAACGATGGAAGAGTGGGTGCCGCACCGCGATGCCCGTGCCAACGTGATGGGGCTGGCCTCCGGCCTGCTGGGCGTGAGTCTGCACCAGCTCTACCGCGAAGTGACCGAGTGGTTGCGCTCCCACGGGGTGGAGCCGGTGCACATGGCACCCAGCAGCAGCACCGGCTTGTGGAATCCGGACAATGCCAGCCAGAGCACGGTGGCGCGCACCATGCTCACGCTGGAAAAGTTGCGCAGCTTGCTCTCGGGCGAGCTCGACCCCAACCCGCTGGCGGGCGGTTTGGCCGATTTTTCGCACACCATTCCGGCCTCGTTTGAAGCCTTGCAGGACATGAAGCTGGTGGAGCCGATGATGAAGCGGCTGTCCGAGCGGGCCCGCAAGACCGTGGCACTGGTCCCCAAGAGGGCCGAGGCCGCCCCGGCGGCCGACATGCTGGCGCAGGAAAAAGACCAGGTGCAGCGCAAGAAGCTGGGGGTGCAACTGGGCAAGGAAGTGGTGTTGCTGATGCTGGACAACCTGATGCTGGACCAACGCCTGCTGCCCGCGGTGCGCGGCAATTTGAAGGCGCTGGAGCCGGTGTTGGTCAAGCTCTCGCAACAGGATGGCCGCTTGTTCAGCGAGCGCCAGCATCCGGCGCGGCTGTTTCTGGACCGCATGACACACCGCAGCCTGGCCTTTTCGAGCGAGATCGCTTCGGGCTACCCGCGCTTTCAAAAGTCGTTTGACAACGCGGTCAGCGTGCTCACCGGCGGCGCAGGCGACGCGGCCGCTTTTGCCCGTGTGTTGCGCAAGCTCGATGACGCCTGGGCCCAGGAAGAATTTGAGCAGCACCAGCGTGCCGCCGAAGCGGCCCGAGGCCTGCTGCATGCCGAGCAACGCAATTTGCTGGCACAACGGGTGTCCAAACAGTTTGCCGAACGGATCGACGGACTGGATGTGCCCGAGATGGTGGGTGCCTTTTTGCGCGGCCCCTGGGCCCAGGTGGTGGCCGAGGCCCAGCTCCACGTTGCCGACGGCTCGGTAGACCCCGGCGGCTACCAGGGCCTGGTGGAGGAGCTGGTGTGGAGCGTGCAACTGCGCCTGACGCAGCGCAATCGGGCGCGGCTGGTGCAAATGGTGCCCGAGATGCTGGTGACGATGCGCCGGGGCCTGGACCTGATTTCCTACCCGCAGGAGCGCATGGCCTTGTTTTTCGATGCGCTGATTTCCTTCCACGAGCAGGTGTTTGACGGCACGCGCACCCACCAGGGTGTGGCCGCCCCTACCTTGTCGGATGCCCTGTCCGGCGCCGCCATGGTGGCTGCCGCCCCTGGCATTGCGGATCCTGCAGGCGTGGCGGCAGAGGACTTCTGGGTGGCCGACAGCGAGGCCTCGGATTCCGGCTTTCTGGACGAAGCAGCCCTGGCCAAGGCCTTGCCAGCCGGACGCGCGCGTGGCGCGGCCCAGCCGGAGCAGGCCTTTTGGCGTGTGGACAGCCTGGGCACCGGCTCCTGGGTGGACCTGGCCCTGGCGGGCGACTGGGTGCGGGCCCAGCTGACCTGGGTCAGCCCGCAGCGCACCCTGTTCATGTTTATTTCCGGCAGCGGCATGGCGCATTCCATGTCGCACCGGACCATGGGCCGCCTGAAACAATCCGGACTGATTCGCCTGGTGTCGGACGGCCGGGTCATGGACAACGCGTTGGACGCGGTGGCGCAGACGGCGCTGGACAACGACCTGCGCAGCCCGAAAGACCAGCCGACAGGGTAGTGTCGTGTTGCATAGGATTTGAAGCAGTTCAATTGAATCAGGTCGAGGGGAAGCTCACGGGCATCGTTGGTCTGTAGAAGAATCCGCCCGAACGTGCGGTAGTGCTGCGAACTGGCTGGCCTGACGCCCCTGCCAAGGCCCACAATCCGCCGGGCTGCACTACTGCGTGCGGATATAGGTTTTGCCTTGATACACGGCGCGAACGGCCGCCGGCAAATCCGAGCCGGCACGGTCCTTGACGACATAGCCCAGGGCACCGGCCTGCAGCATTTCGGCAACGCGGGCGGCTTCGATATGGGCGGAAAGCCCAATCACCTGGACACCGGCTTGCTGCAACCGGAGTTGCCGCGTGGTTTCAATGCCATCGGGTTTGCCCAGGTTGATGTCCATGCAAACAATGTCCGGGCGGACATCGGCAACCCGCGCAAGCACGTCAAGCCCGTTCACTGCCTGCGCCACCACCTCCATGTCGTCCTGTAACCCCAAAAGCATGGCCAGCCCCTCGCGCATGAGTGCATTGTCGTCGGCCAGCATGAGGCGGATTTTTCTCATGGCGAGCCTTGCACGGCCTGTTGCAGATAGTCCTGCAATGCAGTCAAGGCAACGGGTTTGAAGTACACCGCAATGCCCCGGGTGGCAATGTGGCTCAACTCTTCCGGACTGGTGTCGCCGGTCAGAATCATGGCCGGCAGATGGCTGCCGAAACGCTCTCTGGCCGCGTCGATCACGTCCAATGCAGTCTCGCCGGCAATGAGCCGGTAGTCGGACACCAGCACATCCGGCGCTCGGGAGCCCAGTTGCTCCATCAGCTCTGCGCCGGAGGTGCCGGCAAACACGGTATGGCCCAGGCTTTGCAGCCCCTGCACCATTGCATGCAAGACGTCCGGATTGTCCTCGACCAGGCCGATCGTGAACGACGGGCTTGCTGTGGGTGAGGGCGGCCGGTCCGTCGGCGGGGTGGGTGCAAGCGTGCTGCCTTCGGGTAAGGCAATGGCAAACAGCGAGCCGCGTCCGGGTCGGGATGCCACGCGTATCTCCAAACCCAGCAATGCCGCCGAGCGGGACACAATGGCCAGGCCCAGGCCGCTGCCCCGGTTGCGTGCGCCATCGCCCAGTTGCCTGAATTCTTCAAAAATGCCGGGAATCTGGTCCTGGTCTATGCCCTCTCCCGTGTCCCACACCTCGATCCACCGTTTGCCCGCGTGGCGGCGTGTGGCAATCAGCACGCCACCCCGGGCGGTGTATTGCAGGGCGTTGTCGATCAGGTTGCCGATCAGGCGGGAAAAAATTTGCCGGTCGGTGCGCAGCATGATGTCGTGGTCGTACCGGCACCGCAGTTGCAGCCCTTTCTTCGCAGCGTGCACTCCGTGAACCGTCTGCAGTGAGGTGCATAGATCGCTCATGGAAAAATCGGATAACGCGGGCACCACACCGCCGGCGTCGAGCTTGCTGATGTCCAGCAGGTCATTGAGCAGATCGCTCAGGCTGTCCACGCAATTCTGCATATGCGACACCAGTTTTTCCTGTCCTGGCTTGATGGCCGCGCCCAGCATGCCGGTGTACAGCGACAGGGCGGCCAGCGGTTGGCGCAGGTCGTGGCTGGCCGCCGCCAGAAACCGCGATTTGGCTTGGTTGGCCGCTTCAGCCTCGGCCTTGGCAGACGACAGGTTGGCTTCGGCCAGTTTGCGCGTGGTGATGTTGTTGTGGGACACCACGACCCCGCCGCTGGTCAGATGCAGCGGCGTGGCGACCAGCTTGAACCATTGCGGTTCATCGGTAGAGCAGCAGAAGTATTCCATTGTGAAGATGGGCAGGCGCTGGTCCAGCACCGCCTGTATGCCCTGTGCGGCTTGCAGGGCACACTCTTGACCCATGGTGTCGGTGGCGCCCGCACAGGTGTGCAGGTAGTCGCCGTCATTGCCAGTGTTCGCCGTACTGGTGCGCCATGGCTCATTGACCGCGACGATGCTTCCATGTCGGTCCAGTACCAGAATTCCGGCGGTGACGGAGTCAATGATGGCGCCCCGGAACGCCTCGCCCTCCAGCAAGGAAGTCTCCCGCAACTCCAGTGTTCGCAACACCCGATTGACGCCGATGACCAATTCGGCCACTGCGGTGTGTTCGGGTACCGGAAGCGGGGCAAGCGGCACATTTTCATCCGCCATGACCGCCAGATGCTCAATCGTGGACAGAATCGGGAACATCTGCCGCGTGAGTAGCCACCAGGTCAGACCACAGGCCAGCATGGTGATCACGATGGTGGCCCATAGCAGGCGGCTCTGCATTGCATAAATGGGGGCGAATGCCTCGGCGGTCGGCAAAATCGAGGCCAGGTACCAGTCGGCCAGCGGAATGCCTTTGACCGAGGCCAGCACTTCGACCCCTTGGCCGTTCACATACACATCCGTACCTTCGTAGCCGTTGATATAGCGAAGCCCCATTTCCGTGTTGCCTGCCGTTTGCATGATCCGGCTTTTGTCGGTGGCACTCAGGATGAGTCGCTGCCCACGCTCAACCAGCAAATAGCCGCCCGTCATGCCGAAGGAGCATTGGATGAGTTCGTCCAGGAAATTGCGCTTGCCCAGGTCGATGTCCCCGGCCAATGCGCCTATCACCCTGCCTTGTGGGTCATGAATGGGCATCGTCATGGAAAAACTGGGGGCCAGTACCTTTTTCCCGACGATCGATTGGCCGATGCTGGACTTCCCCTGCTGCAAGGCGGTGGCGATGGGGTCCCGGTCCCCATAGTTCACCCCTGCACGGCCGATCTCGGGCGCATCGGCGATTGCGGTTCCATCGGCGCGGGTCACAAAGACGCCGGCATTGAAAAGGTGGCTGAGCAGCCGGTCTTGTGCCAAATTTTGGCGCAGACCGGCCGTGTCCTTCATCATGGCCGGTGTGATCCGGTCTGCCGCGTCTTCGAGTGCCTGAAAGCGGTTGTCGAGTTCTGCGTTGATGAGACTGGTCAGCAACGTGACGGTCGTGATTTGCTGCTGGCCCGATATGTGCGCCATGTCCTGGCGCAGCATGCTGCTGGCGTAAAAGAAGAGCGCCCACATGCTGAACAAAAAAATCGCCAGAGTGGATAAGGCCATTCTGGCTTTGAGGGACCGCACCCACAGGCCTTGCACATTCATTGGATTGACTCCGTTCAAGGGGGCATGACTCCGTGGTCCCGGGCTGCCCCGTACTGTACGGAGTATTTTACTGAAATCCGGATCGCAGCTAGGTAACACTGGACCTGCGCGATGTGGTGAGGCGGGCTTGGGCCATGCGCTTTTGTCGCGGGCGTTCGCGCACAGTCGATAATGGCGCTTTTACGTCTTTGAAATAAACAGTACCGCAATGGCCCAATACGTCTTTTCCATGAACCGGCTCGGCAAGATCGTGCCGCCCAAGCGCCACATTCTTAAGGACATCTCCCTTTCCTTCTTTCCCGGTGCCAAGATCGGTGTGCTGGGTACCAACGGTTCCGGCAAGTCCACCCTGCTGAAAATCATGGCCGGTCTGGACAAGGACATCGAGGGCGAAGCCATCCCCATGCCCGGTCTGAACATCGGCTACCTGCCGCAGGAGCCGCAACTCGACCCCACCCAAACCGTGCGCGAAAGCGTGGAAGCCGGCATGGGCAAGGTGTTCACCGCCAAGGCCCGTTTGGAAGAGGTGTACACCGCCTACGGTGAGGAAGACGCCGATTTTGACGCCCTGGCCGCCGAGCAGGCCGAGCTCGAAGCCATCATTGCCACCGCCGGCACCGACTCCGAGCACCAACTCGAAATCGCCGCCGACGCGCTGCGCCTGCCCCCGTGGGACGCCAACATCGGCGTGCTCTCCGGTGGTGAAAAGCGCCGCGTGGCCCTGTGCCGCCTGCTGCTCTCCAAGCCCGACATGCTGCTGCTCGATGAGCCCACCAACCACCTGGACGCCGAGTCGGTGGACTGGCTGGAGCAGTTCCTGCAGCGCTACTCCGGCACCGTGGTGGCCATCACCCACGACCGCTACTTTCTGGACAACGCCGCCGAGTGGATTCTGGAAATGGACCGCGGCTCGGGCATTCCCTACAAGGGCAATTACTCCGACTGGCTGAGCCAGAAGCAAGCGCGTCTGGAGTCCGAACAAAAGGGCGAAGAGTCGCGCGCCAAGGCCTTGAAGAAAGAATTGGAATGGTCGCGCCAGAACCCCAAGGCACGCCAGGCCAAGAGCAAGGCCCGTCTGGCCCGCTTTGAGGAATTGAGCGATTTCGAATACCAGAAGCGCAATGAAACCAACGAAATCTTCATCCCCGTGGCGGATCGCCTGGGCCATGAAGTCATTGAGTTCACCAATGTCACCAAGTCCTTTGGCGACCGCGTGCTGATCGACAACCTCTCGTTCAAGATTCCGGCCGGCGCCATCGTCGGCATCATCGGCCCCAACGGTGCCGGTAAGTCGACCCTGTTCAAGATGATTGCCGGCAAGGAGCAACCCGATTCCGGCACCGTCAAGATCGGCACCACGGTGAAGATGGCCTTTGTGGACCAGACCCGTGACGACCTGTCCGACGAGAAGACGGTGTGGGAAGACGTCTCCGGCGGTCTGGACATTCTGAACGTGGGCAAGTTCCAGATGGCCAGCCGCGCCTATTGCGGCCGCTTCAACTTCAACGGTGGCGACCAGCAGAAGAAGGTCGGCATGTTGTCCGGCGGTGAGCGCGGACGCCTGCACCTGGCCAAGACCCTGATTGCCGGCGGCAATGTGCTGATGTTGGATGAACCCTCCAATGACCTGGACGTGGAAACCCTGCGCGCCCTGGAAGATGCCCTGCTGGAGTTTGCCGGCACCATCATGGTCATCAGCCACGATCGCTGGTTCCTGGACCGCATTGCCACCCACATCCTGGCCTGCGAAGGTGACAGCCAGTGGACCTTCTATGACGGCAATTACCAGGAATACGAAGCCGACAAGAAGCGCCGCCTGGGTGAAGAGGGCGCCAAGCCCAAGCGCATGCGTTACAAGGCGCTGAAGTAATACCCCAGCGCTGATTTCGGGGAACCATGTCCTCAGCGCCAGTCGCCGCCAGTCAAGCCGCTGTCCCTGACCAGGCGCAGTACCAGGCGCTGGTTCAGGAGGCGTCCGCTGGGGGTGCCGCGCTGATGGGCAAGCTGGTGGCGGCCGCCCGTCTGGTGCTGCAAAGCCAGGAGCTGGGCACGCGGGACTTGTCCCGGCGCGATGCCCTGGCCGAATCGGCCAACCAGTTGCGCCAGTGCGAGCAACAACTCTGTCAACACTATCCCGCCGCCTTGCTCGGCGCCTTTGCTGAAGCTGGTCGGGGCAGGAATTCTTCCAGCCGGTTAGTGGCGGATGTGGCGTTTGACCAGCTGGAGATGATGGACGCCACGCAAGTGCACACCAGTGTCTCACTGGCGCGTGCGCAGCACACCGCCCTGCAGGCGGCACACACCAGTCTGACCGAATTGAACAGCCTGGTGTGCAGCGTGTTGGGCCTGCGCGCGGTGCGCGCCGAGGCCAATCCGCTGCGCCCGGAGTCTTATGTGCTTGCGCTGAAACACAGCTTGGAGCAGACGCCGGCAAGTGCTGCCACGCAGTTGCAGTGGTGCAACGCCATGACCACGGCGCTAGGGCAGGAGTTGAGCGCTCTCTATGCCGGCTTGTGCGCCCGACTGCGCCAGGACGGTGTGGTCGGTCTGACCCATGCCATGCCAGGCGATGCCACGGCTGCTGGCCTCCCGCCGGCCCTGTCCAGCCAGGAAGAAACCCTGCTCACGCTGGACAAGCTGTGCAAACTGCTGGCGGGCGAACTGCCCCCGGTACCCCAAAACAAGCGCGTGGAACAATTTGCCGCCCAGTTCGCGCGGCAATTCGATGGGCAGCCCGCAGAGCCGTCCGGCCCCGGTTTTGACGCCACCGTGCCCGCAGCACTGCAGGCCCTGACCGAGATGAAGCAGGTCCAGCAGGTGGTGCACAGCCTGGAACAGCGGCGCAGTGCGCCTGCGACACAGGCCCTGCCGCAGGCGCATACCGTGGAGGGGCAGCGTTTGGCCCTGCGAAGCCAGGCGCAGGGCAGCGCCCAGGCCCTGAGCCTGGAGGTGGTGACGCTGATGGTGGACAACATGGTGCGCGACCCGCGCCTGCTGGAGCCGGTGTGCCAGGTGATCCGCAATCTGGAGCCCGCGCTGCTGCGTCTGGTCCTGGTAGAGCCGCGTTTCTTTAGCGACAAGCAGCATCCGGCACGCCTCCTGCTGCAGGCCGTGACCCACCACAGCCTTGCGTTTGAGTCAGTGGCTGCCAGCGGCTTTGACGGTTTTTTGCACGAGCTGCAGGACGCGCTGGCGCCGCTGTTCAGTGCGCCGATTGACAACGCCGAGGTGTTTGAGCACAAGCTGGCCTGGCTGCAGCAGCGCTGGTCGCAGGCGCGCCAGGCCCAGCGGCACAACCACGATGCGGCGGTGCAGGTGCTGCAGCATGCCGAGTCGCGCAACCTGCTGGCCGAGCGCATTGCCCGGCGCATAGAGCGGCATCCGGACTCGGCCAAGGTGCCGCCGGTGGTGATTGATTTCTTGTGCGGCCCCTGGGCCCAGGTGGTGGCGCAGTCCCGCATCCGGCAGGGTGCGGGTTCCGCCGCAGCGGAGAAGTTCGAGGCCCTGATTCCCGCGCTGCTGTGGAGTGCGCACCCGGAACTCGCGCGCAGCAGTCCGTCCAAGCTGACCCGTCTGGTGCCACGTTTGCTGGCTACGCTGCGCGAAGGCTTGGACACCATCCACTATCCCGGCACCCGCACCAGCGTGTTTATGGAAGCCCTGATGGGCATACACCAACAGGTTTTTCGTGCGGACAGTGCAGCCGCGTCGCACGAGGCCCAAGCCCGGTCAGCGCCAGCCGTGCCGCAGCGCACCCGCCCGGTGGTTCACGGTAACCCCTGGATTGCACCGCAGGAAGCGGCCACCTCCAATTTTGTCGAGTTGCAGGAGCCGGTTGAACCGTCGGCGCCCGTCGCACCGTCCGGGCCGGGTTCTCTGGCCGGCTTTGACACGGTGGGTGTGGCCGATGGCGATCTGCCCCTGGGCTGCTGGGTGGAGATGTTGAGCAACGATCAGTGGGTGCGCACCCAGCTGACCTGGGCCAGCCCGCATGGCACGCTGTATCTGTTTACCGGAGTCTTGGGCACCACCCAGTCCATGACCCGGCGCTCGCGTGACCAGCTGTTGGCCAGCGGCAAGCTGCGCCTGATTTCGGGCCAACCGGTGGTTGAAGGCGCGCTGGATGCGGTGGCACAGACCGCCATGCGCAATAGCCTGGACAGCACCCTGTAGCCAAGGCTGGGCTGCTCAGCCGGACCAGGCCCGCCCCCTTGGCGGGGCAATATCTTTTTGATCACGCCATGGTCAGCCCGTGTCGCTGCTCTAAACTTGCCGGCACCGAACAACTACACCGTGGGGGAAGACGACTTGCGCGCCGGTTTGGCAGAAATATTTCTTTACGCCTGCATTCCATTGGCCCTGGCCGCACTCATTGTGGCCATCGTCTGGAGCGTGCAGTACCGGCGGCGTGACAAGCTTTATCCGCAAGCGCAAAGCCTGGTGCTGCACCGCCCCCCTTTGTGGGTGGCCGGTCTGGTCTTGGCGCTGGGCCTGACCCTCTCGGTGGTTTACGCCGCACGGTCGTCGCAAGCGGCGTTTGATGATGCGCAGACCCGCTTCCGCTACCAGGCCCAACAGGTGGAGGATGAGCTGCAGGAGCAGATCGATGACGTAGGCCATTTGTTGGAGGGCGTGCATGGTTTCCTGCTGGCGCGCCAGACCCTGTCGGCTAGCGAATTCCAGAGGTATGTCAGTGCCATTGACTTGCGCCGTGACTACCCCGGCGTGCGGGGTCTGGGCTATATCGAGCGCATGGCGCCGGGCGGGCCGCCTGGGCCCGAGCGCTATGTCCAGGTGCAGCTGGAGCCCGTGGGCGACAACGCAGCCGCAATCGGTTATGACATCGGGTCCGACCCGGTCAGCCTGGCAGCGGCGCAGACGGCCATGCGTACCGGCCAGCGCAGCATGTCTGCCCGCATCGGGCTGGTGCAGGACGCACTGCAACGCCCGGCTTTTCTGCTGTTGTTGCCGCATTACGCCGGCGGCACCGCGCCCGCCAGCGAGGCCGAACGGGTGCGCAAGCTGCGCGGTTGGGTGAATGCGCCGGTGGTGCTTTCGGAACTCATGTCCGCTGGAAAGCGCCTGGATGCCCGGCTGGCCAATTTCCAACTGTTTGACCGCGCAGAGCTCCAGGCCAACAGCCTGGTCTATGACAGCCTGCTGCCCACGGGGGCAGTGGATGCCGCTGCCAGCCTGACGCGCAACCAGCACAGCCTGTTTTCCCTGGAGCGCCCGATTCGGGTGATGGACCAGGTGTTCTACCTGCGCATCAACTCGGCGCCTGGCTTTGAGGCCACTTTTTTGCCGCAGGATGACCTCAAGTCGGCCGTCGCGGGCGCCGGTCTGAGCGTGTTGGTGGCCATGGTGCTGTGGTTGCTGCTGGCCGGACGGGCGCGCGCCATGGCACTGGCGGGCAGCATGACCCATGAGCTGGAGCGCCTGGCCATGGTGGCCCGGCGCACCTCCAATGCGGTGTATTTTGCCGATACCGGCTGGAATATCAGCTGGGTCAATGAAGGCTTTACCCGCATGAGTGGCTATACCGCAGACGATGCTGTGGGCCACCGGCCCAGCACGTTGCTGCACAGCCCGCTGGCCGATCCGGCCACACCCGAGACCATTGACCGGCAGGTCGAAGCCGGCCATCCCATACAGATCCAGGTGCTGCAGCGAAGCAAGGCCGGGCACGACTACTGGGCTGACCTGGAGGTGGTGCCCATCGTCGATAGCCAGGGCCGCATCACCGGCTACCTGTCGGTGCAAAGTGACATCACGGAAGAGGTGCGGGCCAAGGCCGCCTTGCTGGTGGAGAAGGAGCGGGCTGAAAACATCCTGTCCGGCGCCAATGTGGGCACCTGGGAAAACAATCTGCTGACCGGCGAGCGCCGCTGGAACGAGCGTTGGAACGCCATGATGGGCTTCACGCGCGAGGAGGTGGGCCCCGATGCCGACCGGTTCTGGCAACAGCGGCAGCATCCGGTGGATGCGCCCCGTTTAAGCCAGGCCATTGCCGACTGTATTGCCGGCACCAGCGAGAGCTATTCCTGCGACGTGCGGGTGCAGCGCAAGGACGGCCGCTGGATGTGGATCCTGTCGCGCGCCAAGGTGATGTCGCGCACCCCGGACGGGCGGGTGGAGTGGATAGGCGGCATCCACACCGACATTACCGAGATCAAGCAGGTGGAGCTCAATCTGCGCGAAATGGAGGCCTTTCTGGACCGCGCCGGCAGCATTGCCGGTGTGGGCGCCTGGCAGGTGGATTTGCGCACGCGCGCCGTGGTGTTCAGTGCGCAGACCTGCGCGATTCACGGCATGTCGCCCGAGTTCATGCCCACCGAAGAAGTGGCTCTGAGCTTCTATCCGCCAGCCGATCGCCAACGCCTGCTGGAGGCCATGCGGCGCGCCGAAAAAGAGGGCACGCCCTGGGACATGGTGGTGGAGTTCAACAACGCGCAGGGTGAGCCTTTGTGGGTGCGCATTTTTGGCGAGGTGTTTTACGACGAAAGCGGGCCCGCGCGTCTGGTGGGTGCGTTCCAGGATGTCACCAAGGACCGGCTGGCCCAGATGGAGGTGGAGCGCAGCGGGGCCTTGTTGCGTGGCGCCATCGAAGCCATCAACGAGGCCTTCGTGCTGTTCGACCCGCAGGACCGGCTGGTGCTGTGCAACGACAAATACCGCGCGATCTATCCCAAGTCTGCGGATTTGATGCACATCGGTGTCAGCTTCGAGAGCATCATCCGTGCCGGTGTCGAACGCGGGCAATACATCGACGCGGTGGGGCGTGAGGAAGCCTGGGTGCAGGCGCGCCTGGCTGCGCACCGCCTGAGCCAATCGGCGTTGGAGCAGTGTCTGGACGATGGCCGTTGGCTCAAGGTCATCGAGCACCGCATGCCCGATGGCCACTCCGTCGGTTTTCGCGTGGACATTACCGAACTCAAGCTGGCGACTGCGGCGGCAGAGTTCACCAGCGCCAAGCGCGGTGAAGAGCAGCGCCGCCTGCAGACCATTCTGGAAGGCACCCAGGTGGGCACCTGGGAGTGGAATATCCAGAGCGGCGAGAGCTTCTACAGCGAGCAGTACGTGTCCATGGTGGGCTACACCCTGGATGAGCTGCAGCCGCTGAACTACGACACCTGGTTGCGCCTGACCCATCCGGATGACCTGGTGGCCAGCTCCCGGCGGATGCAGGAGCACCTGCGCGGCGAGCGACCCGACTACGAGATTGAGGTGCGCATGCAACACAAGCAAGGGCACTGGATCTGGGTGTTGGCCAAGGGCAAGGTGGCGCAGCGCGCGCCCGACGGGACGCCGCTGTGGGTCTATGGCACGCACATGGACATCACCGAGCGCAAGCTCGCCGAGCACCAGCTGGCCCAGACCATGGCGACCTTGCAAAACGTGCTCGACTCGGCCACCGCCGTGGGCGTGATCACCATGAGCCTGGACCGCGTGATCCAGATTCTGAACAAGGGCGCCGAGAACCTGCTGGGCTATAGCGCGCAGGAACTGGTGCACCGCCAGAACGCCAGCATTTTCTTTGAGCAGTCGGAACTGGGCGCACTGCGTGAAACGCTGGAATTGGCCTGGGGCCGAGAGGTCAGCATGGACGAAGTGTTCGCCCATGTGGCCGACATCCGGGATGAGCAGGAGTGGACCCTGGTGCGCAGGGACGGTTCGCGCTTCAAGGCCAGTCTGATCTTTTCGCCCATGCGCGATGCACAGGGCACAGTTATAGGCAACCTGGCGATGCTATATGACATCTCCAGGCAGAAGGAGTACGAGTCCACCTTGCGCGAAGCGATGCGCCTGGCCGAACAGTCCAGCATCTCCAAGAGCCAGTTTCTGGCCAATGTGAGCCATGAAATCCGCACCCCCATGAATGCCATCCTGGGCATGCTGCAACTGCTGCACAACAGCGCACTCGACACCTACCAGCGTGACTATGCCGAGAAGGCGGCAGGCGCGGCGCGCTCTTTGCTGGGGCTGCTTAACGACATTCTGGATTTCTCCAAGGTCGAGGCCGGCAAGATGCAACTCAACCCCGAGCCCTTCCTGCTGGAGGCGCTGCTGGGCGACCTGTCGGTCATCCTGTCGGCCAATCTGGGTGCCAGGAATGTGGACCTGGTATTTGAGCTGGACCCGGCCATACCCGCCGAGCTCATCGGTGACGCCATGCGCCTCAAGCAGGTCCTGATCAACCTCGGCGGCAATGCCGTCAAGTTCACCGAACAAGGCCAGGTGCTGATGCGCTGGACCCTGTTGGCGCGCACGGCCGGGCGGGTGAGGCTGGGGGTGGAGGTGCAGGACACCGGCATCGGCATTGCGCCGGAAAACCAGGCCCGCATCTTTGATGCCTTCACCCAGGCCGAGGCCAACACCACGCGCCGCTTTGGCGGCACCGGCCTGGGGCTGGTGATCTCGACACGGCTGATTCGTCTGATGGGCGGGGGCGATTTGAAGCTCAGCAGCGCCCTGGGCCAGGGCAGTACCTTCAGCTTTTCCCTGGAGCTGGCGCTGGCCGATGCTGCCGGCCAGGCGTCGGCACAGGACGCGGTTGCCGCCCCGGCCGTGCCGCCGGTGCGTGTATTGCTGGTGGATGACAATCCGGTCGCGCTGGCCAGCGGCACGAGCATGATGCGTTCACTCGGCTGGGAGGTACTGGCGGCCGCATCCGGTGCCCAGGCTGTGGCCCTGGTCCAAGCCGGTTTGGCTGCCGGGCAGCCGGCGCTGGATGCACTGTTTGTTGATTGGCAGATGCCGGAGATGGACGGTTGGGACACCCTGCACCAACTGCGTGGCCTGGCCGGCAACGCCCCGCCGCCAAGGCGGATCCTGCTGAGCCGCCAGAACCGCGAGGCCCTGTCCCGGCGCACCGACCGCGACCGGGAGATGCTCGATGGCTTGATGGTCAAGCCACTCACGGCCGCCATGTTCCGGCAGGCCTTGGCGCAAGCCAATGGCCGCACGGCGCCGCGCGAATCCCGGCAGGTGCCACCGCCCCGGCGCCTGGCGGGCATGCGCGTGCTGTTGGTGGAAGACAACCCCATCAACCAGCAGGTGGCCCGGGAACTGCTCAGTGCCGAGGGTGCCGCCGTCAGCCTGGCTGAAAACGGTGCGCTGGGTGTGGCGGCAGTGGCAGCGGCGCAGCCGGCTTTTGATGTGGTGCTGATGGACCTGCAAATGCCGGTGATGGATGGATTGGCTGCTACCCGGCTGCTGCGTGCCGATGCACGCTTTGCCAGCTTGCCGGTGATTGCCATGACCGCCAATGTCATGGGCTCAGACCGGGACGAGTGTCTGCAAGCGGGCATGAACGACCATGTCGGCAAACCCTTTGATTTGAATGCCTTGGTTGCCACGCTGCGTGAGCACACCGGTTGGGTCGCCCGTATGCCGCCTGCGCCACCTGCGGCAATCGTGCTGGCGCCGGGTCCGCAGTCGCAGGTCTGGCCCGCAGGCATGGACGTGGCCTCGGCATTGGATCGCATGGGTGGCAACCAGGGTTTGCTGCATCGTTCCATGGCGTCCTTTGCGGCTTACGCCAAAGCCTTGCCGCAGCGCCTGGAGCAGGGTTTGCGCGAGGCCGACCTGGCACAGGTGCAGCGCGAGTTGCATGCCTTCAAGGGCTTGTCGGCCACGATGGGGGCGCTGGAGCTGGCGGCCCTGGCGGCACAGGCGGAAAAGCAATTGCAGGCCCAGCCCGCGCCGGACATCTGCCACCGGGTGGTTGCGCAACTGGAGGCCCGGCTGGTGCCGCTGTTGCCGGTGCTGGACGAGGTGTTGGCACGCCTGAGGCCGCTGGCACTGCCTGTTGCGCCGGCCGCAATGCAGTCCACGGACCAGCAGTCGGTCAACTTGCCGCAATGGAAGGCCTTGCAACTGGCCTTGCATGCCAGTGATATGGTGGCCATGGAAATACATGCCGGGCTGCGCCAGTCGCTGGGTGACTCCGCGGACCAGACCCTGCAAGTCCTGAATGCCGCCATGGAGAGCCTGGCGTTTGAAGCCGCTGCGGCCGAATGTGACAGGCTGGTGCGGCAGCTGGAAATCGGCAGTGCGCCGGACTATGCAAGTCCGTAAAACGTTTACCATTTGCCGCAATATAAACAGGCCCCTCTGGAGACTTTCACCCCCATGCGTACCGACTCCTCACCGCACCAAGCCAAGGGCTGGTTAGCTCCCGGTATTGCCCTCATGCTGCGCTTGCGCATGCCCGTCAAACTCACGGCCGTGGCGCTCATGCTGGGCCTGCCCATGGTGGTGGTGACCTGGTTTCAGCTGGCTGCGCTGTTTGGTGAATACACCACCGCGCGGGATGAGTTGCAGGGCGCTCAGGCGGTGCATCTGCTGGGCCAGGTGCTGACGGATATGCAGCAACTGCGCGCCGAATCGGTGATGGCAGAGCAACCCGGCTACGACAAGGCACGGGCGCGCAGCCTGCAGCAACTCCAGTCCGACAGCCGTGCAGTGGACGCCTGGTTTGCCCCGCAACCCGAACTGCCGTGGGCCCGGAGTTGGGCCGCGCAACGACCCGCGCTGGAAAACCTGCACAGCGCAGCGGCACAGGGCAAAGGTGCGGCGCAGCCCCAGACGGCCGCGCTGGGCGATGTGCGCCATCTGATCCGCACCATTGCCGAGCAGTCCACCCTGATGCTCGATCCCCTGGCTGCCAGTTATTTTTTGCAGGACATCCTGACCGACCGGGCACTGGCCTGGATGGACTCGGTCAGCAGCATACGCAGCGTGTCGGCGGCCTGGCTGCTGCAGCCCCCGGACAAGGCCGCGCCGGTGGCGGCCCTGTCCAGCATGGCCGACGTGCTGGATGCCGATACACAAGCCCTGGCCTTCAACCTGGACGCGCTGGAGCATGCCGGTGAAAAGTCGCTGCCCACCGGCGCGCGCCAGATGCTGGTGGCCACCAACAGCCTGAGTGCCCAGGTGCGTGCGCTGGCCGCCAAGGACGCTACGCCGCAGGCGATCGCCGCAGCCGTGGCGTCGGGCGGCCAGGTGCTGGAGGCCGGACGCGTATTTCAAACCGATGCCGCCGAGCGCCTGCTCAGCATGCTGCAGGCGCGCCAGGACCATGCCTTGTGGCAGGGCAGCGCGCTGGGCGCACTGGCTGGGTTCAGCGTGCTGCTGGTGGGCTACCTGATACTGTGCTTTTCGGTGGCCACCATCCGCAGTATCCGCGCCCTGAACCAGGCCATCTCGGAGGGCACGCGCGGCAACCTGGCGGTGCGCGTGGAGGTGCCGGGCAGTGACGAACTGGCCCACATCAGCAAGGAATTCGAGAACATGCTCAACGTGCTGTCCACGCTGGTGGCCGATGTGCGCAGTGCCTCCAGCATGGTCACGCATGTGGGCGCCCAACTGGTGGAGGACGGGCTCTCGCTGTCGCAGCGCACCCAGGCGCAGGCCGTCAGCCTGGAAGAGGCGGCCTCCAACGTCGGCCAGGTCAGCGACACGGTGACCCGCAATTCCGAGGCCGCGCAGGAGGTCAGCCTGATGACCAAGAGCCTGCATACCGAAGCCGGGAACGCCAGCCAGTTGATGAACAAGACCGTCAGCGGCATGGCGGCCCTGCGCGTCACGTCCGAGCGCATGCGCGAGATCATCGGCACGATTGACGGCATTGCCTTCCAGACCAATCTGCTGGCGCTCAACGCCGCGGTGGAAGCGGCCCGCGCCGGCGAGCAGGGCAAGGGCTTTGCCGTGGTGGCGGCTGAAGTGCGTAACCTGGCGCGGCGCAGCCAAAGTGCCGCCGCCGAAGTGCGCACCCTGATCGCAGAGTCGTCCTCCCGCGTGGCCGACACGGTCAACGAAATCCAGGCCGTGGGCTCGCTCATGACCAGCCTGGTGACCGGCGTCTCCGAGATTGCCTTCAACGTCGAATCCATGGCCGAGGGCAGTGCCAAGCAAAGCATTGCACTGTCGGAAGTGGTGCAGGCCGTGGGCGATTTGGACCGGGTCACCATCGAAAACTCGGGCCTGGTGGAGCGCACCTCGCACCGCTCCCACCGCCTGATGCAGCGCTCGCGCCAACTGGAGAGTGCGGTCACCTTTATCCAGCTGCGCCAGGGCACCGCCGACGAGGCGCTGATCCTGGCCCGTCGGGCCCATGCCCTGGTGCAATCCGACGGATTCGAGGCGGCCTTCAAGGTCTTCCACGACCCGCAGGGCGGCTATGTGGACCGCGATCTCTATGTCTTTGTGTTTGACCGCCGGGGCAATTACCGCGTCATGGGCGCTGACATCCAGCGCGTGGGCAGCAGCCTGTTTGACGCGCCCGGGGTGGACGCGCAGCAACTGCTGGATGACGCCTGGCAGCGCTGCGAGCAGGGCGGTGGCTGGGTGGAATACAACATCATCAACCTGGTCACAGGCGATGTGCGGGGCAAGTCGTCCTATGTGATGCCGCTGACCGATGAGCTGCTGATCGGCTGCGGTGCCTACCGCAGTGCATTGGCCGAAGTGGACTCCGCCCTGGAGGCTTGATTTACAGCGGGTGCTCGGCGTAGAACTTGCCGCCGTGGTAGAGCAGGGGCGACGCGCCCTCGCGGTGTGCGCAGTGCTCCACTTCCCCGACGAAGATGACGTGGTCGCCCTCTTCGTAGCGGCTGCGGTTAAAGCACTGGAAGGTGGCGGCAGCGCCGTCAATGAGGGGTGCGCCGGCCACGCCCAACTGGTAAGCCACGCCGGCAAACTTGTCCACGCCCTTGGTTGCAAACTGCATGGCCAGGTCTTGCTGGTCGGCGCTCAGGATGTTGATGGCGTAGTGCGAACCGGTGGCGAAAGCCTCCATCGAACTGGCCGCCTGCGACAGGCTCCACAGCACCAGGGGCGGCGACATGGACACCGAGTTGAACGAATTGGCGGTCAGGCCCACCAGGTCACCTTTGGCGGTGCGAGCGGTGACGATGGTGACGCCGGTGGCGAACATGCCCAGGGCGGTGCGGAACTCGGTCTTGGAAAAGATGGGGGGGCGCGCTTTTTGCGGCTTGACGGTGGAGAGCATGGGTTGAATTTAACCGAGATTGATGTCGGCACGCTGCGGCGAGGTCTTCTTGTGTGTTGCCGCTCTTTTTCTGGCTGGTTTTTTTTAACTCCCCCATCCCCCCCCGCCCCTTACCCCCCGCCGGGGTAAGGGGTGCCTAAAGCGGACAGCCCATTTGAGCTCTTCGCGCCGAATACGGAATTACGGGCGGGACGTTGCCACTGCTCCTGCTTGCCCGGATCTCGCGCCGGTAGTTCCGAGCGCCGAAGGCCGCTGAAATTGAAGTGCGATTTGCGCCAAAGGTCTCGCAACGCATTGGCCGGCACTTGAACCAGAGTCCGGTGCTACGCCAACCCGAAAGTACAGACCCCAGTAAGGCCCTGGCCGAAGCGAAAAAGCAAAATGGGCTGTCCGCTTTTGGCACCCCTTACCCCGACGGGGGGTAAGGGGCGGGGGGGATGGGGGAGTTAAAAACGGACTTAGTGCCCCAAAATCTTCGACAAGAAATCCCGACTCCGCTCACTCTGCGGATTGTTAAAAAAGTCATGCGGATTGTTCTGCTCCACGATCTGCCCCTGGTCCATAAAAATCACGCGGTCCGCCACCGCCTTGGCAAAGCCCATCTCATGCGTCACGCACAGCA
>CANFIH010000062.1 GCA_947446855.1 Burkholderiales bacterium
CACCGCGCCACTTTGCGCATCGCTGGTGATCACCGGTGCGTCGTTGGTGCCGGTAATCGTGATCGTCACGTCCTGCGTGGCAGTAGCGCCCTGGTCATCCGTCACCGTGACCGTGAAGGTCTCTTGCTCGACCTGGCCTTCGGTCAGATTCTGGTGTGCTGCGTTGTCCAGCGTGTAGGTCCATTGGCCGCTGCTTGCATCCACCGCAAAGCTGCCATAGGTGCCGGCGGTGTCTCCGCTGTACGACGCCGTGGCGCCGGCGTCCGCGTCATGCGCCGTAACCGTACCGCTCGCTGTCAGTGTGCCGTCCTCCACCACCGCACCACTTTGCGCATCGCTGGTGATCACCGGTGCGTCGTTGGTGCCGGTAATCGTGATCCTGAGGTCATGACTTGTGCCATCCAGCGCATGCACGGTGAAGGTCTCCACCCGGGTCTGGCCTGCACCCAGGTATTGCACCATGCTGTTGTCGACGCTGTAGTTCCACTCGCCTGTCGCATCGATGTGCAAGCTTCCCAGTGTTGCGCCGACTGGCGCCGCAGCACCCGCAATGACCCCTGACTGGCCTTGATCTGCGTCGCTGACCACCAGTTTGCCGGTCGCGCTGAGTGCCGGTAAGGCGCTATCCTCTGTAACCCCTCCCGTGTCCTGGCCCGGACCTGAGCTGAAGGTCGGCACGTCATTCGTGCCGTTGATCGTAATGCTGATGGTGCTGGTGGCGGTGCCGTCGGCGGACCGGACTTCGTAGGTCTGCACGATCTTGTCGCCCTGTCCCAAAAATTGCACATCGGCATTGCCCACGCTGAAGTCGTAAGTGCCGTCTGCATGCACGGTCAGCGTTCCCAGTTCCGCTGTGCCCAGGGTTGTGCCGTTTATCGTGGCGGTGTGCGCTACCAGCGCAGTGGTGCTCGGGTCAAGTGCATTGGCCAGGCCTGAGCTGGATACAACGGTCACCGCGCCGCTGGTCGTCAGCAGCCCATCGATTGGAAGCAGGTCTTCAGTCACCGTACGGGCATCGTCACTGGCAGTGGACTCACCGTTTACGGTGTGGTGTGCCGTGGCAATTACAGAGTTGCCGTACACATCCTTGGCCTCGATCCAGGCATCGATTGTTTTGTCCACCACCAGATCGGCAACGGCCACCAGGGCCGTGAAGACCAGTCCGTTGGGCCCCTGGCTCACCTGGCCCGTGGTTTCGTGGCCATTCACGCTCACCGTCACGGTGTCACCGATCTTGGCATCGCCACCTACGGTTCCTGTCACGCTGACGCTACCACCCGCTGCGGCCTCGGCAGGGCTGATCAGGTCGTCACCCACCGGGTCGATGGTGATGCTGGCTTCTGCCTTGAGATCAAACACCACATCAGCATGGGCACTGGCAGTGGACGAAGCGCCGCCTTTGGAAGCGGTAACGCTCACATCCACTTTGCTGTCAGCAGCCAAATCAGAGGTCGGTACGGTGGTTTGAAAGACCAGCGCACCGTTGTCATCCGTGCGGACGGTCGTGGTGGTGGCGTGGCCGTTGACCACGATGGTGACGATGTCGTCCACCTTCACATCACCGCCCACCGTGCCGGAGATAACAGTCGTCGGGGTGTTTTCGATCCCACTGATCACGCCGTCGCCGGCAATCGGGTCAACCGTCAGGCGGGCCGTGACTCCGTCCACCGTGTTGGCAGCCGTTGCAATGGCGCCAATGCCTTCGGTTAACGGCAGCACGTCCAACCCGCTGAAATTGAAATCATACGACTGCGCGGTCACCCCCTCAGAGAGGCGGAACAGTTCCACAAAGCTGGTGCCGCCAGCGCCATCGACTGCTCCGACCCCGTCTGCTGCGGCATCGAGCGCCGTACTCAAGTCGGTGCCCCGTGCCAGGGCCTCGATGATCGTTTCGCTGGTGGCCGTGGAGCTGATTGCGCTGTCCTGCGGAGATGGCAGCGCATCGCCCTGGCTGACGTGGTCGTCCAGCAGCACGGTCTTGTCGGGGGACACCGCCATCAGTGCGCCGTCGTCCATCAAAAGCTCCACCATGGCGTTGCCCACGGTGCGCAGGGTTTCGCCCTTTTCCAGCACATCACGTGCCTTCACGATACGCTGCACACCCTGTGCGTTGACGGCATAGACCGTGCCGGTGCCCGAAATTGCTGCGACGGTGGCGATAGTGGCCATGGGGAAACTCCGATTTATATAGTTGAAACGGGTGAAGCCACAGGGCGCAAGCCCTGACTCCTCCCGATGCACCAAGCTTATCCCGCGCAGCGGCCCTCACCCATTGGACTTAGGTACAGGTTTGCCGTCCGGTGCCCCGCACTCCGGCCGCAAAGTGCCAGAAATTACCGCTTTTAGAGAAAACCTTCGTCGTCGCCTTCGGGCAGCAACTGCAGGCTGTTGCTCAGCTTGGCGCGCGTCTGGCGCCGCGTCATGAGCTTGTTTTGCGCCGCTTCGGGCAAGTCGGTGAATTGGATGACGCCGCGCACGATCAGCACCTCAATCAAATCCTCCAGCACGCGGGCAATTGCCGCGTCAGACTGGCTGAGCGCATCCGCACTGGAACTCATGGCGTCAACCGGATTGATATCTTCACTCATACCGCAGCCCCCTGATTGGCAGGTGCTTGCTGACGCACAGAGGCCTCATGCAGCACCAGTTGCAAACGATCACGGATACCGAGCTTTTCAAACACGGAACCCAGGTGTGCCTTCACCGTGCGCTCGGAAATAAACAGCAGCTCTGCCACCTCTTTGTTGGATCGCCCTGCCGCCACAGCCCTTGCCACCTGCAACTCGCGCACCGACAAACTTTCCCAGGCCTTGGCCGCCTCCACCGCGCGTTGGCTGGCGGGTGCCGCAGCCATTGGCAGCGCTGCAAGAGACTCACGGGTTTTGGCCACCAGGCGCCTGAGCAAATCCGGGCCGGTCCACAGCCCCCCATGTGCGACCACGGTTGCGACCTCGCACAGCAGCTGCGGCATTGCATAGGCGTGGGTGTAACCCAAGGCACCGGCATTGAGCGCGGCCATGCCCTCATCGGGCTGCGGCGCACTGGACAGCAGCACCACCCGGGCATCTGCCCGGGTCTGCAACGCCAGCGCCAGCATCTGCGGCCATTGCGCATCCTCGTTACTCAGCCAGACAATGAACTGAGCCGCCGGCAACTCTGCCAGCATCAGCGGCAAGGTAGCCGCGACGACACAGCGCCCCTGCGCAAATGCATGCTGCCAACGCGGGCTGGGCGCCAGAGCGCTGCTGGTAAGAAAAAAATGCTGAATCGTCATCGCTCGGTCAAGGCATTGGCCCGGGCCCGCAACACCGGCTTCAACAAATAGGACAGCACCGTTTTCTTGCCGGTCAGGATATCCACCTGGGCCACCATGCCCGCCATGACAGGCAGGCCCGGCCCAAGGCTGGGCTTGTGGGTGCGCACACGCACACGGAAGAAGGCATTGCCCTTTTCATCCAGCACCGAATCAGCGCCGATGTTGATCACATCGGCCGTCAGGCCGCCATAAATGGAATAGTCGTAGGCGGTGAACTTCACCATGGCTTGCTGATCCGGGCGCAAAAAGCCAATGTCCTTGGGCGCAATCTGCACCTCCAGAATCAGCGCATCGTCCAGCGGCACCACCTCCACCAGCTCCTTGCCCGGCTGCACCACGGCGCCCAGGGTATTGACCAGCAGACGTTTGATAATCCCGCGCATGGGCGACTTGACGTCCGCCTTTTTGACCTTGTCTTCCAGCGTCTTGCCGCCCTCCGACATGGCGGCCAGCTTGCCCATGGTTTCCGACAGTTCTCCGCTCATCAGGTTGCGGCTGGTCAGTGTCACCTCTTCAATCTTGCGGCTGGCCTCGAGTATGGAAGACTGCACGCGTGAAATCTGCGCCGTGGCCTGCTCACGGTCCCCGCGCATGCGCGCAATTTCGCGCTCCAGACGCAAGATTTCCACCGGCGACACCGCGCCACTGGCCAGCATGGGCTTGGTGGCATTGAGCTCCTGCGTCATCAGCTCCAGCGTGCGCTCGGCCTGCTCCTTGCGCGCCTTCACCTCATTGAGCTCCTGCTGCCTCTGGGCCAGCTGGTTTTGCGAGATCGATATCTGCGCGCTGATTTCGGCCCGGCGCGACTCGTACAAGCGCGCCTCCTGCGCCACCGCTTCGGGCGCCTCCCGGATCAGATCGGCCGGCGGATTGAATGCCGTGCCACGGGTCAGCGCTTCCAGACGCAGCTGCTTGATGCGCAAGGCCGCCTGGCTGACCCTGCTCTCCTGCAGATTGGAAACAAAACGGGTCGGGTCCACCCGCATCAGCAACTGGCCGGCCTCCACCACCTGGCCTTCTTTCACCAGCAACTCTTCCACAATGCCGCCATCCACGCTTTGCACCACCTGCACCTGGCTGGTGGGCACCACGCGGGCCTCGCCGCGGGTCACTTCATCCACTTTCGCAAAGGCGGCCCAGATCAGCAGCACCAGCAGGGTCATGCCCACCACGCGCAACAGCAGCCTGGCCCGCACCGGCTCTTGTTGCAGACGCGCCCAATCGGCCTCACCGGCCCAACCGGCCTGCCGCGTATCTTCGATGGGTGTGAGGCGCTTGACCAGGGGCCCGAAACTGGCCTGCCCTGCGGCGCCTGCGCGTTTGACCAGTTTGCCGGTGCGGTGGAATGCCTTTTCGTTGAACCAAGCCATCATGCAGCCTTTCCGACGCGACCCTGGCGCAGCGCCGTGATCACCTGCTCTTTGGGGCCATCCGCCACAATGCGCCCGCCATCCATGACGATGATGCGCTCCACCAAGTCCAGCAGGGCCGTGCGGTGGCTGATCAACAGCACCGTCTTGTCCTTGGCGAAGACTGCCAAGCGCTGTTTGATGTCATCTTCACTGGAGTAATCCATGCTGGAGGTCGGCTCATCCAGCAGCAGGATGGGCGGATCGTTGATGACAGCACGTGCGATGGCCACGCCCTGGCGTTGCCCGCCCGACAAGGACTCACCCCGCTCGCCCACCAGCATGTCAAAACCTTCCGGGTGCTGGTTCACCAGCGCCAGCACACCACCCACTTCTGCCGCGCGCACAATGTCCGAATGCTGTGCCAGCGGCGCCCCCAGGGTGATGTTGTCCCGCAGCGAACCATAAAACAGCATGATGTCCTGCTGCACATAGCCGATCTGGCTGCGCAACTCGGCCGGGTCAATCTGGCGCAGGTCGATGCCATCCGCCAGTACCGCGCCTTCGGTAGGCTGATACAGGCCCAGAATCAGCTTTTCCAGGGTGGTCTTGCCGGAGCCAATACGCCCCAGAATGGCCACTTTTTCACCCGGCTTGATCTTGAAGCTCAAGTTGTGCAGCGAGGGTGCGCTCTGGCCGGGATAGCTGAAGCTGACGTTGCGAAACTCCACACCACCAAGCATGCGTCCACGGCTGACATAGTTGGCATCGTCCGGCCGCTCCACGTCGCGCTCCATCATCTGGTCCAGCGAAGAGAGCGCCGTCGATGCGGTGTGAAACTGCACCAGCAAACCCGACACCTGGCCCACCGGCGCCATGGCGCGCGAAGCCAGCATGGTGCAGGCGATCAGGCCGCCCATGGTGAGTTGCCGCTCCGAAATGGCATACACGCCGATGATGACGATGGACAGATTCACCAACTGCTGCACAAAGGCCGAAGAGCTGCTGGCCGTTGAAGACAACAGCCGCAGTTGTGCCCCCACACGCGCCAGCAAGGCCGCACTGTTTTCCCATTTGGTCTGAATGACCGACTCGGCCGACAGCGCCTTGATGGTCTCAAAACCCACTAGGCCTTCAATCAAGGTGGCGTTACGTTGTGCGTTGGCCCGGAACGTGGTCTCCGCCAACGCATGCATGCGCCCCTGCACGGCCAGGGAATAGAGCAACATGATGAGCGAGCCCAGCACCAGCGGAATCAGCATCTCCCACGAAATCCAGGCAATGGTGACCATGAAGATGGCTGAAAACGGCAGGTCGATGAAGGCCACCACAGTGGCCGAGCCGATGAAGTCGCGCACCGACTCGAATGCGCGCAAATTCGAGGCAAACGAACCGGCAGACGCCGGACGCTGCTCCATGCGTGTCCCCAGCACCTTTTCCATGATGAAGGCCGACAGCTTGACATCCACCCGGCTGCTGGCCAGATCGACAAAGCGACCGCGCAGGGTGCGCAACACCAAGTCTCCCACCAGCACCAGCGAAAGCCCCAAGGCCAGCACCCAGAGCGTCTCAAATGCGTGGTTCGGCACCACCCGGTCGTACACATTCATGGTGAACAGCGGCATGCCCAGGGCAAACAGATTGGCCAGCAACGCGGCAAACAGGACATCCACATACAGCGGACGGCTTTCGGCCATCACGCTCCAGAACCAGTGACCCTGGCGCCCCTTGCGCACAGCAGGCGTGCGGGCGTCGAAGCGGTGGGCCGGGCGGGCATAGATGGCACTGCCGAGGTACTGCGCCTCCAGCGCATCCAGCGCCACCGTCACCGGCGCATCCGGCAACTCGGGGTACACCACGCGGGCTTCATTGGTCTGCAGGTCCAACTCCACCACTACGCAGGCGTTGTGGTCCTGCAGCAGGGCAATCGCCGGCAGCAGGCCGGTCTTGAGTTGAGCCAATGGACTCTTGACCACGCGGCTCGTCAGATGCACGCGCTTGGCCGCACGCTCAAACAGGGCCGGGCTCAAGCGCGCCTGCTCCAGCGGCAGGCCGGCCAACAGGGCTTCGCGGGTGGGTAACTCGCCATGGGCACGCGCCACGATCAGCAGACATTCCAACAAGGCATCGCAGGCGGATGACACAGGGACTTGGGTTGGCGTCGTGGCATTCATGGCAAAACGGCAGGACACGCAGACATGCCCGCACCATAGCAACAACCTGGACCTAAATTGTTCTTCATGTCGTTCAATTCATTTTTTTTGCCAAACCGACGCACTGTCTGGCGTTCCCACCCCGAGCCCCATGGACCCCCCGCCACATTTCATCACACCTCCAGGGACCCTGCGTGTTTTTATTAAGCCAAGAGAGTGCAAACCGGCCTACTCCCCCTGATCGATCTTGTAGACAAAGCCGCGTGCAACCCGTGGCGGCGCATTCAATAACCTGGCAATCTCCTCAATGTCATCCGGCAACGCCGCATTGTCCCAGCCGTTTTCCGTGTGGCGTGCCAGGCGCGCAGCCAACAGCGCGCTGCGCACCGAAGGATGCTCCGCATGCTTGCCGTCGCTCACGCGCACCAGCAACTCGGAAAGATGCCAGTGCTTCATCAACTCCTGGCGCAAGTCATTCAGGTCGATATTGAACACAAAGCGCTGCAGGCTCACGGTGCGCAACGTGGGGTTGGCCTGCTGCATGGCGCGGATTTCTATCTCCATGGTGGGCGCAAAACAGCACATCAGCATTTCTGCGAAGTCGTTCAAAAACGCGCCTTGGCGGATCACCGTCACGTCCGTGTCGCCCCGGTGCACGGCGAATCCGGTGGCAAAGTGGGCGGCCCGCCTGGCCCGCTTCATCAGGCCCAGCAATACCCCCAGCGCCGCTGGCTGGCTACGCAAGTGATCTTGCACGGTGGGCTGCAAACCAAAAGTCCGAAAGAATGGTGCCACGCCCATCATCACCAGCGAGCTGACCACGGTCTCGGTCTGCGTGCTCTCCAGGTTGCGGCGCTTGGCCGACACATAAGCCAAGACCTTCATGGTCAGCAAGGGGTCGGTGTCAATCAAAGACGCCAACATGTTGGCATCCACGTCCTCCTCCCTGGCGCGCAACTCTTCCAGGGCTAGCGAGGTTTCTTCCAGTATGGGGATTTCGGCCTGTAAAAAGAACCGGGACCAGGCCACCAAGTCTGGCAGCGGCTCCTGCAATATGGGGTAGATGCTGGAGCTGACAGATGGTGCGGTAGGTTCGGCCATGGGCGTGTTGGACTTTGTATGGGCGCAAGTATGTTCTGGCGCACGGTACAGGTCAATCAGGCCAATAAACGCCTGCCGGCCCAGGGGGCCCACTTCAGGTCAGAAGTGGCTCTGATGCAGCGGCCCACCCTTCGCACGCACAGGTACGCGCGAAAGGTTGCCTGAAGCCGCGACGGGTCTGGTTACTGCGCAGGAGCAGCTGGGGCGGGCGCATTCATGCACTTCACCATGAATTGCTTCTTCGCAGCGCCCTCAAGTTTCTGGGCAGTCGCTTGCTGTTGGCATTGCAAGCCTTGGCTCTTTTTATTGGCTTGGGCAGCAGATGCCGGAACAGCATCAGCAGCCATGGCAGTCAGAGAAGCCAGCAAGCCAGCGCCAAGGATGAGTTTCTTCAACATGATAAATACCTTTAAATAGTTAGACCAACTTACATTATTTGCAGCAGGCAAAGTTACGCCAGCCGCACTCCCGAGCTTGCAAATCCATCGATTTGCAGCCAATGCACCGACACAGCACGCAATCCCGGACCTTCGATTTCGAAATTCATCATGGAACAATCCATTCTGATTCGGGCACGACAGCCTTGCCATCAGCAGCAAAGTGCACGATGAAAGCGCCCTTGGAAGCAAAGCGTTGACCAGGGGCCAAACTCAAGCGGGGGTAGACCGTGGTGCCTTCACGTTTGGCCATCACCTGGGCTGTCTGGCCAGGCATAGGTCGCGGCGACTTGCGCGCCTCGGGAGTTGCCAGCCTGGTCATGGCACCCTGCGCGCCACCCACTCCACCTTTGTTGTAACGCGCGGTAGACAGCTCGCGCGCCTCGTCTTCCGCCTTAGCCCCTTCGCGCAGACTCAGCATGTTCTCGGCCCGCTCAAGCAGGTAGTCCACATGCACGTTGTCCAGCATGTCCGTCAGCGTTTCGGTCAGGTAACTCATGGCAAAGTACACCTCGGACTGCAGCACTTCCTCGCGCAAGTCTAGTTTGACGACCTTCAACCAGGAGTTGAAATAAAACAAACCCGCGCCACGCTTCTCTGGCAGCTGATAGGGGTAGACCAAGCGCACGGCAGACTTCCAGGCATCTGGCAACGGAGCATGCTCAGCATCGGCCATGCGGGCTGAAAGGTATACCGTCCCCTTGGGCACTGCAAGCGCGCCAAGCGCTGGCACGTCTTCCTCAGGCCACCACAGCATCACCGCATCGCGCGGCCCCACATCGGCGAGTGCGCGCGACAAACTGGCGGCGTCCGTGCCCTCGACGCTACGCGTCACGACCGGAATCTGTTGCTTGGCAGTTGCCAACAGCCCCTGCAAATGCGCAGCACCCGCGCGCCCAGTCATATCACCCCGATGCAATTGAATCAGGCGGGCCGGCTTCCTGGTGCCCAAATGCTGGGCCAGCACCTCCGCTTCAAGGCCCACGCCGTCAGAAAAATACAGCGAATAAAAGTCCTGGCTGGCGCTCACCGGAGGCGCATCCACACTGGGAAACCAGCAGGCCACTTTTTGGCGCTCGCAAAAATCATGCACCGGCATCCACTGCCCGGCGCCCAGTCCGGAAACCAAGGCAAAAACCGGATTCGCGCGATAACGTTCTTCAAGTTGTGCAGCCCAGGTCTGGGGCTCGCCTTGCAGTTCCCAGACTGCCAGGTCCCAGAACCGGTTGGTATTCATCATCATTTCAGCTGCGGTACTCATGGTGCGCATGCGGGGCGCGAAGTTACCGTTCTTCTGATTCACCGCGGCCTTGATGGTTTCCAGAAAGACCTGCTTGCGCTGCGGGCTCACGTCGGGCGTGATGACCGTCGCAAAATGAATGACGCGTGCATCCACCCCCGGCGACCACTTGGCGGACAGCGTGCGCAGATAAGAGGCAAGGCCCTTCATTTCTGCATCACTCAGCTCAAAGCGCGGCATGATGGGGCTGAGATCGCGGCCACTGACATGTTTGCCGTCGCGAATGGCCGCTGCAAAACTCTGTGCATCAAACGGCTCATGCGTTTGATTGAAATTCTTGATATTGCGAAAATTCATGGAGACCAAGGCATGCTGGTCACCACCAAAGGTGAAGCGCCCCGCAATGGGCAACACCTGGTCAACCCCCTCCACCGACCCGAGGCCGCTGCGCCGATGGCAGCTGACACAAGCCACTGCCGCACCTTGCAGCTCGACTCCGCCAAACCGCACACCCGTAATGGGTTTGCCATTGGCACCCATACCTTCCAGATAAATCTCGCGACCCAGCTCCACTTCTTGGGGTGAACCCACACCGGACAGCGAGTGTTCGCTGCCGGGTGGCCCCGTTCTATCCCCTGCTACGGCCATGGCCGTCGCAGGCATTGCGGCAAAAACCGACGTACTCAAGCCGACGGCCAGCAGGCCGGAAACCACAACACGCCGTAATGCCTGAGCGAGAATCATTTTTTGATTTCCAGTAGTTCAACGTCAAACACCAGCACTTCGTTGGGGCCGATCAAGTCGCCAACACCACGTTCGCCGTAAGCGAGCGCCGCAGGCACCATAACCTCCCACTTGGAACCCACAGGCATTTGTTTGATCGCCTCGCGCCAACCCATGATGGCCTGGTTTACGCGCAGGGTGGAAGTCTTGCCTTCCAGCGTTGCATCAAACTCCACACCATCGATGGTCGCACCACGGTAGCGGGTGATCACAGTGTCTGATTCCACCGGCTTGGGGCCGTCGCCGGCCTTCAGCACGCGGTACAGCACACCATTGGGCATGGCCTTGACATCGGGTTTGGCTTTCATGGTGGCCAGGAACTCAATACCACGTTTGCGATTCTTGTCGGACAGTTCACGCTGGCTGGTGGCCATGGTGCGCCGCAATTCATCCTTCAACCGGTTCATCACCAAGTTGATCTCGCGATCACTCATCTTCATCTCTTTGCCAGCCAGCGCGTCGCGCATGCCCTGGATCATCACCTCAATGTCAAACGCCACATCATTTTTGGTGTAGTTGCGTATGGCCATGACGCCGGTGGCGTAGCTAATCTGTTCCTTGGAAGCGGTCAAACGACCGGCCTGTGCGGTAGGCGCTGTGTCCGCCGGTGCGCCAGCCGCCTGGGCGACCGCTCCACCGGCTGCCACTGCCAGCATGCAGGCAACGAGGGGTTTGAGTAAGTTTTTCATTTGAGTGAAATCATATTGGATTTAAAAGGCGCCGGCCGCTTTGCAGCGACCGGCGCCATGGACTCACCGCATTACCAAGTCAAAGTCACCGGGCCGATAGCCGTCGAGTAGGCACTATTGCCGACGCCGTTGTTCGACTTCACCCGGAAATACAGGGTTCCCGGATTGGTACCACGCAGACTACGGGCCACTGTCGCTGTTCCGGTGTTTCCGGAGCCATTGACCGTTGCCGTACCGGTACCCGTCGTGAAGGCCGCGTCAGTCGCCCACTGGATCGTGCTGCTGGTCACGGTGCCGGTGCCTGCAGGCTGTGTCCAGCTCAAATTGACACTGTTACTTAGGACGACAATGATCCGATTCTGTGTGACTGCCCCGACCTGGGTGACACCCGTAGGCACACCCGCTACCGCCAGCTTGACCGTAATCGAGTTAGACGGCGCGGCCGGTGTCGAGCCACTGATGGCTTTCACGTAGTAGGTGTAGGACGCACCATTTGTCAGACCCGTGTCGACAAACGTCACCGTAGTACCCGTGCCAGTGCGTTGCCCAGTCGTCCGGACCGGGGAACTCGTACCAACCTGGGTTGCCACGCCACCGTTCGTCGAGCGCCAGATTGCGAAGCCGGTTTCGACCGTTGTGGTGTCCGTCCAGCTCAGCGTGACGCTGGTGCTAGCTACGGTCGTTGCCGTCAGACCCGATGGCGCAGTCAGCATAGCCAGAGGTGTAGTCACACTGGCGCTGTTAGACGCAGTGCTCTTGTCACCATTGACCGCCGTCACCACGTAGTTGTAGGTCGTATTGCCCACAGCGGTGTTGTCGGTGTAGCTCAACGCGTTCGCATTGGCCGTGAAGTTCGCGGCTCCGCCGGTTCCACCGGTACGCACAATGGTGTATCCCGTCAGCGCGGTGCCGGCCGGAATGGTCCAAGTCAATGCAACCTGTGTGCCCGAATTGGCCGCAGCAGACAGCGACGGTGCTGCGGGTGCAACATAAGTGGTCACCTGCTGCGCATTCGACAGGCTTTCACCGTATCCGCCAACCGCCGCAACCTTGTACGAATACGTCTTGTTAGCCTGCAGCGTCGCATCCACATAGCCACTGCCGTTGGCCAGTTCTGTGCCGATTTCAGCGTAGGTGCCGACCGTACCGCCAACCACCGTCGCACGGCGCACCGAGAACTTGTACTCCGTGCTGCTGTTATCGACGAAGCCGATTGTTGCAGTCGTGCCGTCAGACGACACCGTCGGCAGGTTCAGCGTAGGTGCTGCAGGTACCAGCTCGTTGGCCGCGAAGGCGATTGGGCGCATGAAGTCGTTTTCTTCGTGACCCAGGATGTGGCAGTGCCACACATATTCCCAACCCAAGTTGACCCTGGCGTTGGTCACAACCGTCGGATTACCGGTGGCCGCGTCAATCTGCGTGAAGCCGAATGGCGAACCTTCAGGCTGCGTCGGGTCCATCAGGCGCTCGCTCAGTGGCACGCCGAAGCCGTTCAGCTTGGGTGTCTTGGCACGGACGGCCACGATGATGTCTTCCAGCGGGCTCATCATGATCGTTTCCTTCCAACCCATTTCCTTGGGTTCGATCGGCTGGATGAATCCATCCCAGCCCACGCGGTTGATCACTTGAACGTCGAGCAGGTGGAAGTGCACAGGGTGCGAATCCACACCGTTGTGGGTGATCTTCCAGATCTGGGTTTCGCCGGCGGCGAACTTCTCGGTCGTCTCGTCAACATAGCCGAGCGGGATGGTGGTCTGCGTCAGCGCACTGGTGAAGGGCAATTCGATACCCAGGGTCGCGTTCAGACGGCCATAGGTTGGATCGAACAATTCCTGAATGGTCTTGGTCTTGACCAGATAGCTGGCCTTGGATCCCGCCGTTGCGGCTGCGGTTGCAACAGCCGTAGCTACCGTAGTGGGAGCGGTCGTAACACCGTTGATCTTCTGCGTCAACGTGACGAGTGGTGTCGAGCCTGAGGCATAACCAGCACCCGGGTTGGTCAGGGTAATGTCATATATCTTGCCGGTGGCGACGCCGACGGCATTCACGGCAGGTGCCACGGCCACTCCGTTAGCGTCGAGAGGCAATCCACCGCGAATGTTGACATTGAAGGTGCCAGGGGTCAGGTCCGTATAGCCCCCACCACCGGACGTGAGTGCCGACATGGTTGGTGTCGTGTTGTCGGTGCCGTACAGGATGATGGCATCCACCATACCCGTGACCTTGGCTTTGGCGCCAGTGCCTGGGACAGTGGCACCAACTGTGATGGTCGTACCAGTGACGGTAACGCTTCTGGGGAGAATGGTGAGCTGCGGAATCGCGGAATAGCCCGAGCCGGCAGTCAGAATCGTAATACCGGTGACCTTGCCGGCCGTCACGGTGGCATAGCCGGTTGGCGTCACGCCAGCTGGGGCATTGACCGTTGCGGCAGGGGCGGCGGTGAAGCTGACTTGCAGCTTGCCACTGCCGCCACTGAAGTAGCCAGCGCCGGGAGCTGTCACAACGCCCGAGGTCTTGTCCACGCGCAGGAAGGCATTCGCCATAGCGCCATTGCCGCCACCCATCGAGAAGGACATCAAAGGCGCAGAGGTGTAGCCCTTGCCTGGGTCGGTCACCGCGATCTTGTCGATCTTCATGGTTGCCACGCCGGTTGCCGCTTTGCCTCCGGCGCCAGCTGGCGCCGCGATGGTCACATCGGGAGCAACGATGTAGCCGCCGCCCTGGCTGACCATCGCAACATTGGCAAGTCCGGTGCTGGGTGTTCCAGGTGTGAACTTGAAGGTCGGGTTCTTCAGCGAGCCGAGATAGATGTCGCCATACATGTCCGTAGGCTTCAGGGTGGACCAGGAGCTGTCAAAACCAGCGTACACGTCCTGCGCAACGACAGGCAGACGTTCCGGGTCGGAGAAGTAGGCGTTGTGAATCGATGCGTCCAGCTTGGCAGGATCAAATGCAGGCGGCACCACAGCACCTGGCGCAGGCGCGGTAGCAGCCTTCACCTTGATCTGCATCAGGGTACGGGTGTTCGGGCCATAACCTGGCTTGGTGTCTTCAGCGCCGCCTTGGCCGGTCTGGTCGCCCACGCCGGTGAACAGGTCGTTACGGGGGTCACCAGCAGGCACGGGAGCGCCGGAGTCGTTGTACACCAGCAGGGTCTTGCCTGCGTAAGCGGAGAAGTCAATCACAACGTCGGCGCGTTCAGCCGGTGCAATCAACAAGCCCGAATTGCCCAGATCCACGTTCAGCACCGTGATACGGCCCTTGTCCTGAATGTAGTTAATGGGTGTGGGCTCATAAACGGCAACCTTGGGCAGCCAGCCGGATTCGTTGGCAACTTGATAGATGGTGGGGCCGACGCCGGCAGGGTTGGGCACGCCGCCAATGCGACCGTCTGTGGGCCAGGTTTCAGGGGTGCAGAACTGGCCGGTTGTTGCATCCAGCAGTGTCGGACGACGCTGACCGGGGCTGCAGGCATCAGCTGCGAGCGGGGCGCCGGCGGGCACCATGTCGAGTTCGGTGGCGCCTACCGGGCTGGTCACCAGCGTACCGTCGGCCAAGGTGGCCGTGGTCTTGGCTTCAAACAGGTTGAAGGTCATCATCCGGTCATTGGACGCATTGAGCAGACGGAAACGGTAGGTCGTGGGGTCCACTTCCAGCGTTGGATAGGCCACACCGTTGACGATGGGCGTGTCGTTCCAGCCTTCAGGCGTGGTGGTCACGGAGTTCTCGTATCCTGATGGCGAATAGGTGCCTTCAGGCAGGTTGTACAGCGCAGGGAACACAGGCCAGAACCAAGGGCCATAGTGCCAGCGGCCTACAGCATTCCAGTTGTTGGCCTGGTTGGGGTCTTGCACGGTTTCGTACACGTGCGGGAACCACGAGTCGCCAGGCTCGCCCCAGGCGCTGGTGTTCCAGTGTGCGTCCTGCAAGGCAATGTCGTCCGGCACAAAAGTGCGGTCTTGCAGCACCAGGGGAATAGTGCGCGAGGCTGGTGGCAACACGGCTTCAACTGTCTTTTGGAAAGTACCGGTACCAACGGTGCCACCATTGACGAGGGCTGCCTCGACATCGTCGGTCACCAGGTACGCAGAGGCCATACCGGCATACACGTTCAGTCGGGTCGAGCCGAAAGTGTGGTCGTGGTACCACTCCATGCGGGCAGTGTGTCCGTTGGGGTAGTACAGCGTCATGGCGCCATCACCCGGGTCGTTCATGTCAGGCACGTTTTGGGTACTGACGCCCTTGATGTAATTAGGCAACATCGATGGGTCCAGGTAGCTACCGGCACCAGTAAAGGCAGAAGCCAAGCTTCCTGAAACAGCCGGGTCATTTTCGCCAGCGGGTGTGATCCACTGGTGGGGCGTGCCGTCACTGATCCAGGGTGTGTCGCCACCGTGCAAGTGCACCGAGGCGCGGTTTTGTGTGTATTCCGTCAGACCATCGGGGCCAACGCCTGCACCCAGGATGGACTTGTCAACGGGCAGGAACAGGTCGCCACGGCGATTGGTCACGGTGAAGGTGGGCACGTCAATCAGGTTGCCTGTGACGGGATCGACCTCTTGCTTGACCGCATCAACAAATTCTGCGCGACCCACGGGCAGCAGATTGAGCACCTTCAAGCGGGTCGGGGTGTTCTTGGTGGCTGCAATAACCGGGCCCAGGAAGTGGGGTGCGTCCACGGCCAAAGCATGCACTTTGGAGCCCGTGCGCTTGCCGTTGACGTCGGTACCTTCGATCATGATGGGAGCGCCACCCGGGTATGTCAGTGCAAAGGACTTGCTGCCTGGCAGTGGTATGCGGCCATTGGAAGCCTCATGGTCGATTTGCACGTAGCCCCGCAATGTGGTGGCTTTTTTCAGATCGGAGTGGAACTTTTCGGTGTACTCAACGATGCCGATTTCGTAGTAATCGTCGGTGGTTACCACGCCTTTGGGATTGCGCCATTTGGAAGCCACACCTACTGGAATGTATTTGACAGTTCCATCGGACAGGGCGCCGGGTTTGCCGGGAATGGGCAGCGGATCAATGAATTTGCGCAGTGCAGTGCCCGTATTCTGGCCAACACCCAGGGTATCGCCTTCAACAATAGCCGCATCCCGTAAGCCCGAAGGGCTGTAGGCAAAGAACGTCGCTTTGCGGAAGGTCGTTCCATCGGCAGCAACGACATCCGTAAAACCCGCTCCGGCGAAAGCCGCTTGCGAGCCTGCGAGGCCTGCGATCACCACGGCGACCGATGCCGCAACGCGGCTGAGTTTGAACTTATTGCTCATTTCAATTTCCTTCTCTCAAGGGCTCGCAGCTGTAAAGAAGACTGCTTGCAGATTTATGTTCGGACTAACCACCAAGGGACATTTGGTTGACCGCCGTCTTGGTCCGGCTGCCACCCCCCATACTTTTCGCTTCAGTTGACGCCAACTGCATCCATCCCCTTTGGTCTCCCGTTGCCCCGCAACCTGGAAATCGATGCAACCCGCCCCAACCTTGCAATCCACTGTCAAGGAACACGATCCAGACTTGCTTTTTCGTATTCCAGTGACTTTTCAACTTAAGGCAGGTCAAGTATGGTTCACGGTTACACGTTTTGACACTCTGTTACAAATGGAAAAGCAGGCAAACTGTCGGAAATTACCGGTTTTATCAAAAAGCATTGGCTGTTTGAGGAGGTGGTTTCAGGGAACACACAGAGAAGGCTTGCTGACAGAGCAGCGCTGTTTCGCAGCACGAAGTGCCGCCCGGACTTCCTCTCCAAAGGCTTCGAGGCCCTGAGGAAAACACTGACTGGGGTGTGGCATTCGCGCACCGGTACGTATGGGAGCGAATGGGGGTGCAATCCGGCACTATTGGCCGGACCGCCCGAGGCTTCAGAGCCTTAAAGCCCGGTTATTGTTTGACACCGTTGGTGTCGTACTTGGTGACAAAGAAATAGCTCAGTCCCGCCGGCAATAGGTTGCCATCCAGTCCACCAAACGTGTAGCCAGCGACAAAAGCATTACCACTGGCGTCCAGAGCGACCGATTGGCCTACGGTATCTCGTCCGGCCACCCCCGACTGGTGCAGATACAAGACCTCCCCCAAGCGGTTGTACTTTACGATAAAGAGGTCTTTTGTTCCTGTCGTTAAATCGGTGTAAAGCTGAGCTGTGGTTTCTCCCGCCACAAAAACATTGCCATTGGCATCCACCGCGACCGAATGGCCAATGGAATTCGCCGTTACATCTACCCCCCCTTTTTGCCAGGTGGATTGCCACACACCGGCACTGTCGTACTTGGCAACGAAGAAATCCGCTAATCCTCTTGGCGTGCTTCCGTTCAGAGCGCCGGTGGTGGAGCCTGCCACATAGACACTTCCACCCGAATCAACGGCGACTGAATAGCCGAAGGTATCTGCACCCGCCACGCCCAGTTGTCGGGTGTAAACGAAGTCCCCGTTACGGTTGTACTTGGTAACGAAAAAGTCTGTTGATCCTCTTGGCGCGCTTCCGTCCAGCGCTCCGGTCGTAGAGCCTGCGACATAGACATTTCCGCTCGAATCGACGGTAACTGAGCGGCCGATGGTCTCGGCCCCCGCCACGCCCCGTTGTTTGGTGTATTGCGGCACCAGGTCACTGTTGAACTTGGTAACGAAAAAGTCTGCCGATCCTCTTGGTGCGCTTCCATCCAGAGGGCCAAGCGTAGCGCCCGCCACATAGAAATTGCCATCCGAATCGACGGTCACCGAGTAACCGTAGGTGTTCTGGTCCTGACCCGTCACCCCCAACTGCCTGGTGTTGACCGGATCCCCGTTGCTGTTGTACTTGGTAACAAAGAAGTCCTTGTTGGTGCCAACTTTCGGGTCTGAAGTACTCAAACTGCCGTCGGTAAATCCAGCAACATACACATTACCGCTTTTGTCGGTGGCGACCGACTGACCGCTGGTGCTGGCCCCTATGGCCCCACGTTGTCGCGTGTACTGCTTCACGCTGCTGATGCTGTATTTGGTGAAGAAGGCGTCTTGGCTTCCCAAAGGCGAATTGCCATCTAGCCCACCATTAGCCACGTCGCCTGCGACATACACGTTTCCGCTGCTATCTACTGCCACCGATTGACCAACGCTTTGTAACCCCACGGGGCCAGCAATCTGTTTGGTACCCGTCCATGGGACTATGCATGTAACCAAAATATTGGTGACCTTTTCGGTCGCTGTCCCAGTGCCGCCGCTCACGGTGCAGACCTGGCCGCTGGGTGGAGTGAGTACGGTCACGGCATAGGCGGCGTCTTTTGAAATCTTCGCTGCGAAGGTAAAACTGCCGTCAGCGGTGAGACTCACATTGTCCGCACCATTGTTTTGCAGAACCACCGTACCGGTCAGACCGGTGACCGTGCCACCGATGGTAAACGGGCCCAAAGAGTCAAGGCCGGGGCCGCATGCGCTGAGCGAGGTGACCGTTACGGCCATCACCAGCAGTTGTTGCCACACGCCGGAGATCGCTCTCCACGAAAATTTGGACCCATTCATGTTCATTTCGTTCACCCCATTTTTTCGTTCATTGTAGTTAGTCATTTACGTGGATTCCCTGGCAACAAGAAATCAAACGCAAGTTGGAACACGGTAGTGCGACAGCCAGACATCCGGAAACAGCAGTGACAGAAAAAGAGCGGGCAAGAAAAAACCCTTAGGGATCAGCGATCCATAAGGGTTTTTCACATTGGCGGAGAGGGTGGGATTCGAACCCACGGTACCTTGCGGTACGCTTGATTTCGAGTCAAGTACATTCGACCACTCTGCCACCTCTCCTAAAAACGGCTGCGCTTGGACGAAGCCGAGATTCTATCAGGGGAAAACAGGCCTTATGGCGCCAGGCGTTCCAGACCACCGATAAATGGGCGCAGCGCTTCTGGCACGGTAATCGAACCGTCAGCGTTCTGGTAGTTTTCCAGCACAGCCACCAGCGTGCGGCCCACGGCCAGGCCGGAGCCGTTCAGGGTGTGCACCAGTTCGTTCTTGCCTTGCGCGTTCTTGAAGCGAGCCTGCAGGCGACGCGACTGGAAGGCCTCGCAGTTGGAAACCGAGCTGATCTCGCGATAGGTGTTCTGCGCTGGCAGCCACACTTCCAGGTCATAGGTCTTGGCCGCGCCAAAGCCCATGTCACCGGTGCACAGGCTCATCACGCGGTAAGGCAGGCCCAGCTTTTGCAGGATGGCTTCGGCGTGGCCGGTCATCTCTTCCAGCGCTTCGTAGCTCTTGTCGGGGTGCACGATTTGCACCATCTCCACCTTGTCGAACTGGTGCTGGCGGATCAGGCCACGGGTGTCGCGCCCGGCGCTGCCGGCTTCGGAACGGAAGCAAGGCGTGTGCGCGGTGAGCTTGATGGGCAGATCGCTCTCGGCCACCACCACGTCGCGCACGAAGTTGGTCATGGTCACTTCGCTGGTGGGGATGAGGTACAGCGCGGTGTGGTCGGGCTGCTCTTCGCCATCCTGGCCGCCCTTTTTGGCGGCAAACAAATCACCCTCAAACTTGGGCAGCTGGCCGGTACCGCGCAGGGTTTCGCCGTTGACGATGTAGGGCGTGTAGCACTCGGTGTAGCCGTGTTCCTGGGTCTGCACGTCGAGCATGAACTGGGCCAGTGCGCGGTGCAGGCGGGCCACCGGGCCCTTCATCACCGTGAAGCGTGAGCCAGTGAGCTTGACACCCATTTCAAAATCCAGACCCAGCGGGGCACCCAGATCCACATGGTCTTTGACCTGAAAGTCGACCTGGGCGGGCGTGCCCCAGCTGCGCACCACCACGTTGCCATGTTCGTCGGCACCCACCGGCACGCTCTCGTGCGGCAGGTTGGGCACGGCCAGCAGCAGGGTTTGCATCTCCAGCTGAATCTGGTCCAGGCGTGTCACCGCGCTGTCCAACTCGGCCTTCAGGCCACCCACCTCGGCCATCACCGCCTCGACTTCGGCCGCACTGGCGGGGCCCTTGGACTTGAGCATGCCGATCTGCTTGCTCAAGGTGTTGCGCTTGCTTTGCAACTCTTCGGAGCGCATCTGGATGGATTTGCGCTCGGCCTCTAAAGCGCGAAACGCGGCTTCGTCCAGAAAGGTTTGGGGATTCTTGCGGGTGGCAAGGCGGGCCACGACGGTGTCGAGGTCTTTTCGGAGTTGGATGATGTCCAGCATGTTTCGATTTTAATTTGTTGGTGTTCGGGGCAACACGGGCCTATTCG
>CANFIH010000063.1 GCA_947446855.1 Burkholderiales bacterium
ATCAAGCTGCTGTTTCTGGTGGGCTCCTGCCCGTCCGAGGTCATCAAGCTGGATCTGTCCCGCGCCGCCGAGCGCCTGAGCCGCAGCTACCTGCCCCGCGTGCGGGTGCTCAACTACTCCGGCAGCGGCATTGAAACCACCTTCACCCAGGGCGAAGACGCCTGCCTGACCTCCCTGCTGCCGACCCTGGGCCAGCGCCAGTCGCCCAACCGCCACCTGCTGATCGTGGGTACGCTGGCCGATGTGGTGGAAGACCAGCTGGGCGCCCTGCTGCACAAGATGGGCATTGACGACTTTGACTTCTTCCCGCCCCGGCGCAGCAGCAAGATGGCCGCTATCGGCCCCAACACCGTCTACCTGCTGGCCCAGCCCTTTTTGGCGGACACCGCGCGCGGCCTGGATGCCTTGGGTGCGCAGCGCCTGCCGGCCCCCTTCCCGCTGGGCGTGGAAGGCACCACCGCCTGGCTGCAAGCCGCTGCCAGCGCCTGCGGTGTGGAGGCACAGCGCTTTGAGGAAGCCGTTGCCGCCCCGCGCCAGCGCGCACAGACCGCCCTGGCGCGCCAACGCAGCCAGCTGCAGGGCAAAAAAGTGTTTTTCTTCCCCGACTCGCAGCTCGAAATTCCACTGGCCCGCTTTCTGCACCGCGAACTGGACATGGAACTGACCGAGGTGGGCACGCCCTATCTGCACCGCCAGATCATGGCCAGTGAGCTGGCCCTGCTGCCCGAGGGCACCCGCCTGTCCGAAGGCCAGTCGCTGGAACTGCAACTGGACCGCTGCCACGCCGACCAGCCCGACCTGGTGGTGTGCGGCCTGGGCCTGGCCAACCCCTTGGAGGCTGAAGGCTTCACCACCAAGTGGTCTATCGAGCTGGTGTTCACCCCCGTGCAGGGCTATGAACAAGCCGCTGACCTGGCCGCGCTGTTCAGCCGCCCGCTGCTGCGCAAACACAAACTCGCAGCCTAGAGGCACCGACCATGCAACTTACCCTCTGGACCTACGAAGGCCCGCCCCATGTGGGCGCCATGCGCGTGGCCACGGCCATGACCGATGTGCATTACGTGTTGCACGCACCGCAGGGCGACACCTACGCCGACCTGCTGTTCACCATGATCGAGCGTCTGCCCCGGCGCCCGCCCGTGACCTACACCACCTTCCAGGCGCGTGACCTGGGTGGCGACACGGCGCAGCTCTTCAAGGACGCAGTCGCTGCGGCCCATGCCCGCTTCCAACCCCGCGCCATGCTGGTGGGCTCGTCCTGCACGGCCGAGCTGATTCAGGACGACCCGGGTGGCCTGGCCCAAGCCCTCCAGCTCGATATTCCAGTGATCCCCCTGGAACTGCCGGCCTACCAGCGCAAGGAAAACTGGGGCGCATCCGAGACCCTGTACCAACTCGCCCGCCGCTTGGTGCGGCCCAAAGCGCCCGCCGCTGAAGGCAGCCCGCGCAAGCCGCGTTGCAACATCCTGGGCCCCACGGCCCTGGGCTTTCGCCACCGCGACGATGTGCGTGAAATCACCCGCCTGCTGGCCGACATGGGCATTGAAGTCGCCGTCGTCGCGCCGCTCAACGCCTCGGTGCAAGACCTGCACAACCTGGCCCAGGCCGACTTCAATGTGCTGCTCTACCCCGAGATTGCCAGCACCACCGCACAGTGGCTGCAGCGCCAATTCCAGCAGCCCTATACCAAGACCGTGCCCATGGGCGTGGGTGCCACGCGGGCCTTTGTGGCCGAGGTGGCCGCACTCGCCGGTGTGGAGGTGCCCGCGCATCTGGAACAGCACCTGCATGCCGAGTGGTATGCCCGCTCGGTGGACTCCACCTACCTCACCGGCAAGCGCGTATTCCTGTTTGGCGATGCCACGCACGTCGTGGCAGCCGCACGCATTGCCAGCGAGGAGATGGGTTTTGAAGTGGTGGGCATGGGCAGCTACAGCCGCGAGTTCGCCCGCGAATTGCGCGAGGCTGCCAAGCGCTACGGCGTGGAGCCGCTGATCACCGACGACTACCTGCAAGTCGAAGAACAGATCCGCGCCCTGCAGCCCGAGCTGATTCTGGGCACGCAAATGGAACGCCACATCGCCAAGCGCCTGGGTCTGCCCTGCGCAGTGATATCGGCCCCCGTGCATGTGCAGGACTTCCCCGCCCGCTATGCGCCGCAAATGGGCTTTGAAGGCGCCAACGTGCTGTTTGACACCTGGGTGCATCCGCTGATGATGGGCCTGGAAGAGCACCTGCTGGGCATGTTCCGCGAAGACTTTGAATTCCACGAAGGTGCCGCCCCCTCGCACCTGGGCAGCACCCGCCCGACTGCCCACACCGAGCCTGTGCCGCAGGCGGTGCTGCAAGCCAGCGCAAGCGCAGCTGCACCTGCGTCGGCAGCCCCAATTGCGACTGCAGCGGCTGCAGCCGCCGCGCCCCAGACGGGCACGCACTGGAGCGGCGAGGCCGAACGCGAACTCGGAAAAATTCCCTTCTTTGTGCGCGGAAAAGCCAGGCGCAACACCGAGCGCTTTGCGCTGGAGCGGGGTGTGGTGACCATCACTGTGGAGACCCTCTACGATGCCAAAGCCCACTTCAGCCGCTAAAGCCGGCGCACCCGCCATGCGCGTGGTGCTCATCACCATGGACACGCACCTGGCCAGCGCGGCCCAGCGTTCCTCGGCCGCCTTGCAGCAGCAGTTGCCCGGCCTGGGCTTTGGCACCCACAGCGCCTCCGAATACCGCGCCAACGCCGACGCACTGGCCCGCTGTATCGCAGACATTGCACGCGCCGATCTGGTCATCGTCTCCATGCTGTTCATGGAAGACCATTTCCTGCCGGTGCTCGAGGCGCTGAAGGCGCGGCGGGAGCAATGCGACGCCATGGTCTGCATCATGTCCGCACCCGCCGTGATGCAGCTCACCCGCATGGGCAAGTTCAGCATGGGCGGCCAGTCCGGTGGGCTCATGGGTTTGCTCAAAAAGCTGCGCCCCAGCGCCAAGACCTCCGGCGAAGGCAACACCCCGGCAGCCTCCGCCGGTGCCAAGCAAATGACCATGCTGCGCCGCCTGCCCAAGCTGCTGCGCTTCATACCCGGCACGGCGCAGGACCTGCGCATTTTCTTTCTGGTCATGCGCTACTGGCTGGCCGGCTCCGAGCGCAACATCACCAACCTGGTGTTGCTGGTAGTGGGCCGCTACGCCGCAGGCCCGCGCGAGGCCTTCAAGAAACTCAGCCACGCCGAAGACCCGGTGGAATACCCCGAGGTGGGCCTCTACCACCCGCGCATGCCCGGCCTCCTGTCCGAGCAGCTGTCCGACCTGCCCAAGTCCAGGCCCCAGCAGGCCACAGTGGGTGTGTTGCTGATGCGCTCCTATTTGCTGGCCGGCAACGCCACGCATTACGACACCGTCATCCAGGCGCTGGAGGCACGCGGCCTGCGCGTGATTCCGGCCTTTGCCAGTGGCCTGGATGCGCGCCCCGCCATCAACCAGTACTTCATGGAAAACGGCCGCAGCCGCATCGATGCGCTGGTGTCGCTGACCGGTTTTTCCCTGGTGGGAGGCCCGGCCTACAACGACGCCCATGCCGCCGAAGCCATCCTCACCGCGCTGGATGTACCCTACATCGCTGCGCACCCGGTGGAATTCCAGAGCATCAGCGAATGGGCGGGCTCCCAGCGCGGCCTGTTGCCGGTGGAGAGCACCATCATGGTGGCCATTCCGGAACTCGACGGCTCCACCGTGCCCATGGTCTATGGCGGGCGCCCCGGCGCGCCGGGCACCCACTGCAGCGGCTGCGAGCGCGCCTGTGCCTTTACCGCCGCACACCAGTCGCAGGAAATGTTTGCCTGTGCCGAGCGCATCGCCATGCTCTCGGACCGCGTGGCCCGCCTGGTGCGCCTGCGCCAAAAGCCGCGCCAGGAGCGCAAGCTGGCGCTGGTGCTGTTCAACTTCCCGCCCAACGCCGGCAACATCGGCACCGCCGCCTACCTGGGTGTGTTCGAGTCGGCTTTCAACACCCTGCAGACGCTGGCCAACGAGGGCTACCGGGTGGACCTGCCCGCCAGCGCCGACGACCTGCGCATCCGCATCCTGGAAGGCAACCGCGAACAATATGGCGCCGAGGCCAATGTGCACCACCTCATTCCTGCGGCCCAGCATGTGCAGCAGGAGACCTACCTGTCCGAAATCGAGGCGCAGTGGGGCCCCGCGCCGGGCCGCCACCTGAGCAACGGCCAGGGCCTGTTTGTGCAGGGCGTGCAATTTGGCCAGGTGCTGGTGTGCATACAGCCCGGCTTCGGCTACGAGGGCGACCCCATGCGCCTGCTGTTTGAATCCGGCTTCGCCCCGACCCACGCCTTCAGCGCCTTCTACCGCTACCTGCGCTCGGAATTTGATGCCGATGCGGTGCTGCACTTCGGCACCCATGGCGCGCTGGAATTCATGCCCGGCAAGCAAACCGGCCTGTCCGCCACCTGCTGGCCGGACCGCCTGATCGGCGCCCTGCCCAACATTTACCTGTACGCCTCCAACAACCCGTCCGAAGGCGCACTGGCCAAACGCCGCGGCAGCGCCACGCTGGTGAGCTACCTGCCGCCCACGCTGGCCGAGTCGGGCTTGTACAAAGGCCTGGTGGATCTCAAGCAAACGCTGGAGCGCTGGCGCGGCCTGGACGCGCAGGCCAGCGACGAGCGCAACGACCTGGCCGCCATGGTCCACGAACAAGCCCTGGCCCTGGACCTCAAAGCCCCCGCCAGCATTGCCAGCACCGCCGCCCTGGTCGAGCCCTGGATTGACGCCCTGCAAGCCCAGCTGCTGGAGCTGGAATACGCCCTCATCCCCGAGGGTCTGCACATCCTGGGCCAGCTGCCCACACGCGCCCAACGCCTGAGCACCCTGCAAGCCATGGCGCATGCCATGGGCCTGGACCACCCTGCCCTGCTGGAGCAGCTGGTGGATGGCGCCAGCACCGAGACCCTGGCCCGGCTGGCACCCGCGCTGGGTGCCGCCCAGCGCGAGTCCCTGGCCGAGCTGGTGCGCTCCAACACCGTGCTGCAGCAAGACCACGAAATGCAGGGCCTGCTGCGCGCGCTGGACGCCCGCTACACCCTGCCCGCACCCGGTGGCGACCTGCTGCGCAACCCCCAGGTGTTGCCCGCCGGGCGCAACCTGCACGGGCTGGATCCGTTCAAGCTGCCCACCAGCTTTGCGGTGCGTGACGGCCAGCGCCAGGCCGACAAGCTGATTGCCCGCTTTGCCGCCGACGGTGGCGCCTACCCCGAGTCGGTGGCCATGGTGCTGTGGGGCACCGACAACCTCAAGACCGAGGGCAGCCCCATGGCGCAGGCTCTGGCCCTGATGGGTGTGCTGCCCCGCTTTGACGCGTACGGCCGCCTGGCCGGTGCCACGCTGATCCCCCTGGCGGAGCTGGGTCGCCCGCGCATTGATGTGGTGATCACCCTCTCCGGCATCTTCCGCGACCTGCTGCCCATGCAGATCAAGCTGCTAGCCGAAGCCTGCTTCCTGGCCGCCGGCGCCGACGAGCCGCTGCAGCACAACTTCATTCGCAAGCACGCCCTGGCCTACATGGCCGAACACGGCGGCGATCTGGAAACCGCCTCGCTGCGCGTCTTCGGCAACAGCGAGGGCGCTTACGGCGCCAATGTCAACATGCTGGTGGAGAGCTCGGCCTGGGACCAGGAAGACGAACTCGGCAACACCTTCACCGCGCGCAAGGGCTTTGCGTACGGGCGCGAGGGCCGCCCGGTGCGCAACAACAACCTGCTCAAAAGCGCGCTGGCCAATGTGTCGCTCACCTACCAGAACGTGGACTCGGTGGAACTGGGCGTGACCAGCATAGACACCTACTTTGACACCCTGGGCGGCATCAGCCGCGCCGTGCTGCAAGCCAAGCACGACCGCGATGGCGATGCGGCACAAGCCCCGCCCGTGTATGTGGGCGACCAGACGCAGGGCGACGGCGTGGTGCGCTCACTGACCGAACAGGTGGCACTGGAAACCCGCACCCGCATGCTCAACCCCAAGTGGCACGAAAGCATGCTGCAGCACGGCTACGAGGGTGTGCGCCAGATCGAGGCCCACCTCACCAACACCATGGGCTGGTCGGCTACCACGGGCCAGGTGCAACCCTGGGTCTACCAGCAGCTGGCACAGACCTTCATGCTGGACCCGGCCATGCGCGAGCGCCTGGCCACGCTCAACCCCACATCGTCGGCCAAGCTGGTGAACCGCTTGCTGGAGGCCTCGCGTCGCCAGTTCTGGGCACCGGACGCCGACACCATGAAGGCACTGCAACAGGCAGGCGCAGAACTGGAAGACCGCCTGGAAGGCATATTTGAGGGAGTCCCCGCATGATGGAAACCGCCAACGTACCCGTGTCACAAATTGGACGCGGCAGCCGCCCACCGGACGGCGAGGGCAGCCTGCAGGTGCAGCTGGACCCCGCCCTCAAGATCGGCACGGCCAAGGTGTTTGCCATCTACGGCAAGGGAGGCATTGGCAAAAGCACCACCTCCAGCAACCTGTCCGTAGCGTTCAGCAAGATGGGCAAGCGGGTGCTGCAGATCGGCTGCGACCCCAAGCACGACTCCACCTTCACGCTGACCAAAAAGCTCATGCCCACCGTCATCGACGCGCTGGAAGCGGTGGACTTCCACGCCGAAGAGTTGCGTGTGGAAGACTTTTGCTACACCGGCTACAACGGGGTGATGTGTGTGGAAGCCGGCGGCCCGCCCGCAGGCACCGGCTGCGGGGGGTATGTGGTGGGCCAGACCGTGAAGCTGCTCAAGGAGCACCACCTGCTCGAAGACACCGATGTGGTGATTTTTGATGTGCTGGGCGATGTGGTGTGCGGCGGCTTTGCAGCCCCGCTGCAACATGCCGACCGGGCGCTGATCGTCACCGCCAACGACTTCGATTCCATCTTCGCCATGAACCGCATCGTGCAGGCCATTGGCGCCAAGAGCAAGAACTACAACGTGCGCCTGGGTGGCGTCATCGTCAACCGCAGCGATGCCACGGACCAGGTGGACAAGTTCAACGCGGTGGTGGGCCTCAAAACCATGGCGCACTTCCCCATGCTGGATGAGATCCGCCGCAGCCGCCTGATGAAGTCCACCCTGTTCGAGCTGGAAGCCACACCCGCCGTGAAGGCCGTGCAGGACGAATACATGCGCCTGGCCGCCAACCTGTGGGTGGGCTCGGACCCGCTGCCCTCCATCCCCATGAAGGACCGCGACATTTTTGACCTGCTGGGTTTTGACTGAAGGAGCACACCATGAACCCGACCGCCAGCGACACCCTGATCCACGCCAGCTACACCCAGCGCCGCAGCCAGATTGAGCACTACTTCGACCGCACCGCCGTGGCCGCCTGGGAGCGCCTGACCTCCGACGCCCCGGTGGGCCGCGTACGCGCCACCGTGCGCGCCGGGCGCGACCGCATGCGCAGCACGCTGCTGTCGTGGCTGCCGCAGGACCTGAGCGGCACGCGCATTCTGGACGCCGGTTGCGGCACCGGTGCCTACGCGGTGGAAGCCGCGCGGCGCGGTGCCCGGGTGGTGGCCATTGACCTCTCGCCCACGCTGGTGGACCTGGCCCGCAGCCGCCTGCCGGCCGATGTGGCCGCGCGCATTGACTTTCGCAGTGGCGACATGCTGGGCGCAGAGCTGGGCCACTTCGACCATGTGGTGGCCATGGACTCCATCATCCATTACTCCCCCGAAGACGCGGTGGCGGCCCTGGCCCAGCTGGCCGAGCGCACCGCAAGCACCATCCACTTCACCTTCGCACCGCGCACCCCCCTGCTGGCGCTGATGATTTCGGTGGGCCGCCTGTTCCCGCGGGGCAACCGCGCGCCCTGGCTGGAGCCCATGGCGGCTGAAAAGATTGCCGCCCTGATGGCCGCACACCCCGGCCTGGCTGGCTGGCAGAGCGGGCGCACGCAGCGCGTCTCCAGCGGGTTCTACCAATCGCAAGCCATGGAGTGGAGCCGCACATGATGTTTGGCGAGCGCTTCCTGCGCATGGCCAGGCAGATTCCGCCGGGCTGGCTTCCGTTCGCGGATGTCGCCAGCCAGGGGCTGCCGTTGCCACGCCTGTTGCGCCTGTCGCTGTTCAAGGTCAGCATGGGCATGACCACGGCCCTGCTGATTGGCACGCTCAACCGCGTGATGATTGTGGAGTTGCATGTGGGCGCTGCGCTGGTCTCGCTGATGCTGGCCCTGCCCATGCTGGTGGCGCCCTTGCGGGCCGTGACCGGTTACCAGTCGGACACGCACCGCTCGGCCTTCGGCTGGAAGCGGGTGCCCTTTATGTGGGGCGGCACGCTGGTCCAGTTTTTCGGCCTGGCCTTTATGCCCTTTGCCCTGCTCAACCTCTCGGGCGAGGCGCAAAACCCCCTGCCCACCTGGCTGGTGGAGGGCGTGGTGGCGCTGTCCTTTCTGATGGTGGGTGCCGGTCTGCAAACCTCGCAGACCGCAGGCCTGGCACTGGCCACCGACCAGGCCAGTGAAGAGACCCGCCCGCGCGTGGTGGCGCTGATGTATGTGATGCTGCTGGCCGGCGCCGTGGGCGGCAGCCTGCTCTACAGCGTGTTGCTGGCCGACTTCAGGCCGCAGCGCCTGATCCAGGTGGTGCAAGGCACCGGCCTGCTGGTGCTGCTGCTCAACGGCTTTGCGTTGTGGAAGCAGGAGGGGCGCAACCGCGCGCATGCCGCCGCCATGAAGCTGCAGCCGCAGGAGCCCTTCCGTGCGGTGTGGGCACGCTTTATTGCCAAGCCGCAGGCCCGCCGCTTTTTGTGGGCCACGTTTTTGGGCACCATGGCCTTCAACATGCAGGACGTGGTGCTGGAGCCCTATGGCGGTGAAATCCTGCACCTGACGGTGGGCGCCACCAGCGCGCTCACCGCCATGCTGGCCGGGGGTGGCCTGTGCGGCTTCCTGTTGGCCGGTCGCCAACTGGCGCGTGGCATGGACCCGCTGCGCCTGGCGGCCCTGGGCACGGTGCTGGCGCTTCCGGCTTTTTCTGCCGTGATTTTCTCTGCGCCACTGCAAGCCGGCTGGCTGTTCCGCGCCGGCGCCCTGGGCATAGGCCTGGGGGGCGGCCTGTTTGCCGTGGGCACGCTGTTTGCGGCCATGCGCCTGGAGGGCAAGGGCTTTATCGGCCTGGCCCTGGGCGCCTGGGGCGCGGTGCAGTCCACCGGCGCCGGCCTGGCCATGTTTTTGGGTGGCGCGCTGCGCGATGGCGTGAGCCAGATGCAGGCAGCCGGCGCCTGGGGTGCGGACTTTGCCGACCCGGCCCTGGCCTACAGCGTGGTCTACCACGTGGAAATGCTTTTGCTGTTCATCACCCTGGTGGCCATTGGCCCCCTGGTGCGCCACCACCGCGGGACGCGCCCGCTGGCCCGCCCCCTACCCACCCCCCTCTGATTCAAGACCGCTTTACCCCAAGGAGACCGCGCATGGAAACTGGAGCCATTACCCCCTACATCGACGTGGCGCAACTCGTCCTGTATTTGTTCTGGGCGTTTTTTGCCGGCCTGATTTATTACCTGGTGCGCGAGAACCACCGCGAGGGCTACCCCATGGACAGCCGCCGGCCCGACGGCAACCGCGGCCCCAAGATCACCGGCTGGCCCGTGCCCGAGCCCAAGACCTACAAACTGGCCAACGGCCACGAGGTGCTCGCCCCCGACTTTGCACGGCCCGATGGCAGCTACCAGGCCGAACCCAGCCACGCCTGGGCCGGTGCCCCGCTGGAGCCGGTAGGTGACCCGTTGCTGGCCGGTGTGGGCCCGGGCGCCTGGGCGGCGCGTGCGGATGTGCCGGACGTCACGGCGGACGGCCGCGTCAAGATCGTGCCCCTGCGCAGCGACAGCAGCCATGGCGTGGCCCGGCAGGATGTGGACCCCCGTGGCCTGCCGGTGTTCGGCAAGGACGGCCAAGTGGCCGGCCAGGTGACCGAGATGTGGGTGGACCGCTCGGAGATGTTGTTCCGCTTCATGGAAATCCAGCTGCCCGATGCCCACACCGTGCTGGTGCCCATGCCGTTTTGCCGCATCAAAAAGGACGGCGTGACCGTGGGTGCCCTGCTGGCCGCGCAGTTTGCCAATGTGCCCACCACCCGCAAGCCCGATGAGGTGACCTTGCTGGAGGAAGAAAAAATCTCTGCCTACTACGGCGCAGGTCTGTTGTACGCCACCGCCGACATCCAGGAGCCCCTGTTTTGAAAGCCCACCACGAACACGAATTCGAGGCCGCACCCGGCCTGCCGGAAAAGCTGCCGCAGGGGGAGCACATCCTCTGGCAGGGCGCGCCGTCTGCCCGCGCGCTGGCGCTGCAGGTGTTCCATGTGCGCATGCTCAGCGGCTACTTTGCCGCCATGCTGCTGGTGCAGGGCCTGTACCTGGCCGGTGAGCCCGAGGGCCTGACCTGGCGGCCGCTGCTGCTGAGCGTGTCTGCCGCCCTGCTGGCGCTGGCCCTGCTGGTCAGCGTGGCCTGGTTTGCCGCGCGCAACACGCTCTACACCATCACCAACCGCCGGGTGGTGATGCGCATTGGCATCGTGCTCACGCTCACGCTCAACCTGCCCTTCAAAGGTCTGTCGGCGGCCGCCGTGCGCACCGGCCGGGCTGGCACGGGCGACATCGTGCTCGACCTGGCCGGTGAGGACCGCATCGGCTGGGCCCACCTGTGGCCCCATGCCCGCCCCTGGGCCCTGCGCAAGCCGCAACCCAGCCTGCGCTGCCTGCCCGATGTGCAGCAAGCGGCAGCCATATTGCAAACCGCGTGGCTGGCTGCCAACCCGGGCCTGCGCGCCCAGGCAGACCAGGCCTGCGCTACCCCGCGCAGCCAGCGCCCTATGTCCCACCACGCGGCAGCCTGACCATGGCCACCCTGCATGCGCCCCGCGCCTTCAACCCCATGCTGCTGCTGGCCGCAGCGGCGCTGTCCGCGCTGCTGCTGGCAGCTGCTGCGCGCTGGAACGGCCCGCCGGCACCGCAATTCGATTCGCCGGTGACGCACAGCCGGGCCCTGCAGTTTGAAGATACCGCCAGCGGTGCCGTGGCAGTGCGCGATGCGCAGAGCGGCGCAGCCGTGGCGCTGTTTGAGGGCGAGCAGGGCTTTTTGCGCGGCGTGCTGCGCGCCATGGCCCGCGAGCGCAAGCTGCGCAGCGCCGAGCGCCACAGCCCGCTGCTGCTGCAAAACCATGCCGACGGGTCGCTCAGCCTGTTTGACGCCAGCACCGGCGAGCGCATCCATCTGGAGTCGTTCGGCCCCACCCAGCGCGCCACCTTTGCACGGCTGCAGGACGCCGCCCTGCCTGCCACCACCACCCCATCCCCTTCCCACCCAGGAGACACACCATGACCGCTGCCGCTATGGACTTTGACCATGTGGAACTGCTGATCGGTTCGGTAGAAAGCGCCGAAGAGGCCAATGCCAAGGCAGTGCGCAGCACGGTGCTGACGCCGCGCTTTTACACCACCGACTTCAAGGCCCTGGAGGCGCTCGACATGTCCAGCATGCGCGCCGAGTGGGACACCATGATGGCGGAGTACGAGGGCGACAACAACCACGACCACTTCCAGCGCGACGCGGCCTTTGCCGACGAAGTGCGCGAGCTGATGCCCCAACTCTCGCCCGAAATGCGCCAGGAGTTTCTGGACTTTCTGATCAGCTCGCTGACCTCGGAGTTTTCGGGCTGCATCCTCTACAACGAGATCCGCAAGAACGTCAACAACCCCGACATCAAGCAGCTCATGACCTATATGGCACGCGACGAGTCGCGCCATGCGGGCTTCATCAACCAGTCGCTCAAGGACTTCAATCTCGGCATTGACCTGGGCGCACTCAAGCGCACCAAGGCCTACACCTTCTTCAAGCCCAAGTACATCTTCTACGCCACCTACCTGTCCGAGAAGATCGGCTACGCCCGCTACATCACCATCTTCCGCCAGCTCGAGCGCCACCCCGAGAAGCGCATTCACCCCATCTTTCGCTGGTTCGAGCGCTGGTGCAATGACGAGTACCGCCACGGCGAATCGTTTGCACTGATCATGCGCGCCCACCCGGAGCTGCTGCAGGGCCGCAACAAGCTGTGGATCCGCTTCTTCGTGCTGGCCGTGTACGCCACCATGTACGTGCGTGACCACACCCGCCCCCTGTTGCACGAAAGCATGGGCCTGCACTCCACCGCGTACGACTACGAAGTGTTCCGCATCACCTCTGAGATTGCGCGCCAGGTGTTCCCCATTGAGGTGGACATTGACCATCCCACCTTCCGGGCCTGCATGACCCGGCTGGTGGAGATTGCGGTGCAGGACGCCCAGGCCCGCAAGCAGGGTGGCGTGCTGGGCAAGCTGCGCCAGGGCTGGTGCGTGGCACGCGCCGCGCTCACCTTTGGGCGGCTGTACCTGCTGCCGGTGAAGCACCAGAAACTCCCCGCCCAGGTGCGCCTGACGCCCACCTGGTAAGCCCGGGCACACCAGGGACGCACAACACACCATGGCCGAATTTCTCTCTACCGTGCCCGGCGCGGCTCTGGTGGCCATCCTGAGCTGGTGGCTGGGCACGGGTGCCATTTTGTGGCTGGTGCGTTTGCCCGCGCGCCTGTTCCGGCGCAGCATGTCGGCGCTGACGTTGCTGGTGCTGCTGAGCACCATCAGCACCGCCTGGAGCATGCGCCACGCCACCATGGCGGCGGCCTATGTCGGCTTTGTCAGCGTGATCGTGATGTGGGGCTGGCACGAGATGGCCTTTCTCTCGGGCTGGATCACCGGCCCGCGCCGCCTGGCGCAGGAGCGCGGCGCGCGCGGCTGGCGCCGCTTCCAGCTCGCGGTGCAGGCGCTGCTGCACCACGAGCTGGCCCTGCTGCTCAACATGGGCCTGCTGTGGCTGCTGCAGTGGGACAACCCCAACCATGTGGCCCTGTGCACCTTTGCCTTGCTGTGGTGCATGCGGGTGAGCGCCAAGCTCAATCTGTTTTTCGGTGTGCCCCATGTGGGCGACCAGTACCTGCCCGCGCACCTGGCCTACATGGGCAGCTACTTCCGGCGTTCCCGCGTGACCGGCTGCTTTTATCTGACCATGGGCCTGTCGGCAGGCACCTGGATCTGGCTGGTGCTGGAAGCCCAAGCCAGCAGCCAGACCCTCAGCACCGGCTGGGTGCTGCTGGCATCTCTGCTGGGCCTGGCCATCGTGGAACATGTGCTGATGGTGTTTGCGCTGCCGCTGCAGCGCCTGTGGGGCTGGGCCATGCGCCAGCGCAACAGCCTGCCCGCTGCCCTTCCCTCCCAACCGGACCGCTTATGAACGCCTTTCGCGCCACTGACGACCGCTTTGCCCATGCCCTGCCGGGCGCTGATGAGCGGCCGCGCGCCGTGGTGATCGGCAGCGGCTTTGGCGGGCTGGCCGCGGCCATCCGCCTGAGTTGCAAGGGCTACGCCGTGTCGGTCTATGAAAAGCTGGATGCGCCGGGCGGGCGCGCCTATGTGCACCGGCAGGACGGCTTCACCTTTGATGCCGGCCCCACCATCATCACCGCACCGTTTTTGCTGGAAGAACTGTGGGCCCTGTGCGGCCAGCGCATGCAGGACCACGTGGACCTGCGGCTGATGACGCCGTTCTACCGCATCCGCTTTGCCGATGGCAGCAGCTTTGACTACAGCGGCGACGAAGACGCCATGTGCGAACAAATTGCCAAGTTTTCCCCCGCCGATGTGCCCGGCTACAAGCGCCTGATGCAAGCCGCCGAGCGCTGCCGCGTGCTGGGCTTTGTGGAAATGGGCGCCGTGGCTTTTGACAAGTTCAAGGACCTGCTGGCAGCCCTGCCCTCGTTTATGCGGATGAACGCCTGGCGCAGCCTGCACAGCCTGGTGGCCCGCCACATCAAGCACCCCAAGCTGCGCATGGTGATGAGCTTTCATACGCTGCTGATCGGTGGCAATCCGTTTTCCGTGACCTGCGCCTATGCGCTGATTCACTCGCTGGAAAAGAACTGGGGCGTGCACAGCGCCATGGGCGGCACCGGCGCCATCGTCACGGGCCTGACCCGGCTGCTGGCACAGCGCCAGGTGCCCATCCATTACAACGCGGCGGTGACTCGCATCCGCGTGGAAGACGGCCGCGCGCGCGGCATCGAGCTGCAGGACGGCCGCTATGTGCCGGCCGACATTGTGGTGAGCAATGCAGACGCCGCCTGGACCTACCGCAAACTGATCGCACCCGCGCACCGCCGCCACTGGACCGACCACAAGATCGACCAGGGCCGCTACTCCATGGGCCTGTTTGTCTGGTACTTCGGCACCAACCGCCAGTACCCCGATGTGCCGCACCACATGATGCTGCTGGGCGACCGTTACAAGGCGCTGCTGACCGACATCTTCCAGCACAAGAAACTGGCCGACGACTTCAGCCTCTACCTGCACCGCCCCACGGCCACCGACCCCTCGCTGGCACCCGAAGGCTGCGACACGTTTTACGTGCTGTCCCCCGTGCCGCACCTGGATGGCGACACCGACTGGCCCCGCATGGCAGAGACCTACCGCCAGCGCATTGCACAGGCGCTTTCCGACTCGGTGCTGCCGGGCCTGCAGGACCATATCGCCAGCTCCAAGGTCACCACGCCGCAGGACTTTCAGGACCGGCTCTGGTCCTTCAAAGGCGCGGGCTTCGGGCGGGAGCCGCTGCTGCTGCAAAGCGCCTGGTTCCGCCCGCACAACCGCAGCGAAGACGTGGCGGGTCTGTACATGGTGGGTGCCAGCACCCACCCCGGTGCCGGGGTTCCCGGCGTGTTGATGTCTGCCAAAGCCTTAGAAACGGTGGTGCCCCATGCCAACAGCTTCGCTTGAGTTCGGAACGCGCGATTTGCAGGCCTGCATCGCCATGATGCAAGGCGGCTCCAAAACCTTCTTCGCCGCCAGCCGCCTGTTGCCGCTGCGTGTGCGCGCCGCCTCCATTGCGCTGTATGCGTTCTGCCGCGTGGCCGACGACCTGGTGGACGAAGGCGGTGATGCAGATGCCAACCTGCAGATGCTGCGCCAGCGGCTGGACCTGATTTATGCCGGCACGCCCTCTGACAGCGTGGAAGACCACGCGCTGGCCATCGTGGTGCAACAACACCAGTTGCCGCGTGTGCTGCTCGACGCCCTGCTGGAGGGCTTTGCCTGGGACGCGGCCGGGCGGCGCTACGAAACCCTGGAAGACCTGCACGGCTATTGCGCCCGCGTGGCCGGCACGGTGGGCGCCATGATGTGCTGGATCATGGGCTCGCACGCGGAGCAGACGCTGGCCCGCGCCTGCGAACTCGGCGTGGCCATGCAGCTCACCAACATTTCCCGCGACGTGGGGGAAGACGCCCGCAACGGCCGCCTCTACCTGCCCCGGGCCTGGCTGCAGGAGGCCGGCGTGGACGCGCAGGCCTGGCTGGCACAACCGGTGTCGAATGCCGCCATCCAGGGCATTACCGAGCGCCTGCTGGCCGAGGCCGACCGCCTGTACGCCCAGGCGCAGGCCGGCATCGCCGAACTGCCCCCGGACTGCCGCGCTGCCATTCTGGCGGCCAGCACCATTTACGGCGAGATCGGCCAACAGCTCAGGCGCGAGGGGCTGGACTCCATCAGCTGCCGCACCGTGGTGAGCACGCGGCGCAAGCTGGTGCTGCTGGCCAGCGCCTGGGCGCAGGCGGGCTGGATCAAGACCGGCGCCGGACATCCTGCGCCGCTGCAGGCCATCCGCTTTTTGATCGACGGCTGCCACGCCGACCTGCTGGCACGCACCCAGCCCTTCTTCCCCAACCGCGCCATGCCGCAGCGGGTGGAGTGGGTGTTTGGTTTGCTGGAGCGCCTGGAAAACGCCAAGCGGGATCGCAAGGGGCTGGGGCAGACGGCTTAGCAAGCTGGAGCAGGCAGGACATTCATGGCCCGCCAATCAGCACGAATTACTACGCGGATGCTCACGCGGTGCGGTCGTAAGTTAGGTTAGCCGCGGTAGCAGTCACCGACTAATGCCTGCTTTAGGGTGGTCCAATTCCACGGCCTTTTACGTTATTACCCCCTGTTTTCAATCATCCAGCCGTTCAGACTTCCCGCTCGCTTCTGCCAGGTTGATATGGTCCTCGGCCCATCCTTCGATCGCTGGGTAATAGCGTGTCGAGCGTCCCGCACCGTATCTTTTGAGCAGCCCAAGCCGCTCCAGTTCGATGAGATCCCGCGCCGCAGTCGGCGTAGAAGTTTGCGAAATGCGCTCGTGCTTGCGCGTTGTCATACCGCCCTCAAAGCCCTTGGGGCCAGCATCCAGGAGCTTCTTCATGGTTTTTTGCTGACGCTCATTGAGGGGGATTGAGGCCATCGATGCCTGAAACCGAATTCTCTGGATCGCGGAATCCATGGTGCGGCTCGCGAACTCGCTGGCAAGGGAGAATTGCTCAAGCATCCATTCGACCCATGCCGTCACGTCCATGCTTTTTGAGCGCTGTGTCCGCTCCAACTCGCTGTAATACCGATCTTTGCAAGACTCGATTTGTCGGGATAGCGTCACGATCCGCCCAGGCTGGCCCATGTCTTGGCCCAGTGCCAGTTGCAGAATTGCACGCCCTATACGCCCGTTGCCATCGTCAAACGGATGCAGCGTCTCGAACCACAGATGCGAGACAGCGGCACGCACCAGGCCGTCCATGGGCCGTGACCCGGTGTTTGGATTGGTTTGGTTGAACCAAGTCAAGAAGGCGTTAACTTGATCGGCCAAGCCTTCAGCGGGAGGGGCGGCGTAATGCACTTTGGTGTGGCCAATGGCGCCACTGACGATCTCCATGGAGACTGCGCGCAGAGCGCCAACATCAATGCGTTGCATGCCAGAAAAACCGGTTGGAAAAAGAGCTCCGTGCCAATTGCACAGACGGTCTAAAGTCAACGCAGATTCGGTGTTGAGGGTGGCATCCTGCAGCACATCAACAAGCCCCTCGATGTTGCGTTTACCTTCTGCTTGTGGAGCACCAGACGTGTCGAGTCCCAAGCGCCTGGCCACTGAAGAGCGAACACTTTCAGGGTCAAGCTTCTCGCCTTCAATCGATGAAGTGGTCAGCGCCTCTTGTGTCAGAGAGTCTCGTATATGTGGCTGCAGCCCTTCCAGGCCGATCATTTCGGCCTTTCCGAGCAGCAGCCCTTGGGATTTCCTGGCCGCAGCCAAGCTGGCCTGGATTCGTTGCGCGTCGAACACCAGCGATGGCCACTCGGGTAGCTGCCAAATCCAGCGTTGATATGATTTCATGCATTAATCATATCAATATTTGATTCAAAAAGAGAGCGCAATCCTATCAATCTCCCCGGCACCGCCAGTTACTGGAGGAATCGGACTGGATGAATCAACCACTTTTAATAGTGCAATGAAAGAATGGCCGCTCACCCTGTTGTTTGCCGAGCGGATTAGACACCGGGCCGAGTAAGCGGCCAATGTTCAAGTTGAGGTGAGCGATGTCAAGGGACATTTAGCTATTGACACGACCTCGCAGGGACCGTTCATGCTTGCAAACGTTCAACCAGGCTCGTACAAGGTGGCAGCGACCTTGGATGGCAAGACCTTGCGCCAACTGGTTGCGGTTACACAAGGTAAAACGGCCAAAGTTACCTTTCTGTGGACTGAGCACGCGGGTGAACAAACATAGTCGTGCATTGCTGTCATTCATATCGATGCGCGTGAGCATGCCTGCATCCACTCATGAGTCCCGTGCGGAAGTGGTCTTCATCTTTGGTCTTGCCTTAGGGAGCTTATGCGTGGTGGCAAGGAATCTCTCCGCAATGCTTCGCAAGAGTTCATATGTCTTCGTTGAACAACAGCTTCCACGCAGCCCTATAGGCGACAATTTCCCTCGCCGACTGAGGCAAGCTGTCCAGCACAGCGCGCTGCATATTCACCTTTTTCGAGAAGCTCCCCATGATGAACGTGTTGAGATCGAGCGCGGTCATGAAACGCCACGGGAAATCGGCTATCAACTTCGCCCATTCCGGCTTAAGTTTTCCAGTCGAACGGTCCCAGTATTTACCTGGATATTCCTTGCTTGATGGATAAATGTGGTCCGGCGGGCCAGAGAACAAATCAAAGTAGAGATTGGGATTTTGTTCGATCAGCTTGCGCACATAGTCCGGCCCGTAAATGGTGTTGCGGTCCTGATAGCGCATTTGTGCAAGATGGCACCAAATGACCTTGGCCTTGGGATACTGCGCGAGCATTTTCTCAATTGGCGGCAGCAAAGCATCTTCAATCTCCTGATGGATCTGGAATGGAATATCGCTTTCCGCCGAGAAACGGAAAAGTTCATGACCGGCTGGGCTATCGATAGGAAAATTTTCGTCGCGTTCATTGTTGCCGCGCTGAATCTGATCAGGTGAAGGATAGTGACGAAACTCATATTCTCCCATCAGCGGATAGCCATCTAAAGTGATGCGCTCCTTGGTGGTCCTAACGAACGTCATCGGGTTTTTCTTCCAGTCTGGCGGCAAGCCCCCATCGCCCGTTGGAATATAGCGCCACGGATCCACTGCCACCGCGTACCGGGCAGCGTCACTCCAGCCACGTCCCTTGGCTATGCCAGAAAACGCGATAAGCGCAACGCCTTCATCATCCATTTGATGCGCAAAGCTCTGCATATCCAGGTCTTCACCCAAATTTGATTCGATATCGATGATGGGCACTACACCTTGCGCGCGCATCGTCGTGATGCGCTGCCTCCAATTGCTTTTCAGCGTTGCCAGGTCAAACGGAACGGTCGCTTTACTTACATCGGTCATGCGTGAGGCGCTGGGTATCGGACTGAAGTCGCCAGCGATCGCCAACCTAAAAAACAAGGCCAGAGACAAAAGCAATAAGGTCTTAATCAGTCGCATGGATGAATCACCTTCTTATATGAAGTAACTTTCGTAGCCGTCCGCTCAAGCTGCGTTCTTGACTGACGGAAGTGCCGCGTGAATGACAGGAACCAGCCTTGGTGCGACATAGCCGGTCTAGGCCCCAGCCGATCTCACTTGCCAATGCCGGCTCTCGCCTCTGTACATTGTCGTACCGGCCAGGTTGGCGGACAGGCGCGGACCCTGACCTGCTTCAGCCTGGCCCAGCGCCCCCGTCTTTCACTTCTCACTCACTGGTCTCTTTCTTCTTCTCGGGCTTGAACGGCCGGTTCAGCCAGTTGGCCAGTTTGAAAAAGACCAGCAGGCCAAAAAGCAAGATAACGGGCAGTGCAGATTTCATGGTGTCTCCTCAGGGTTGGGGTTGCTTGGGTATTTCACATGATTCGCGCCAGGCCATCAAGCCCCGCGGGTGCGGCCTGGACCCAGCAGGGGGAACAGGACCACCAGAGTGGCGCACAGCAGCAACACTTCGAGGCTGTAGACGCTGTGGTAGCCGGTGGCGGAATCGGTGGCATGGGCCACGCTGTCGCGCAGCACGCCACCACAGGCCATGGCCAGACCGGCGCAGCTGGCCTGCACCGCGCCCCAGGCGCCCAGGGCCAGGCCGGCCTGGTCTTTGGGGGCCAGGTTCATGGTGGCCGTCAGGGTGCCGTGGCCGAACATGCCTGCGCCCTGCCCGATCAAAAAAGTGCCCAACGCAAACAGGGGCGCAGACATCAGGGGCGCCGAGGCTATGACGGCCAGGAACGCGGGGATGCCCAGGCACACGCCCAGGGCCGCCATGCGAAACGGGTCCATGCCGCGACCGAGTGCGCGCGAGGCCCAGGCAAAACCGGTCAGCCCGCCAAAGGCCAGGGTGGC
>CANFIH010000064.1 GCA_947446855.1 Burkholderiales bacterium
AAGAACCAGCGCGACTTTTATCTGAACGAGCAAGTCAAGGCTATCCAAAAGGAACTGGGCGAGGGCGAAGACGGTGCCGACATCGAAGAGATCGAGAAAAAGATCAAGTCTTCCAAGATGCCCAAAGAGGCGCTGAAGAAGGCTGAGTCCGAACTCAAGAAGCTCAAGTTGATGTCGCCCATGTCGGCAGAGGCCACCGTGGTGCGCAATTACATCGACGTGCTCACCGGCCTGCCCTGGGCTGCCAAGACCAAGATCAAGCACAACCTGACGAACGCCGAGAACGTGCTCAACGAAGACCACTACGGCTTGGACAAGGTCAAGGACCGCATCCTGGAATATCTGGCGGTGCAACAGCGTGTCGACAAGGTCAAGGCCCCCATTTTGTGTCTGGTAGGCCCTCCGGGTGTCGGCAAGACCTCGCTGGGGCAGTCCATCGCCAAGGCCACCGGGCGCAAGTACGTGCGCATGGCCCTGGGCGGTATGCGGGACGAGGCTGAAATCCGTGGCCACCGCCGTACTTACATCGGTGCCATGCCCGGCAAGGTGCTGCAAAGCCTGAGCAAGGTCGGTACGCGCAATCCGCTGTTCCTGCTGGACGAGATCGACAAACTGGGCACCGACTTCCGCGGCGACCCCAGCAGCGCGCTGTTGGAGGTGCTGGACCCGGAGCAGAACCACAAGTTTGGTGACCATTACGTAGAGGTTGATTTCGACCTCAGCGACGTGATGTTCGTGGCGACCTCCAATTCCATGAACATTCCACCGGCCCTGCTGGACCGCATGGAAGTGATCCGTCTGGCAGGCTATACCGAAGACGAAAAGACCAATATCGCCATCACCTATCTGCTGCCCAAGCAGATGAAGAACAACGGCGTCAAGGATTCCGAGCTGGCTGTTGCTGAAGACGCAATCCGCGACATCATCCGCTACTACACGCGGGAAGCCGGGGTACGTTCGCTGGAGCGTGACCTGTCCAAGATTTGCCGCAAGGTGGTCAAGGGCCTGTTGCTCAAGAAGATGGAGCCGCAAGTCAAGGTCAATGCCGAAAACTTGAATGAGTTTCTGGGCGTGCGCAAGTACAGCTACGGCCGTGCCGAGCAGCAAAACCAGGTGGGCCAGGTGGTTGGTTTGGCCTGGACCGAAGTTGGCGGCGATTTGCTGACAATTGAGGCCGCCATCACGCCAGGCAAGGGTGCCATTACCCGTACCGGTTCGCTGGGTGATGTGATGAAGGAGTCTGTCGAGGCCGCACGCACCGTGGTGCGCAGCCGGGCGCGGCGCCTGGGCATCAAGGATGAGGTGTTCGAGAAGAAGGACATCCACATCCACGTGCCCGATGGCGCTACGCCCAAGGATGGACCCAGCGCGGGTGCCGCACTGACCACGGCTTTTGTGTCGGCGCTGACCGGCATCCCTGTGCGGGGTGATGTGGCGATGACCGGCGAAATCACCTTGCGCGGCGAGGTCACTGAAATTGGCGGTCTCAAGGAAAAGCTGCTGGCTGCGCTGCGCGGTGGCATCAAGACGGTGTTGATTCCGGAATCGAACGCCAAGGATTTGCAGGACATTCCCGAAAATGTCAAAAATGGCCTGGAAATCGTGCCGGTGCGCTGGATTGATCAGGTGCTGGAACTGGCGCTGGAGACCAAGCCTGTGCCGTTGCCGGACGAGGAGCCGGTGGCCGCTGCGGTGGTTGCAGTCAAGGCGGATGGTGTGCCGGAGGCGGTCAAGCACTGAAGCTGAAAAGTTTTCTGGTTTTGGCGAATGAGGTCAAAAGGCTTTAAAAGTACGCTATAATTCGAGGCTAGAAACGCGGGAATAGCTCAGTTGGTAGAGCGCAACCTTGCCAAGGTTGAGGTCGAGAGTTCGAGACTCTTTTCCCGCTCCAGATTCCAAAAAGGGGAAGCTAACGCTTCCCCTTTTCGTTAGGCGAAAAAGAATACTGGCGCGATAGCAAATCGGTTATGCCCTGGATTGCAAATCCAGTTAGCCCGGTTCGACTCCGGGTCGCGCCTCCAGAAATATTCTGGTTCAACGATGCCTCGTCATTTGCTGATGACGGGGCATTTTTGTTTCACAATAGATCAAGTGCCCGAGTGGTGAAATAGGTAGACACATCGGATTTAAAATCCGCCGCTTCGTGAATAACGGGCGTACCGGTTCGATTCCGGTCTCGGGCACCATTTGCACAATTACACTTCACACCATGCCACGCTATAACGCTCCCTTCGAGATCCATGTCCATGGTCAGGTGCCGTTGCGCGCTGATGTGAGCTTTGAGCAATTGCAGGAAACGCTTAAGCCCTTGTGGAAGTACGCTGGCTGCCGCTCGCTGTCGGACGGTGCCAACAGTTCCTACGAGGACGAACCGGGCATCAAGTTTGATGCTGGCGAACACATTTTGCAGATGTGCTGGACCGTGGCCGGTGACGAGGATTTCCGCCAGACGCTGGACGAGGTCTGCATGAATCTCAATGAGATCGCGGATACCGGAGCGGCTATTGAAGTGACGTTTTACGACGCCGATTTCGACAATGAAGAAGAGGCACCCAGCGGCGAGTCACGCGACGACTTTTTGATGCTCTTTGTAGGCCCTAATCCGGCCGCAATCATGCAGGTGCAAAGAGATTTGCTGGTGCAGGATTTGATCAACATGATGGAGCGCCATTTTGATGCTTCCGAGCTCGGTGGTGTGGTGGCCGAGGTGGACAAATTGTTTGCCCAGCGCTTTGACGCTTTGGTGCACTCGCTGGAGATCGGCAAGCCCCCCCGTGGTGGCTCGGGCGGTAACCATGGCGGTGGCCACGGTGGCGGGCGTAAGCCCCGCCACCTTCATTAACCCCTGTTCTGGGTGCTACCTGTCAGGACAGTGTCTTACTTTGTGCCCCTGCCCGTCGGGCGAATCCCCAGGCCAGTTCTGCGAGCGGCCTGGCGCCGGCAGCTGAGCTGACGGCCTGCGCACTGGAGGCGGTTCCGGCCTCGACCCGTTTACCTATGCCTTGCAAAATAGCGGCAATCCGGAACATGTTGTAGGCCATGTAGAAGTTCCAGTCCTCTTGCAATTGCGCTGGCGTTGCCAGGCCGGTGCGTTCGCAATACAAGCGGATGTAGTCCTCCTGCGCTGGTATGCCCAGCGCGTCAAGATCTTCGCCACCGATGCCGCGGAACAGGCCTGCGGGTATGTTCCAGGCCATGCAGTGGTAGCTGAAATCGGCCAGCGGGTGGCCCAGCGTGGACAGTTCCCAGTCCAGCACCGCAATCACCTTGGCTTCCTGGGCATCGAACATCAGGTTGTCGAGCCGGAAGTCGCCGTGCACAACGCTGACCATTTTTTCATCGCGCGCCATGGCTGGAATGTTCTTTGGTAGCCACTCCATCAACTGGTCCATTTCGGCGATGGGTTGGGTGATGGATGCTAGGTATTGGCGGCTCCAGCGCCCAATCTGACGCTCGAAATAGTTGCCTGGCTTGCCATAGGCGCTCAGGCCTTGCTGCGCGATATTCACGCTGTGCAGCTCCGCGATGACCCGGTTCATCTCGTGGTAAATCGCTGTGCGCTGCGGTGCACTCGTGCCAGGTAGCAGGGGGTCCCACAGGACGCGGCCCTCCATATATTCCATCAGGTAGAAGGCACGCCCAATGACCGACTCATCCTCGCACAGACACAGCATACGAGGCACAGGAACAGCGGTGCCCTCTAAGCCACGCATGACCGTGAATTCACGCTCTACCGCATGGGCCGAAGGGAGCAGTTGTGCAACCGGTCCAGGTTTGGCGCGCATCACATAACTGCCCGACGGGGTTACCAATTTGTACGTCGGGTTGGACTGGCCGCCTTTGAACATCTCGACCTGTATCGGGCCTTGAAAACCCGGCAAATGGGTGATTAGCCAGGCGGTGAGGGCGTCCGTGTCAAACACATGGCTGCCGCTGGCGGCCCGGGTTCCGGTGAAATGTTCAAAGTCGCTCATGCTTTTGTGCTCCGTGTTCAATGGTCAGCTTCGGAAATGCGCATCAGTGCCTGGCGGTCGCGTATCACTAGCCCGCCGGGTTCGATGCGGATGGTGTCTTCGCGCTCCATGCTTTTAAGCTCCTGGTTTACGCGCTGGCGTGAGGCCCCCAGCAACTGGGCCAGTTCCTCTTGCGCCAATTGCAGGCCGATGCGCACCTCACTGTCGTTGCTCAGCGAGGGCACGCCATAGCTGCGCACCAGGTGCAGCAGTTGCTTGGCCAGTCGGGCGCGCAGGGGCAGGGTATTGAGATCTTCCACCAGACCATAGAGCTGGCGAATGCGGCGGGCATGCAGTCGCAACAGCGCTTCATACAGTTCCACATGCAGTGCCAGGATTTTTTTGAAATCTGCTTTGGCTACGCACAAAATGGTGCTTTCGCCGTGGGCGTAGGCGTCGTGGGTGCGCCGGTCGCCGTCGAAAATCGACACATCACCAAACCAGATCCCGGGTTCCACATAGGTCAGCGTGATCTGTTTGCCAGAAATCGAAGTGGAACTGACCCGGATTGCGCCCTTGGCACAGGCCAGCCAATCCTCGGGTGGTTCGCCCCGGGCGGTGATCAGGTCGCCGTCGCGGTAACGTTTGACATATGCGCAGCGCAGGATGTCGTGTCGAAGTGACGGCGACAACGAGGAAAACCAGCGTCCCGCGTTGATTGCGGCGCGCTCTTCAATGGTGAGAATGGGTTCGTCCATGACGGTAGGGGGCCTTTTGTACGTTCTGTGGGCGAAACTGCATTGTCGGGTGCATGCTCGCCCATAGCCCGGTATTTTGTCGCACGTGCGTCAGAGCCACCGTTTCCCGGCATGACCACCGGATGCGGGCCTGGGAAAGAAGGTGGCCTGTGCCAGAATACCCACCAGATATGCAGTTCAACAGTAAGACTATTTTGTGTGTCCTGGCGGCGGCATTGCTGTTGGTCGCGACCAGTGCACCGGCTTTAACCTTGGGGCGTTTGCGGGGAAGTGTGCTTCTGGGCAAGGAACTGGACGTTGCTGTTGCGGTGCAGACGGCCGCCGACGAAGACCGCAGCGCGACGTGTTTTGACGCGGATGTCAGCTACGGTGACACTCCGCTGGAACGCAGTCTTGTCAAGGTGAGTGTGCAGCCTGGCCCGCAGACCAACAGCCAGACGGTGCATATCAGCTCAGCGCTCAAGGTGGATGAAGCGGTGGTGAGTCTGACGCTCAGGGCCGGTTGTGGCGCCCAGGCCGCACGTCGCTATGTGCTTCTGTCAGAGGTACTCAGCGAGGTGATCACAACTCCTGCAACCTTATCCGCTGTGGCTTCGCCCGCCACGCCTGAGCAACTCCCTGTTAAAACCCAACCGCGGGCATCCATACCGGCTTCTGCCGCGGACCCTGTTCCGGCTAAGCCCACCAAAGCGGCACCAGTGGCTAAAAGTGCGGGGGAGGGGGGCCGCCTAAAGCTGTCATCCTTGGCTTCCGGGCCCGCACATGAAGCGGCCCCCCAAGCCGCAAAAACCGTGAGCATTGCGGTGATAGCTGAATTGCAACAGCGGGTAGAGGACGTGGAGAGGGCGCAGGCGGCCAACGCCAGCGCACCGCTCTCGCTTCAAAATGAGACGCGAGCCATAGCCTTACAGGCGGACATCGACAGTTTGCGACTCGCGACCGTCAAAAACCAGGCGAATTTGCAGGCCTTGGTGACCGCACTGGATGGCGCACCTTCCCAGGCCTTCGGACGCCCTCTGGTGCTGGTATTAGCCGCTTTGTTGGCGGTATGCGTCGCCCTGCTGAGCTTCCTAGTGCTGCGTCTGCGAAATGGCGGCTTTGCAGCAGTGCCCTGGTGGTCCGGTGGGGCTGATCGCGTTGCGCCATTGCACAGCGGCAATCCGAGTGCATCCGTAGCGATGGCCCCTGCAGCTCAAACCCAAGTCGAGCCCGCTGCCAACCAAGTGAAGGCGGCCAGTGGCGCGGCAGACCAGGCTGCAGCCACAGGCCCAGTGGGAATTCAGTCCCAACCGATCGAATTGGATGCGGATACCGTTCGCAGCACTGTCGTGATGGATATCCGTACTGCGACGCGGCCAGCTCCGATACCCCAGGATGCCCTGTCGCCCCGATCGACCCAGCCTGCGTTTTCACCCAGCAACCACGGAGTATCCAAGGCCATCAACACCAGGGAGATGTTGGATGTGCGCCAACAGGCGGAGTTCTTTATGGCACTGGGCCAGCACGACGAGGCGGTCGGCTTGCTGGAGTCCAACATCCGCGACAGCGCCGACTCCAATCCCTTGGTTTTTCTGGACCTGCTAAAAATCCTCCACACCTTGAGTCGGCGTGGCGACTTTGAGCGCTACCGCCAGGATTTCAATTTGCAGTTCACCGGTCGGGCGTTGGACTTTGCCCATTTTCTGTCCGAAGGCAATGGACTGGAAGCCTACGAAGACATTTGCCAGCAGATTGTGGTGTTGTGGCCAACCGAATACACCATTGACTTCATCGAGCAATGCTTGGTCCGCACGCCTGAAGACGACCCTGAGCAGGGCATAGACCTGGATGCATTCAAGGATTTGTTATTCCTGTACGGAGTACTCAAGCGACTCGAACAAGCCGACGAATCCGCTGACCGGCCGTTTAGCGCCTCCCGCACCGTGAGCGGTATAGACGGATTGCGCCAGGAGAATGCCTCTGCAAGCCCGCGGCCCTCTGAGCTGACTGTACCGGCCCCGCCCATGCCAACGGTGGAGTTGCCTGCCGGTGTCGATCTCGACCTGGATTTGGATCTGAGCTTGGATCCGGACGAGGAGTTGGATATTGATTTGGACTTGGACTTGGACTTCACTGACGATCAGGCAGGCAAGCAGAACAACCTGATCGACTTTGACATGCCCGGCTACGTGAAGCCGGCGCCGGGCCAAGCGCCAAAACCGTAGGTCCGTTTCAACGACGAACTTGCAGCGCGCCCGGGTTCACGATGTTGGTTGGCGTGCCCTTGATGAAATTCACCACATTGTCAAAGGCCGTGCCGAAGTAGTCTTCGTAATTGCCTTGCTCCACATAGCCAATGTGTGGCGTGCAGATGCAATTCTCCAGACGCAACAGGGCATGCCCTTGCAGAATGGGTTCGGTCTCGAACACGTCGACCGCTGCCATACCGGGGCGGCCCCGGTTCAAGGCGCTGATCAGTGCATCAGGCTCAATCAGTTCGGCCCTGGACGTGTTGACCAGAATGGCCGTTGGTTTCATCAGGGCCAGGTCGGCGGCCGTGACGATATGTTGGGTCGCTTCGTTCAAGCGTAAATGCAGGCACACTGCGTCGGATTGTGCAAAAAATGCTTCCCGACTGGGTGCTGCCAAGTGGCCCTCCTGTTGAGCGGCTGCCCTGGAGGACTCGCTGCCCCAAACGACCACCTGCATGCCAAACGCCTTGCCGTAGCCTGCCACCAACTTGCCGATACGCCCATAGCCCCAAATGCCGAGCGTCTTGCCTTTCAATGTGGTGCCGATGCCGAAATTAGGCGGCATGGAGCCTGTTTTGAGTCCGGACTGCTGCCAGGCACCGTGTTTCAGGTTGCCGATGTAATGCGGCAGCCTGCGCATGGCCGCCATCAGCAGGGCCCAGGTCAATTCCGCCGGGGCCACTGGTGAACTGCTGCCTTCGCACACGGCAATGCCCTTTTCGGTGCATGCCAGCAGGTCGATGTGGCTGCCAACGCGGCCCGTTTGCGAGATCAGCTTGAGTTTGGGCAACTTTTCAATCAGTTGCCGGTTGATATGCGTGCGCTCGCGCAGCAGTACCAATATGTCTGCATCTTTGAGGCGGATGGAGAGCTGCCCCAGGCCTTTCACCGTGTTGGTGTAGACCTTGGCCTGGTAGGGCTGGAGCTTGCTGGCGCATTCCAACTTACGGACGGCGTCCTGATAGTCGTCGAGGATCACAATGTTCATACCCCCAATTGTGCCCTGATGCTGCGACCCCTTCCCCGCCCACGCCACGCATCCCTACGCAAAGAGGCAGAGCCTCGGCCAAATCAGTACGACAAATCAGTGCAAAGTGGCCTCGCGTGCCACCAGTCGATCCAACTCGGCGCACACATCGGCCATGCGCCCGGAAATCACCAACCGACCTGCACAAGAGCGCGGTTGGCCTTTTTCCACGACACGCAGCACGCGCAAAGGCATGGCTTTTTTGGCCAGTGCGTTTGTGGACCCAGCGTGCGGCAGGGTGCCTAGGTGGGTTGCAGCCACCCGCGGCGCCAGCACGGGTAGCGCATAGCTGCTCGCGGGCAAGGGCATGTGCGCTGCACGGTCTTGTGAAGCGGTCAAGAGACGTTGGATACCGAGCAGCAACTTGTGCTGCAAAACCAGAGCGATGTTCATGGGGTGTGTTGCCGGTTGGGTTTACATGAGCATGGTGTTGCGGATCAAGCCGACAGCCAGGCCTTCGATCTCAAAAGGGTCGCCCGGTTCCACCACAATGGTCTGGTAATCCGGGTTTTCGGGATGCAGTTCAATCAGGTGCTTGTTGCGGCGAAAGCGCTTGACCGTCACCTCTTCACCCAGCCGGGCCACCACAATCTGGCCGTTCTTGGCATCTTTGGTGGCTTGCACGGCGAGCAAGTCGCCGTCCATGATGCCGGCGTCGCGCATGGACATACCGCGCACCTTGAGCAGGTAATCCGGTTGGCGCTGGAACAAGCTGTTTTCGACGTAATACGTTTTGTCCACATGCTCCTGGGCGAGAATCGGTGAGCCCGCGGCCACCCGGCCGATGAGAGGCAGGGCCAGTTGGGCCAGGCCCTGCAGGGGCAAGGAATATTGTTTGATGCGGGATTCGTTAATGGACCGCAGGGCTTCGCTTTTGAGGCGTATGCCACGCGAGGTGCCGCTGACCAACTCAATGACGCCTTTGCGCGCCAGCGCCTGCAAATGCTCTTCGGCGGCGTTGGCGGATTTGAAGCCAAGCTCGTTTGCGATTTCTGCGCGGGTGGGGGGGGCGCCGGTGCGTGCGATGGCGCTTTGGATCAGGTCCAGAATCTGCTGTTGTCTGGCAGTGAGTTTGGGGCTTTCAAGCATTCTGACTCCTTTGGCGTTTGGTGGAACGGACTGTGGGTCTATACACACTGTTCTCCCATCCAGTAACTGTATTTTTAACCAGTTTTAATTATTTGACAAGAGGGCCGCCACGAAATGACTGAAAAACTTGTATTCCTGGGCATGGGTGGAACCATTGCCGGCACAGCGACGAGCGCTGGCGATAACGTGGGCTACACCGCGGCGCAGCTTGGTGTGCACGCCTTGCTGGAGTCCGTGCCTGGATTGCGGGTGGTGCTGGGAGGTCATGCCGCGCTGTCCGAGCAGGTGTGCCAGATCGACAGCAAGGATCTGGTGCCGGCGAATTGGCAATTGCTGTGGCAGCGTGTCATGCATTACCTGGGCATGGACACGGTGGCCGGGATTGTGGTCACCCATGGCACAGACACCTTGGAAGAAACGGCCTACTTTTTGTCGCGCACGGTGCCCGCCGACTTACTCCGGAGCAAGCCGCTGGTGCTGACCTGTGCCATGCGACCGGCCAGTTCCCTCACGCCCGATGGGCCCGGCAATATGGCCGATGCAGCCACGGTGGCCCTGTGTCCCGGGGCAAGGGGCGTGCTGGTGGTCTGTGCCGGAAAAATTCACAGTGCGGCCCATGTGCAAAAAGTGCATCCTTACCGCACCGATGCCTTCGACTCCGGAGAGGCCGGCCCGGTTGGTCTGGTGGAGGAGGGACATGTGCGGCTGCTTTCCCACTGGCCGGCAGTGGACACAAACGCAGGGATGCTGGCAGGCGACGCGTCGAACTGGCCGCGGGTGGAGTTGTTGCTCAGCCACGCGGGCGCCACTGGAGCATTAGTGCGCGCCCTGCTGCAGGACAGGGCAGAGGAATCCCCCCTGCGCGGTATCGTGGTGGCCGGCACCGGCAACGGCACGATTCACCAGGCCATGGAGGCTGCGCTGCGGGACGCACAGGCACAAGGGGTGCGTGTCGTGCGCGTGAGCCGCTGCGCCTATGGGCAGGTGGTGGGTGGCGCGCCTGCGCACCGCTCCGGGGTGTTTGTTGCCGCAGGCCTGTCTGCCGTCAAGGCGCGCATTGCGCTCATGCTGGAAATTGCGGCGCAGCCTTAAGAAGTGGCATGTGCCTTGCGCACAAAAAAAGGGCCGCAAAAGCGACCCTTTTTTCATGCGCGCAAGCCGCTTAGTTCGATAGGGCCTCAAACGCGCGTGCGGTGATGGCATCCACATCGCCCGTGCCGCTGATAGCGCGGTATTTGGGAGCGGCCGCGGCGTCCTTGGCAGCCCAGTCGGAGTAGTACTGCACCAGGGGGCGCGTTTGGGCGCTGTACACCTCCAGGCGCTTGACCACGGTTTCTTCCTTGTCATCTTCCCGCTGGATGAGCGGCTCGCCGGTGATGTCATCTACGCCGGCCACCTTGGGGGGGTTGAACTTGACGTGGTAGGTGCGGCCGGAGGGCGCGTGCGAGCGGCGTCCGCTCATGCGTTCCACAATGGCTTCAAACGGCACATCGATTTCCAGCACGTAATCGAGTGGCACGCCAGCGGCCTTCATGGCGTCGGCTTGCGGAATGGTGCGGGGGAAACCGTCAAACAAAAATCCGTTGGCACAGTCAGCCTGCGTCAGGCGCTCTTTCACCAGGTTGATGATGAGTTCATCGCTGACCAGGCCGCCGGAGGCCATCACCGCCTTGGCTTCCAGACCCAGAGCAGTGCCGGCCTTGACGGCAGCACGCAACATGTCTCCAGTTGAAATTTGCGGAATGCCGTACTTTTGGCAAATGAACGTGGCCTGTGTGCCCTTACCAGCGCCGGGTGCGCCCAACAAAATCAGTCTCATGGAACCCCTCTATATATTGCGTGTACTTGGTGTGTTGCACCGGCTAAACCCAGTGCAAGTTGACGTGGAATGCTCGTCTGAGAATAGCATGGCGCGCCTGTTGGCTAACTTACAGAATCAGGCCGTGGATGTCTGTGCCGCGAAGATGGCGCGCACGCGCTCCAGATCCTCCGGGGTGTCCACGCCGGCACCTGGTGCCGTGGCGCTGGTGTACACCGCGATCTGGTACCCATGCCACAGCGCGCGCAGTTGCTCCAGGGCCTCCGTGATTTCGATCGGCGCCTGTGACAGCGTCGGAAAGCGACGCAAGAAACCGGCGCGGTAGGAGTAGATGCCGATGTGGCGCAGCGGCGCGGGTTGGGCCAGGGCGGCAATGCCATGGGCAAATCCGTCGCGCCACCAGGCAATCGGTGCGCGGCTGAAATACAGCGCCATGCCGGCGGCATTCAGCACCACTTTGACCACATTCGGATTTCTGAATTCTTCAACCTTATCGATGGCGTGCGCCGCCGTGCCCATGCTGGCGGCGGTCTGGCTCACCAGCAAATCAGCCACAGCTTGCACCAGACCCGGGTCAATCAGCGGCTCGTCGCCTTGCACGTTGACGACGATATCCTCATCGAGCAGGCCCAGCAGGTCGCAGGCCTCGGCCAGGCGGTCGCTACCGGAGGCGTGGTCCACGCGGGTCAGGATGGCTTCAATGCCAAAGCGGGAACAGGCTTGCACAATGCTTTCGTGGTCGGCTGCCACCACGATGCGTGCGGCTTGCGTCAGCCCCTGGGCCACACGTTGCGCCACGCGCACCACCATCGGCACACCGGCAATATCAGCCAAAGGTTTATTGGGCAGGCGGGTGGAGGCCAGCCGCGCTGGAATCAGGACGGTAAACGCCATGGCCGCAGACTCTTACAGGCCGAGTTCGGCGTCGGTCAATGTGCGGGCCTCGTTTTCCAGCAGGACCGGAATACCATCGCGTACCGGGTAAGCCAGGCGTGCGGAGCGGGAGATCAGCTCCTGCTTTTCGCGGTCAAATTCCAGCGGCCCTTTGGTAACGGGGCAGACGATCAGTTCAAGCAGTTTGGTGTCCATGGCTGGATGATAACTTTGCCGCAAGCGTCTCATCCAGCATGGCGTCCAGTGCGGTCAAAAAAGCCGGCTCCAGCGTTTGCAGCAGCGGCACCGCCAGCGCCTGTGGACACCGCTTCCACAGCTTGACTGCATCTTTCTCGGTGCACAGCACCTGATAGTTCTGTAACAGCGTCGGGTCCAACTGTGCGAAGTCAAAGTGGTCGCTCAGCGCCAAGGTCTTGTCCAGCAGCAGCCCCCGTGCGCGCAAGGACGCAAAAAACTCCTCCGGCTTGGCAATGCCCGCCAATGCCAGCAAAGGCGGCTTGAGTTCGTTCAGGGCGATGCTCCGGCCGTCACCTGTCAGTGCCTGCTCCGCCAGCACGCGCCGGGCGCGAAAACCACTAAACGCCGGGTTGGCACCCGTATGCAAAACCAGCAACCGGTCGGCGCCTTGCCCCACACAGGCCAGTGGGGTGCGTGGCCAAGGCTCACGCAAGGGGCCGCTGGGAAGCAGCCAGCCGTTGCCCAGGCCCCGGTCATCAAACACGCAGACTTCGATGTCCCGGTGCAGGGCGTAGTGCTGCAGGCCGTCGTCGCACAAGATGACCTGGATCCCGGGATGTGCCGCCAGTAGCGCCTGTGCCGCTGCATGGCGGCTCGAGGCCACAAACACCGGGACTCCGGTGGCGCGGGCCATCAGCAGCGGCTCGTCGCCCACCCGATCGGCATCATCCTTGGCACTGACCGCGCGCACATCCCGGCCCCTGCGGCCATAGCCGCGCGAAACAATGCCAACCCGAAGTCCCCGGCGCAGCAGATGCTGTGCGATACCTATGGTGGTGGGGGTCTTGCCGGCGCCGCCTGTGATGCAGTTGCCCACCACGATGACGGCGCAATCGACATCCCGTGATGCGTACAGCCCGCTGCGATAGAGCAAACGCCGCAGTGCCAGCAGCGCGGCGTAAAGCAGGGCAAAAGGAAGCAGGGACCCTGCGACCGCCCCCCGGCGGGTCCAGGCACGCAGCAGTGCCTGGCTCAGCTTCTGTTTCAAACCGGGTTTCTGGGCCATGCCCCTATTTAACACCCGCCTGGGAAGTCGCCTGGGTGGCAAAGGTGATCTGGTTCAGGCCGGCGCGGCGTGCGGCTTCCATCACGGTCACTACCGATTGGTGCCTGGCGTTGGCATCGGCGCTGATCACTACCACGGTCTCTTTGGCGCCCTTGGCGGCTTCTGTCAGCGCTGCTGCCACCGCCTCCAGGCTGCGCCCCGGCAAAGCCGTGCGGTTGACGCTGAAGTTGCCCTCGGCACCGATCGCCACAACCAGCTCCTTGGGGTAGTCGCGCTGGGCGTCGGTGTCGGCCGTGGGCAGCGTGATCTGCATCTCGGTGAATTTGCTGTAGGTGGTGGACAGCATCAGGAAAATCAGCACCACCAGCAACACGTCGATGAACGGAATCAGGTTGATTTCCGGCTCGTCATTGGATCTGCGTCTAAAGTTCATGGCGGCGGCTCGTTTGCTGGGGCCTGTCACGGCTTGCGCAGGGTCTTGATATGGCGTGCCATACGGTCTGCGGCCAATTCCAGCTCCAACAGATATTCGTCCACCCGGCCCCGGAAGTAGCGCCAAAAAATCAGCGACGGAACAGCCACGATCAAACCAAATGCCGTGTTGTACAGGGCAATAGAAATACCGTGCGCCAACTGCGCCGGGTTGCCCACCGTGGAGCCGCCCGGGGCCTGCGATCCGAAGATTTCAATCATGCCCACCACGGTTCCAAACAAGCCCATCAGGGGGGCCGCCGAGGCGATTGTGCCCAGCGCGCTGAGGTAGTGCTCCAGGCGGTGTGCCACCTTGCGACCGACACTTTCCATACTGGCGCGCAAGTCTTCCTCGCTCAGCAGCGGCTCGTTGCTGACGGCGCGCAAGCCGCTGGCCAGTACCTTGCCCATGGCAGAGTTTTTTTCCAACTGGGTGATCACATCGGCGGGCGGAATGCCCTTGCGTGTGACGTTCAGCACCTCTTCGAGCAAGCGGGGGGGCACGACTCTTTTGGTCTGCAGACTGACGAAGCGTTCAATGATGATGGCCAGCGCCAGAATGGAGCATGCGATAAGGGGCCAGATCGGCCAGCCGGCCGCTTGTATGATGGAAAGCAAGAGTCTCCTCCGAGCGAGTGTAGTGCGACCGGATTATGGCCTAGTCACCATCCCATTTGATGCACAGTTTCTGTGGATAACTATGTGCACAAGTGTGTGGGGCGCGGCCCGCAAATCACGCCAGCACAGCGTTTGAACACTTTGATCATATTTGCAGCAGAAAAAAACCCAATGAAATCAATGTACTTAGACCTAAACGCAAGGCTTTGCACGGGGTGGGTTGTCTCCTCCACCCTGAGCCCCGGGCTGTGGAGCGTTTGGGTCTGCGTCAATGTAATTAATCGTAGCGCGGCCCATGCGGGATAACGCCTTGCAAGCCGCACAGCCCCGCGTCTGGCCGGTGGGCGCGCTGTGCCGCGCCATTGCCGACGCGCTGGAGTCGCGCTTCAACCCGGTGGCCGTGGCCGGAGAGATCACCGGCTTCTCGCGTGCCGCCAGCGGCCACTGTTACTTCTCCCTCAAAGACGCCAGCGGCCAATTGCGCTGCGCCATGTTCCGCCGCGCCGCCAGCCTGCTGGACTTTGTGCCGCGCGATGGCGACAAGGTCGAAGTGCGCGGCCGCCTCGGCGTCTACGAGCCGCGTGGCGAGCTGCAACTGATTGTGGAATCCTTAAGCCGCGCAGGGCAGGGCAGCCTGTTCGAACAGTTCCTGCTGCTCAAGGCCAAGCTCGAAGCCCAGGGCCTGTTTGATCCGTCGCGCAAGCGTGTGCTGCCCGACATGCCGCGCGCCATTGGCGTGGTCACCTCGCTGGGGGCTGCGGCCCTGCATGACGTGGTCACCGCCTTGCAGCGCCGCGTGCCGCACATTCCGGTGGTGATTGCCCCGGCTTCGGTGCAGGGCGAGGGCGCACCGCGTGAACTGGTGCGCGCCCTGGAATCCCTTTACGACCTGGCGCAGGGCAAGGTACCGCGCGGTGGCGAGGCGCAGCCGATCGACGTCATCCTGCTGGTGCGCGGCGGCGGCGCCATGGAAGACCTGTGGGCCTTCAACGACGAGCAACTGGCCCACACCATCGCAGCCAGCCCCGTGCCCATCGTCAGCGGCGTCGGCCATGAGACCGACTTCACCATCGCCGACTTCGTGGCCGACCTGCGTGCGCCCACACCCACGGCTGCAGCCGAACTGGTCAGTGCCAGCACCGAGTCCTACCTGCGTGCGCTGGACGAGGCGCAGGCCCGTTTGCGCAAGTCCCTCACCCACACCCTGGAGCGCGAGGCCCAGCAGGTAGACCATGTGGCCGCCCGCATCGGCCGACCCTCCGGCGCGATGACGCGACAACGTGCGCAGCTCGATTCCCTGCAGCAAGGCATGTCTCACGCCCTGCGCACGGACGTGCAGCGCAGGCAGAACGCACTGGCCCTGCTGCAGCAAAACCTGCCGCGTGCGGCACAGCAGACGCTGCAACGCCGTCAGGACGCCTGTGGCCGCGCCGCCCTGCGCCTGCAAGCCGTGGACCCGGCGCGTGTGCTCCAGCGCGGCTACGCCTGGCTCACCCGGGCGGACGGCCTGCCGGTCACCGGCATAGGCCAAATCACGGTGGGCCAGCAGCTGCAGGCAACCCTGGCCGACGGTACGGTTGATCTGCAGGTGCAAAACACCCGCCACAATTAGTTTCTACAATCCACCATTGTCAAAAACCAACCCAAGAGGAATCCATGGAACACACCCTTCCCGCACTGCCTTACGCGATTGATGCGCTCGCTCCCGCTTATTCCCAAGAGACCCTGGAATTCCACCATGGCAAGCACCACAACGCCTACGTGGTCAACCTGAACAACCTGCAAAAGGGCACCGAATTCGAAGCCCTCACGCTGGAAGAAATCATCAAGAAGGCCAGCGGTGGCATTTACAACAACGCCGCCCAGATCTGGAACCACACCTTCTTCTGGAACTGCATGAAGCCCGCCGGCGGCGGCGAGCCAACGGGCGCCCTGGCGCAAGCCATCACCGCCAAGTGGGGCAGCTACGCCGCCTTCAAGGAGGCCTTCGTCAAGTCGGCTGTGGGCAACTTCGGCTCCGGCTGGACCTGGTTGGTCAAAAAGGCCGACGGCTCGGTGGACATCGTCAACACCGGCGCTGCCGGCACGCCCCTGACCACCGCCGACAAGGCGCTGTTGACTGTGGACGTGTGGGAACACGCCTACTACATCGACTACCGCAACATGCGTCCCAAGTTTGTCGAAACCTACCTCGACAAGCTGGTGAACTGGGGCTTTGCCGAAGCCAACTTCGCCTAAGTCGCTGCGTTCAGAAAGGAATCAATTCCTTTCCAGCACCGGGGCCTGGGGTTTGACTTCAGGCCTTTTTTGTTTCCAGTGTCACAACCGGAGTTTTGCCATGCCATCCATCAGCTCGATCGCCTTGTCCGGTATGAACGCGGCGCAAGCCCAGATGGAGGTAGCCGCCGGCAATGTGGCCAACGCCCAGACCGAAGGCTACCAGCGCCGCGCCCTGCAGCAAAGCCCGCAGCCTGACGGGGGTGTCAGTACCCAAGTGGTGGTGGCAGCCCGGCAAGAGCCCGCGCTGGCTGCCGACATGGTGGCCCAGCTTCAAGCCAAAAACGCCTTCCTGGCCAATCTTGCAGTCTTCAAGACCGGCAACGCCATGGCTGGGGCGCTGCTGGACAAGAAAGCCTGAGTACGCCCGGTATCCCTGGCGGAGCTGCGCTCAATAACGCGTCTACAGCACAGGCGCAGCCACCAGCATGGACGGGTCGAGGGTTGGCGCTGCGGCGCCGGTATTGCTGTCGTTCACCGTCTGGGCGTCGTTGCTCCAGTCTGCTGCGCCCGGGTACAGGCTATCTACTGTGTCGCCACCCAGCGGTTCCAGGTGCCAGGTAATGCTGACCTCCTGGGATGGCCAGCCCAGCAGCATGGTGTCGTCGTGCCCGAACAGGTCCACCCCGGAGCCGTCCAGCATCTGGCTAATGTCCAGATCCAAGGTAAGGCTGCCCTCGCCACGGGCATCTGTGTGCACAGGGGGGTAGATCGTTTGGCTGCAGTCCGATAAGGGGAAGAGCGCATAGCTCCAGGTGCAGTCGCTGATCGCGGCATTGCCGGGAGGGTCGCCATCGCCCGTCGCCGGAGCAATTGCCGCAGCATAGGCCGGCAGCGTTTCCAGCAGCATGCTGGCATTGTTCGCCGCGCCAGCGTAGTTGCCCGCCGCATCCGTGTAAGTGCCTGCCGCCACGGCAATGCTGGCAATGCCGCCGGTCAGTTGGGCGGCCGGCGTGAAGGTGGCTGTGCGCGTGAGTCCGTAGCCACGAATGGCACCCAGCGTGCCGCCACTGACCATCACAGCGCCCGTGCTGCCATCCCAGACCAAGGATGTGCCGGGGTCTTCGCTGAACTGAAAGGCGATGGTGGCAGTTCCGCCGGCCGTGATGGCGTCGACATTGCTGGAGATGGTGCGTGTGGGCGCAGTGGTGTCAATCACCGGCAGTTGTATGCTGGCGATATTGGCAATCGCACCTGTGAAGCTGAAGTGGTTGCCCGCGGCATCGGTGAGGCCTTCGGTCAAGGTGGTTTTGAGGGCCATTTCGTCGATGGTGGCCTGGCCGTTTTGCCCTGCTTCAATGGTGTAGGTCAGGGTGCGGGTGCTGGTGCCGTCAAGGCCGTCCCAGGTGGCAGAAACCCCGGTGCCTCCCACCTTGAATATGGTGTTGTCGGTGGTGCCGCTGAAATGGCCCTCCACATTGCTATCAAAGTTGAGCGTGAGTACGATGCTTTCGCCCGGGCTGTTGCCGGCGCTGCCCGCACTATGGGTCATGCCGATTGCCGGTGGTGCGGCGCTGCTCAATGTGGGCGCCAGCGTGTCAATGAGGATCGTCGGGCTGGCACCTGCGCCGCCGCGATTGCCTGCTGCGTCGGTGTAGGTACCCGAGGCCACCGTAATACTGGCACTGCCCGAGGCCAGGTTGGCGCTCGGGGTGAATGCGGCGTGGCGCGTCAAGCCCTCGCCGGTGATCTCTCCCAGTGTGCCACCGCTAACCACCACGTTGCCTGTGCTGCCATCCCAACTGAATGTGTTGCCCGGGTCTTCGCTGAAACTGAAGGTAATGTGGGCAGTGCCACCGGTGTTGACCGCATCTACATCACTGGTGATGGTCAGTGAGGGTGCCAGGGTGTCAAAGCGGATGGAGGGCATGGTTCCCGCTGCACCGCGGTTGCCTGCTGCATCGGTGTAACTGCCTGCAGCTACGGTGATGCTGGCACGGCCCGAGGCCATGTCGGCGGTGGGCGTGAAGCTGGCGGTGCGCATCGTGCCGCTTCCACTGATGGCGCTCAGTGTGCCGCCGCTGACCACCACGCTGCCGGTGCTGCCGTCCCAGGCGAAGCTATCGCCCGGTTCTTCGCTGAAGTGGAAACGGATGGTGGCTGCCTCACCTGCCTTGAGGTCGGTATGACTGGGCGTGATGGCCAGCGTGGGGGGCAGCGTGTCTATCCCGAGGTCGATAGCGGTGTCCGCGCCGCCCTTGTTCCCGGCTGCGTCCGTGTAGGTTGCTGCCGCCACGGAAATGCTGGCGCCACCGGCGGCCAGATTGGCGTCAGGTGTGAAGATGGCGGTGTAAACCTTAGGGTCTGAGGTGACGCTCAGGTCGCTTAGCGTTCCGTTGCTGTGGGTGGTGGTGATGGTGTTGGAGGTAAAGGTTGGACCTGGCTCTTCACTGAAGGTAAAGGTGATGGTGGCAGTCTCACCGGCCGTCAGAACCCCCTTGTCGCTGGTGATCGCGAGTGTGGGTGCCAGCGTGTCAACCCTTACTATTTGGGTTCCTTGCAGGGCGGCAGTGCCGGCCTGATTGTGGACATCGGCTTTCAGGGGCTGGTCGCCATCGGCGTCGAATCTGCTGCCGTCCACTTCGACGGACCAGGTGCCGTCGGCTCTCACCGCTGCCGTAACCGTGGAGTTATCGGCCAGCGTAAGGCTCACCAGGCTACCGGTTTCCACATTGGAGCTGCTGCCACTGAGCAGGATGGCGCCCGCCTTCTCTGCGGCATTGATCATGCCGTCGGTTGCAATGGGGTCGATGCTGAGCATGACCGCATCGGTGTTGATATGGAGCTCTCGGGTGCTGACATCACTGTGGGTGACGCCACCGGCATCCGTGGTGACAGCCACTTCGTGCAAGCCCGGGGCCAGCGCATCCGATTCACCCAGGTCCAATTGCCAGTTGCCAGTGGCCATGTCGTATGTCAGGCCTGGCGGTTCGCTGGCGTCTCCCACAGTCAGACGGTAGGTGTTGGCGCTATCGCTGTCGAGGAAAACCGAGACCTGGTCGCCGGCTTCCAGCGCCATGAAGGTGCTGCCGTTATCCAGCGTTTTTTCGGCATGGCCGTGCAGCACCGGTGTTGGGGTGTTGCTCACCAGTTGGACGACGGTGGGGACCACCGGTGTGGCGATGTTGAT
>CANFIH010000065.1 GCA_947446855.1 Burkholderiales bacterium
AGGCCCCGACTGGGCCACGTCAGCGCCGCGCAGTCAAAAAATGTGGCTCGGGCCTCGGCTCGACGCTCTACTGGAAATCCGAAAAACCTCTGCCGCCCAGACTCCTAGCAGTACAGCATCGGCGGGGGTACCAAGGGAACTGTGATGCGTCACTATCTTTGCTCCGGCAGTCCAGCTTTGGCGCCACTGGTGCATGCGAGATGCGTGTTTGTGGCGCCCGGCGCGACCCTGCTGATAGCGTTTACCAGCCTCGCATGCAGGTTCAATCGGGTGATGTCCACGCACCCTGTGGCGCATTAGCGCTGGCCCGGGTCACATGGGCCGCATACCAGGACTTGCGCCTGGCATCGTGCGCACAGGAAAAGCCTGCCAATCTGTTCGTGCAATACACCTCCGGTAGCACTCCAGTCATGGCCGGATTATGAAATGCACCCATCCTGGTGGCCCGCGGGCCACAGGATGGAATGAGATGGCAGGCAGAAAAAGCCTAAGACAAAGAAATGAAACCGTGGTCAAAAGCCAGAAAACCGCGCTTCTTGGCAGCCATTCACAGCGCGAGCCAGAGAAAAATGGACTCTCGTCCGATGCTATGCTCCCGAGGGAGAAACAAAGCAACCGAGCACTACTTCATGCATTCTGGAAATCGTCTCGCCGCAGTGGATTTGGGCTCCAACAGCTTTCGGCTGGAAATCGGCCGTATCGAGCACGGAGAATTCCAGCGCACCGAATACCTTAAAGAAACAGTTCGACAGGGCGCAGGACTGGACGAAGGTCGCAACCTGACGGTCGCAGCGATGCAAGCTGGCTGGGACTGCCTGGCCCGCTTTGGCGAGCGACTGGCAGGCTTCAAACCATCTGAAGTCCGTGCCGTGGCGACCCAAACCCTGCGCGAAGCGCGTAACCGCGAAGAGTTTTTATTGCGCGCGAACCAAGTGCTAGGTTTCCCGATCGATGTGATCTCTGGACGCGAGGAAGCGCGGCTTATTTACCAAGGCGTGGCGCACATGCTGCCAGACTCGACGGAGCGACGTCTGGTCATTGATATTGGCGGCCGCTCCACGGAATTGATCTTGGGCCAGGGCCGTTCACCCAAAGTGATGGAGTCCTTCCGGGTCGGCAGTATTGCCTGGTCAAAGCGCTATTTTCCCGACGGACAATTTACCCGCAAGTCATTTGAAATTGCCGAAATTGCAGCCACAGCGGTCCTGGATGAGGCTTTTGACGCCTATCACCCAGACAACTGGGACACTGCCTATGGCTCGGCGGGAACTGTAGGAGCAATAGGCGATGTTTTGGTTGCAGCCGGATGGTCGGCGGGCAAAATTACAAGCGACGGGCTCGACTGGATACTGGACAAATTGGTTACGGCACAGAGCGTAGAACGCCTGCGTCTGCCCGGCATGCGAGAAGACCGCAAAGCCATTATTGGGGGTGGCGTCAGCGTCATGCGCTCGGTATTCAATCTACTGGGCATTGATAGCATGGAATGGGCGTCCGGAGGCTTGCGTCACGGTTTGATATGTGACTTGCTGGGCGACACCGGCTACACGGGCGACCTGCGGATCAACAGCGTTAATCGCTTAGCGCGTAAATTCGGAGTGGACACAGTGCATGGACAACGGGTGGGCAAAGTCGCCTCCTTGCTGTTCAGTCAGCTCTGCGGCCAGGGAAAGAGACCAGCAGATCCGGAGTTTGCGCGTCAAGTGCGCAAACTGCATTGGGCCGCGGAACTGCACGAAATTGGCAGCCACATCTCCCACAGCGATTACCACAAGCACGGGGCTTACATACTGGACAACGCGGATGCCATGGGTTTTTCCCTTTCGGAACTTCACCGTTTGAGCTTACTTGTACTCGGACACCGCGGCAAACTGCGCAAAGTCGAAGCCGGTTTGGAAGACCGCGAACTCGTGAGCCAATTGTTATGCCTGCGTTTAGCCGTGATCTTGTGCCATGCAAGACGCGACCCGGATCTCACGGGCATTCATCTGAAAAGTCTGGACTCCGAAAGAGCACTTATGAGGCTAAGTTGTCGTGCGGACTGGGCAGACGCATACCCCCAATCGGCACATTTGCTACGCGAAGAAGGATTAGCTTGGGAAAAAACGCCCTGGCAACTCGAACTTAAAGGCCTTTGAGAACGACGCAAACATGCCAAAAATTTGGAGACAGCGTACCTCAAAGCGCTCAGCGATCTGCTCCAGAAAAATAATTTGGTTAATTACGGGACATTAATTCCCACAAACCGAGGCACATATTCTCATTGGTCTCCCACTGCATCGTGCGGGAAGCACAATTTATAGAACGGCGCAGGGGGTTGCGGTCTCGAGAAATATGCGTGGACACACTGCGAGTCAAATCCATTTTGAAAAAGTCAGCCGGTCTCGCACGCAGGGGGCTGCTGGCTTGGCTGTTAATGGCTTGTGATGTGTTCATGCAGCGATCATCTCGCTGCAGGCTCAGATGAGGTATCGGGCTAGGCTGATTTGAAACTCAGATATTCCCGAGCAATGTCAGGCGATTCCTACAAACTCCACCGGGCGGCCCCAAGCATTAATCTAGCAATTGATTGTCCATTGCATAGCGGGTTAGCTCTGCCACGCTAGTCAAATGCATTTGTTCCAGCAACCGCGCCTTGTGCGTACTCACCGTCTTGTTACTGATGCTTAATTTTTCAGCAATATCATTGACACCCATGCCTTTAATCAGACACTTGAACACGTCAAACTCTCTATCTGACAAGGCGTTGTGGGGCATCAAATCCCCGCTGACCGTCGCCAGCAGTGCCATTTTTTGTGCCACTTCGCTTGAAATAAAGCGACCTCCGGCGGCGACCTTGCGGATAGCGGCAAGCAGCACCTCAGGCTCACTGTCTTTGGTTACATAGCCGTCCGCACCAGCCTTCAACGCGCGAGATGCAATTTGCGCGGTATCGTGCATGCTGAGGACAAGCACCGGCAAGCTCGGCCAGTGAGCTTTGATACGCACGATCAGATCAGGCCCACTTATACCGGGCATATTGATATCCAGCAGAAGGATTTCACATCGGGTTACGCGCAGGGTTTCCAAGACGCTCTCGCCGTCTACGGCCTCCGCAATTACTTCCATTTCCGGCATGATCGCAAACATTTGCTTAAGGCCAGCTCGGACGATGGCATGGTCTTCGGCAATAACAATTCTGATCATTCTGTAACCTCTGTGGTGACCGGCTTTAAAGGTACTTTCACTGCAATCGTCGTGCCTCGCCCGGACCCGCTGTGAATCGTGAGGTCGCCTCCCAAGGTCAGGGCCCGCTCGCGCATCCCCATCAACCCAAAGGTCTTTTTTATCAAAATTTCTCCAGGGTCAAAGCCACAGCCGTCGTCAGAGATACTCACGTCGATCCCCTGGGGGGGAAAGTTCACCATGATTTTTACTTCGGTCGCTTTCGCGTAACGACTGATATTGGTCAGCGATTCCTGAACGATGCGGTAAATCAACATCGCGCGCGTTTCGTCTATGGGCTCGGTAAAACCCTGAAATTCCAGCGAACAGCGAACCTTGTTGTGCCGCAAAAATTCATCGCGTAACCATTCGAGCGCAGGGATGAGCCCCAGATTCAAGGCTTCTGGGCGCAGTACCGTGGCTATATTACGCACACCTTTGATAGCCCGGTCAACCAGCACCTTCATGGCATCCACGTTCTCCACAAGCCCTGGGATCTCGCTACCGAATTGCATGGGCATGAGGGACAGTCCCATGCGCAAGGCCGTCATGACTTGACCCAATTCGTCGTGCACCTCGCGGGCCATGGTTTTGCGCTCGTTTTCTCGCGCGGATTCATTGATTGCGGCCAGTTCACGTAAGGAATTCTGAGATTCGCTCAAGCGCTTGAGCGTCTGCTTCTTGTCCGTCACATTGACAAGTACTACCGTGTGCAACAGCCCGTGCAAGGTCTCCAAACGGCTGAAGGTAGCAGAGCCGGGAAATGAGGTGCCATCTTTCCGAAAACAAGTCAGTTCCGGATTGGCATCCACCTTGCCCTCACTGGCAGAATTATCCGAATGCAAGGTAACCGCCTGCAAATACTTCAGACTCTGGGGCAGGAGTGCCTTCAGATTCATTTCACCCAGTTCCTTGCCGCTATAACCAAAATGCTGTTCCGCTTGGGCATTGGTCTGCACGATGTTCAGGTCCTCATCGGCAATCACGAAGATGACCGGCGCAAACTCGATCACATCCTTGAACATACCCTCCAAGCTTCTTCGCTGGGCATGAACGGCAATCTGTGTTTTGACACGTGCTAGCAGCACACTAGGGCCTATGGGCTTGGTGACATAGTCCATGGCACCCAATGCAAACCCTCGCTCCTCGTTTTCTATCTCCGACCTGGCAGTCAAGAAAATGACGGGAATATCGCGCGTTCTTGGATTTTCCTTAAGTTGGATACAAACCTCATAACCATCCATTTCCGGCATCATGATGTCCAGCAAAATCAGGTCGGGCACGGGTGCTGACTGTGCAATTTGCAAACCCTTTTTGCCACTGTTAGCACTCTTGACCTGGTAGGTATCCCGGAGCAAGGTGTGGATCAAGGTCAAAATTTCAGGCGTATCGTCCACCACCAGAACCACCGGTTTGCTTGTCTGGTCTTTCTGTAGTGGATTCATCGGCAAAGTTTATCGCCTTTGGCGCGAATAATCAGCCAATTACCGCTCGGGGCTGGATTAATCGCTGAAAACCACGCAACTACAACATGTCGGGCGACTGCACCGTCACTACCACCACCTGTCCAGCCTCGTCACGCTCGCGAAATCGCAACCACCAAAGCGCGCCCTTCTTCACCGCACACTCGCAACTCTGCAAGCCCAGCAAGTTGGCTATCACCTGGCCCAGTACGGGTTGGTGGCCTACCACAAGCACGCAACCCTTGGCCTGGGGCCAATGCACCAGCTCCAGCAATTGTTCTGCCGTAGCCAATGGTGCCAGTGCAGCGCTTATTTTGAATTTGCGTCCAAGCGCCTTGGCGGTCTGCTCTGCGCGCACCGCCGGACTAGCGAACACTTTGGCCCCCGCGGGCAATTGCCGATCCAGCCAGCCCGCCATATGTGTGGCCTGCTTTTCACCACGCGGCGTCAGGTAGCGTGCCATGTCATCGCCTACCAGATCCAAGTCAATCGCTTCGGCATGTCGCCACAAAATCAGATCCATCAGAGCATCCTTTTTTACTTAGCTTGGATATTGCGGCCATAGCGCGCCATGAGCGTGGCTTGGGCTCCCTTGGGTTTTTTGCGGGGTAACGCCTTGGCGCGCACATAGACACCGTCTGCGCCCAGGTCCCAAGCATCCATATCGTCCTGCAGATAGGCCGTCAGGCACTCGTCCACCAGCCGCTGACGCTGTACCGCATCGGTGACAGGCCAGGCTGCCTCCACACGGCGAACCATATTGCGGTTCATCCAGTCAGCACTGGACAAATACAGGTCCTCCTTATCACCGTGCTGAAAAAAGAACACCCGCGAGTGCTCCAGAAAACGCCCAATCACCGAACGCACACGTATGTTGTCAGTCTGGCCCGGCACCCGCGCGGGAAGCATGCAAGCGCCCCGCACAATCAAATCAATCTGCACACCCTGGCTGCCGGCGCGCATCAGACTGTAAATCAGAGCCTCGTCGGTGAGCGCATTCATTTTCACAATGATGCGGCATGCCACCCCCTGGGCTGCGTCTTTAGCCATGGCATCTACCTTGGCAATCAGATTGCGCTGCAGGTAAAACGGCGCCAACCACATTTTTTTCAGTTTCGGCAGTTTGCTCTGGCTGGCCAGATGCACAAAGACGTGCTCCATGTCAGTGGTGAGCGCCGTATCCGCCGTGAGCTGACTGATGTCGGTGTACAGCCTTGCCGTTCGAGGGTTGTAATTGCCAGTGGATAGGTGGCCGTAGCGCTTGAGCAGGCGGCCTTCGCGCCGAGTGACTAGCATCATCTTGGCATGGGTCTTTAGGCCCACCACACCATACAACACTTGCGCGCCGATGGACTCCAGCATCTCGGCCCAGTTGATGTTGGCCTCTTCGTCAAACCGCGCCTTGAGTTCCACGACTACGGTTACTTCCTTGCCGCGCCGCACTGCTTCACGCAGCAGGTCCATCAACTCCGAATCAGGCCCGGTGCGATAAATGGTTTGCTTGATGGCCAACACATCAGGGTCATGCACGGCTTCGCGCAGGAAATCCAATACACCATCAAAGCTCTCAAAGGGCTGGTGTATCGTGATGTCGCCCTTTTTGAGCTGCTCAAACATGGACTGCCCGGAATTAATCTGCCGGGGATAAGAACCGCGGTACGGTGCGAAGCAGAGGTCCGAACGGTCCACCAAGTCAATCATCTGCGTCAAGCGCACGAGGTTCACCGGGCCGGGCACGCGGTATAGGGACTTTTGAGGCAACTCAAACTGCTCCAACAACATGTTTGCCAGGTAGTCTGAACAGCCCGCTGACACCTCCACCCGCACGGCTTGACCGTAGTGACGATGCACCAGACCCTGGCGCAGCGCGGTTCGCAAGTTCTTGACATCATCTTCGTCGACTGCCAGATCGGAGTGGCGTGTCACGCGAAATTGCGAAAACTGCTCCACCGTTCGGCCCACGAACAAATCGGCTAAGTGTGCCCGGATCATGCTGGAGAGCGACACCAGCAGAACCTTGGTACCCGCCTCACGCGTGGGCATGCGGATCATGCGCGGCAGCACGCGCGGCACCTTGACGATCGCAATCTCATTGGAGCGGCCGAAGGCGTCCAGCCCCCCCAGGCGCACGATGAAATTGAGGGACTTGTTGGCCACTTGTGGAAACGGATGGGAGGGGTCCAGCCCTACCGGAATCAGCAAGGGCTTAACTTCGCGATTGAAATACTGGCGCACCCAGGCACGCTGCGCAACATTGCGCTCGCCGTGAGAAATGATTTTGATGTGCTGCTTCTCAAAAGCAGGTAACAAATGGTCGTTATACAGCGTGTACTGCCGCTCCACCAGTGTGTGCAATGCAGTGGAAAGGCGATCAAAGGTTTTAACTGTGAACAGGCCTCTACGGTCACCGGCCTGACTGGCAATCAAGTGGGGTTCTGCCCGCACTTCAAAAAATTCGTCCAGGTTGCTTGAAACAATACACAGGTAGCGCAAGCGCTCCAGCAGGGGTACGTCTTCCCGTTCGGCCCAACTAAGGACGCGCTCGTTAAACGACAGGATGCTGTGGTCGCGGTCCAGCAAGTCGGGGAGTGCAGCTTGCGCTGCGTTTTTGGGGCCTAAGGCTGAGTGCGACATGAACCACAATCCTGACGGTGACAATGCAATGAACAATTGTTGACTTATTTGATGTCAATTCTGTGACATGCCTGCCTGATCACCCCCCGACCCGGCGGGATGGTCGCCATGTGTGCCGATCCCACTGGCTGGATCAGTTAGGTTGGCTGGATCTGAGCAACGGCTTGATCGCATGCAGTGCCTTGCTGTAAAGTGATACGCAAGCTTATGCCACACCACTAGAACAAGCGCAAAAGTCGACCCATCGATTCAACAAGGCACCGCCGGTGCATCGTCTGAAGTCGAACTGCATGCAATCAAGCCGGGGTAATTCCATGGAAATCGAACTCAAATTTGCACTGCTCTCACCGGAACCTGATCGGCTGGAAAAGCAATTGGCACGTGCCAGAGTGATAGGGCGACGAAAACCCAGACGAGAGCAACTACACAACACCTATTTCGACACCCCCGAGCACGCACTCAAAAGTGCTTCGGTCGCCTTGCGTGTACGTCGAATCGGGGATGTCGGCAGTCCACGCTGGGTTCAAACCCTGAAGATGGGCAGCACTGCAGATTCCGCACTCAGTCGGCGCGGGGAGTGGGAAATAGCCCTGCATGAAAACAGACTGGATCGCACCATGCTGGTTGACACCCCATGGGCTACGCTTGATCCGGATGGGACCATGTTTCACTCCTTGGCACCAGTGTTCACCACAACTTTCGAACGACTGAGCTGGGTTGTCAAGGCTGAGGAGACCACAGTGGAGGTGGCACTGGACCGTGGCAGCGTCCTGATGGACGGGCACACCAGTCCGCTCTGTGAACTGGAAATCGAATTACTGAGCGGGTCGACAGATGCACTCTTTGACGTCGCCTGCGAAATCGCGCAGCATGTTCCCCTGCTACCCCTGCACGTGAGCAAGGCAGAACGTGCCTATCGGTTGGCGCAAGGTACGCTGGATGCCCCACTACGCGCAAAACCGCCGACATTACAACAGCACACCGACGGCCACATGATTGCTCAGACCGTCCTGCGGGAGTGCTTTTTGCAGTTCACAGCAAATTTGAATTCCCTGCGCAGCAATGATGCGCCAGAGTTAGTACACCAGGCGCGGGTGGGCTGGCGCCGGATGACGAGCTTGCTTAAGCTTTTTAAACTTATGGACGAAAAAAGCCAAATGCCTTCATTGGCGCCACTCAAGCCCCTGCTGATCGCCATGACGGAACTGCGCGATCTTGACGTTGTGGCCGGTGAAGTTTTGCCTCTTTACGCAGCTGCATACCAAGACACAGGTCCTATGCGCGCCCAGCATTGGCTAGATCTGGAAAAGGTCCTGGCGCAGGCGCTGCAAGCACAACGGCAGACAGTGCGGCAGTTATTGGCTGACGCCGCGGTAGGAGGCACTCTTCTACTAATCACACGCTGGCTGGAAACCAATACCTTCTTTTCAGAAAGAAATCAGACAAGCCCGAAAAAATTCAGCCAATGGATCGGCAAACGCATAGCCAAGTTGGCGGCGCAAGTAGAAGCGCTTCCCGCACGATCGAACGATCTGGTGCAGCAGCACCAATTGCGCATACGTTCCAAGCGTCTGCGGTATTGCGTGGAAAGCCTTCGCCCACTGCTGCCCAAAAAAGCCGCCGAGAGCTGGCATCGAGCGGCTATTGAGTCCCAGAGCGCAATTGGGGCGACGCGTGATCTGCTACAGGCGATCACTATTTCACAGCGACTCAACGCCGACGATGGAATCGTCCAGTTCTTGCGCGGCGCAGCGTTCGGAGCCCACACGCCCCCAGCCTAGCCCGGTCAAATCTCTCAGCATGGCCCTGCACGCCATCACCTACAATTTGCAGTGGCCTGTATTTCGGCCAGGGTAGGAAAAAAGTGGCGAATATGAAACCGATTTACGTGGCGGGACTGATCTTATTGGCTTTGACACTCAGCTTCGCGCTGCTGGGTATGGTTTTGGCGGGACACAAAAAAATCCGGGTGAGCAATGCTGCTCGCTACACCCAGCTTTGCACCATCTTGATTTTGGGCAGCGCCTATGCCATGACCCAGTACGATTGGCCAGGCCTACACCTGCGTGAACTGGATTTTTGGTCACTCTTGGTCATTTTGGCCATTGTTTGCTATGCATTAATCTGGGCTGCCATTGCTTACCAGATCAACAAGTCAGGCCACGCTGAGTTTGGTGAGAGCTTTATGCTCTCCATGCTGTACACCGACAGTGAGCAACCACAGCCTGACGATTTTGCAAAAACCAAGACCTTAGACAGAAAACCGCGCTAGATATCAGGGCACGGCTCGAAATCCTAGTCGAGCCACTTTTGCATAAAACTGGCTTGTCCTGCCGCCGGGTCCAATGCATATTGGAGGAACCCAGCACGCGCGTACAGCCGCATGGCTGACGTATTGCCCGATAGCACCTCCAAAGTGAGCTTGCAGGCGCCCCGCTCACGCCCTATCAACTCCACCAAAGCCAACATCTGCTCTCCCACGCGCAGGCCGCGGTAGCGCTCCAAAACCGCCAGATCGTGCACATTGACCAAGGGCTTACAGGCAAAGGTTGAAAAACCCTGCATGCAATTCACCAGTCCCACAGGTTGATCTTCTCCCTCGCCCACAAATGCCAGCACACTAAAAGCCTGGGGGAGCTTGGCCAATTCATTGACGACGTGTTCCTTGGCGAACTCACTCAAACCCTGACCCCCACCCATGGGATCACGGGCATACGCATCCAGCAGAAAAACCAGTGCTGCGGCATGGGTCGCACGGGTGTAGTCGGCGCGGCAAAGGCGGATAGTGTCACTCATGCCGTGCTCCTCAGGTTGCTTGGAGCGTGTCAGCAATACGTTGTGCAGACTGCTGAGCCTGTTGCGCATCACGCGCTTCCACCATCACACGCACCAAAGGTTCTGTCCCACTGGCGCGAATCAGCACGCGACCGGTATTGCCCAGCTCTGCTTCCACCGCTTGGGTCGCAGCTTGCATAGCCATATTGGATTGCCAGTCCTGGCCAGGCCGAAGTCGTATATTGATCAACGTTTGTGGAAATAGCTCCACGCCGCTCAGCAATTGCGCCATGGACTTGCCGGAACGCACACAAGCCTGCAGGATTTGCAGCGCAGACACTAGCCCATCACCAGTGGTGTGCTTATCCAGTGCCAGCAAATGGCCGGAGCCCTCGCCGCCTAAGTTCCAGCCTTTCTTCTCCAGTTCCTCCAGCACGTAGCGGTCTCCAACCCGAGCGCGCACAAATGCAACTCCCCGGGCCTTCAATGCCACTTCCACCGCCATGTTGGTCATCAGCGTGCCCACCACACCCGGCACGGACTGGCCATGGGCCAGGCGGTCGTCAGCCATCAGATAAAGCAGTTCGTCGCCGTTGAAGAGGCGCCCGGTGTTGTCCACCAATTGCAGCCGATCGGCATCTCCATCTAACGCAACGCCGAAATCAGCACCATGCACTTTTACGGCCTCGACCAGGGCCTGCGGATGCGTGGCACCTACGTCCTTGTTGATGTTCAAACCGTCCGGGGCACAGCCAATCGCAACAACCTCGGCACCCAGTTCGTGGAATACCTTGGGTGCAATTTGGTAGGCGGCACCATGGGCCGCATCGACCACGATTTTCAAGCCCTTCAAGGTCAGCTCGTTAGCAAATGTGCTTTTGCAAAACTCAATGTAGCGACCCGCGGCGTCGTCAAGACGGCGCGATTTGCCCAAGTTGGCCGACTCCACCCACTGCGGCGGGCGCTGCAGTGCGGCCTCGACCGCGACCTCCCAGGCATCGGAAAGCTTGCTGCCATGCGCGCTAAAAAACTTGATGCCGTTGTCCGCAAACGGGTTGTGGCTGGCGCTGATAACCACGCCCAACGAGGCACGCTGGGCACGGGTTAGGTATGCCACACCGGGCGTTGGCAAGGGTCCCAGCAAGACAACATCCACACCGGCCGAGTTAAAGCCGCTCTCGAGTGCGCTTTCCAGCATGTAACCCGATATGCGGGTGTCCTTTCCAATCAGTACCGTAGGCCGCGGTTCCTTTTCCTTCAAGACATGCCCCACCGCATGGGCCAGACGCAGCACAAAGTCAGGGGTGATGGGTGACTGTCCGACCGTGCCACGGATGCCATCGGTTCCAAAATACTGACGTCCCATAAGTTTCCTTCGCTTTCTTCTTTGACTAAATCGTTACCACTGTGATCAGAAACCGTGCCGTTTAGGTCAACTACCGCTCAGCTCGCTGCCTGTGTCGCGGCCAGCACCCTGAGGGCTTGCACCGTCTGTTTGACGTCATGCACACGCACGATCCCTGCACCGTTTTGCACCGCCAGCAGCGCGGCAGTCACACTCGGTACCAGTCGTTCCTGCACATCCAAGCCGCCCGCATTGGCCGCAGAAGCCTGCGCAACCGCCCCTAGAGACGATTTACGGGACCAACCGGCCAAAATTGGATAGCCCAGTGGCAACAACTCAGCCTGGCGTGCCAACAGCGCAAAGTTTTGCTGCACCGTCTTGCCAAAGCCAATACCAGGGTCCAAGCAGATTCTCTTGCTGTCCACGCCAAGGCCTTCAAGCTGTTGCGCCGTCTGTTGCAGGAAATGCATTACTTGCGCCACCACATCGCCGTCCATGGGCGCCATTTGCATGGTCTGTGGCTCGCGGTGCATGTGCATCAGGCAGACGCCACATGTCGGGTGCGTCTTGACAACTTGGGCTCCAATCACATCCCTCTGATCCCCCTGCCAGCGCAAAGCCCAAACGTCGTTGATGATGTCTGCACCCAGATCCAATGCAGCCTGCATCACGGCAGGCTTGTACGTATCTACCGACACTGGCACACCCAAGGTCACCGCGAAGCGCAACACAGGAATAACCCGGGCCAACTCTTCCTCAACGGAGACCACCGGAGCGCCCGGTCGGGTGGACTCCCCACCAATGTCGAGCAGATCCGCACCGTCTTTAAGCAACTGTTCGCAATGGGCTATGGCTGCATCGCCCGTGGCGAAGCGCCCGCCGTCGGAAAAGGAGTCGGGCGTGACATTGACGATTCCCATGACACGAGGCCGTGACAGGTCAATCTGGAAGCGGGAGGTTTGCCAATACATGAGGAAGAAGCGCGGAGCCGGTCTTGGTCTTTGGTAATACAAACGGGGCTTGCGCCCCGTATGTATGCATCGTTAATAACCCGTCACCAACCGTTTTAAAGATCAGCTTGCGGGCGATTGTGCCTATCAGGCAACCGTGGGTGCCGGATCAGCCGATACGGCTGGTGCACCGCCATCACTACCACTACCAGAGTTGGGCGTGCGGGGCGTCCAGTCCTTGGGTGGGCGCGGAGCTTTACCGGACATGATGTCGTCGAGCTGGTCACTGTCGATGGTTTCCCACTCCAGCAAAGCCTTGGCCATAGCATGCATTTTGTCCTGGTTATCTTCAATCAGCTTGCGCGCTTGCGCATATTGCTGGTCAATGATGCGACGCACCTCGGCGTCAACCTTTTGCATGGTCTGCTCACTCATGGTGGTGGTCTTGGTAACCGAACGGCCCAAGAACACTTCGCCTTCGTTCTCGGCGTACACCATGGGGCCCAATGCATCGGTCATGCCGTAACGCGTCACCATGTCCCGGGCAATATGGGTAGCACGCTCAAAGTCGTTGCTGGCGCCGGTGGTCATCTGTTTCATGAACACTTCTTCAGCGATACGTCCACCAAACAGCATGCTGATCTGGTTAAGCATGTATTCGCTGTCGTAGCTGTAGCGGTCTTGTGCCGGCAGGCTCATGGTCACACCCAGGGCGCGGCCCCGGGGAATGATGGTCACTTTGTGCACTGGATCACACTTGGGAAGTATCTTGCCTATCAGGGCGTGTCCGGACTCGTGGTAAGCCGTATTGCGGCGCTCGCCCTCGGGCATCACCATGCTCTTGCGCTCTGGCCCCATCAGGATTTTGTCCTTGGCCTTCTCGAAGTCCTGCATGTCGACCAAGCGCGCATTACGCCGCGCGGCCATCAGGGCTGCTTCGTTACACAAATTGGCGAGGTCAGCACCACTCATACCAGGTGTGCCGCGGGCAATCACGCTGGGGCTCACGTCCTGACCCAATGGCACTTTGCGCATATGCACATTGAGAATTTGTTCGCGGCCGCGGATGTCAGGCAGCGTGACATACACCTGGCGGTCAAAACGTCCGGGACGCAACAGTGCGGCATCCAGAATGTCAGGGCGGTTGGTAGCAGCCACCACAATGACGCCGACATTGGTCTCAAAGCCGTCCATCTCCACCAGCATTTGATTCAGTGTTTGTTCACGCTCGTCATTGCCGCCACCCAGGCCAGCACCACGCTGACGCCCAACTGCGTCGATCTCATCAATGAAGATGATGCAGGGAGCGTTCTTTTTGGCGTTATCAAACATGTCGCGCACACGGGAGGCGCCCACACCGACGAACATCTCAACAAAGTCAGAACCTGAAATGCTGAAAAAAGGCACCTTGGCCTCGCCGGCAATAGATTTGGCCAGCAATGTCTTACCAGTCCCAGGGGGGCCAACCAGTAACAGACCACGCGGGATACGACCACCCAGCTTCTGGAATTTGGCAGGATCCTTGAGAAAGTCCACCACCTCTTTGACCTCTTCTTTGGCTTCGTCGCAACCGGCCACATCGGCAAATGTCACGGTGTTGGTTGCTTCGTCCAGCAGGCGTGCCTTGCTCTTGCCGAAGCTGAAAGCTCCGCCTTTGCCTCCGCCCTGCATCTGGCGCATGAAGTACACCCAGACACCGATCAGAAGCAACATGGGACCCCAACTCACCAGCAGAGTCATGAGGAGCGAGCCTTCTTCGCGCGCCTTGACGTCAAATTTGACGCCGTTGTTGATCAAGTCACCCACAAGACCGCGATCCAGGTAGGTGGCTGTGGTCTTGACACGACGGTCGTCGGTAGTCACCGCGACGATTTCAGTGCCTCCTTGGCCTTCCTGAATTACCGCACTCTTGATGTGCTTGTTGCGCACTTCTTCCAAAAAGTCGGAATAACCCAGCGTGCCAGCCCCTACGGTACCGCGCGTATCAAATTGTTTGAACACGGTAAACAGCACCAGTGCGATCACCAGCCAAACTGCAATTTTCGAAAACCACTGATTATTCAAACGAAGCTCCAGAAAGGACGCAAAAGAATGTAGGCAAAAGCCTGCAACGCCTACTTGATTCCCATTTTAGGCGTTTCAAGTCACACAACACGGTATTTTCAGGCTTCCGGCCACATAAACAGCAGGGAATTGGCCCGCATGCGTGCGGTCAATGCTTCAAACCCATACCAACCAGAAAGGTTTCAGACGAACGGTCTCGCGAAGCTTTGGGCTTGAAGGGCTTGACCGTCACAAAGGCGGCCTTGAAGCGCTGCACCACATCGTTGTAGCTGCCGCCGTGGAAGACCTTTGCGACCAAAGCGCCTTGCGGTTTCATGTGATTCTGGGCGAATTCGATGGCCAGTTCAATCAGGTACTCCACACGTGCCGCGTCCGCGGAATGGATGCCGGAGAGGTTGGGCGCCATATCCGACACCACAACATCGGCCTGCTTACCGTTCAGCGCCGTCTCCAGCAGGGCTAGTACATCACCTTCGCGGAAGTCACCCTGAATAAAGGTCACGCCTTCAATAGGTTCCATAGGCAGCAAGTCCAGCGCAATGATGGTGCCATTCAGCGCCCCCACAGCAGCACCGTCGGGCGACATGCGGCGGCGCAAATACTGGCTCCAGGCTCCCGGCGTGGAACCCAGATCCACCACCAATTGTCCAGGCTTAATCAGATGCAAGGTCTCGTCTATTTCCTTGAGCTTGTAAGCCGCACGCGCCCTATAGCCCTCCCGGGCCGCCAGTTTGACGTAGGGGTCGTTGATGTGATCGTGCAGCCAGGCCTTGTTGACCTTTTTGCTGTTTGTCTTAGTTTTCATAATCTTTCCGTGCGCAGGGGATAATACCCACATGCCCCAAATTCAATTGACTCCCGCCCAGCGCAAAGTTCACCGCGCCGAGGCCCACCATCTTGATCCTGTCGTCATGGTCGGCGGCGATGGCCTTACCGCCAACGTCATCAAGGAAATCGACAACGCGTTGAACTCCCATGGCCTGATAAAGGTCCGTGTTTTTTCTGACGATCGCGTCGCGCGCGAAACCATGTTCCAACAACTCAGCGGAGATTTGAACGCCGCGCCTATCCAGCACATTGGAAAATTGCTGGTCTTGTGGCGTCCCATGCCAGAAAAGGCAGAAAAAGAACGCTCGGTTGACGAAGACCGCATGGCGGGTCCCCGCGACTTCAAAGTCCTGAAATACAGCAAACGAGCTGGTCAACGCCCCGAGGTAAAAACACTGCGCGTGCTGGGCAATCAGCGCCTGACAGCCGGTGGCAATGTGCGTCGTGCCAAGCCCAAGAACAAGGTTAGCGTCAAAAAGCGCAGCCAGACCTAAAAGTCCACACTGGCTGGCGATGCACCTGTTGCATTCGCCAGCTTACCAAACACCGTGAGTGCACAAACCCATTGTGCCAAGTACATGACACTTCCGACGCTGTGCCACAACGCCAAGTTGTCACGCGCCACAATGTGCGGTGAAACGCCAAATTCAACGAGTAAAGCCAGCAAGCCACCGCCTAGCGCCAACAGCGTGCAAGATGGAATCAAACTTACGCAGGGTGCTAGTTTTTCAGACCTGAATGTCATCAGGAGCACCAGCGAACAAAGCACTGAAATACCAGTCTGAGTAGCAAACAACTTTGCAGCCATGCCGCCGGCAATCGCCGGTGAGGGCAGATTCGCGAACAGCATGGGAACGACAAAGAAACCCAGCGTCGTCAGGCTCATGGCCCAGGCCGCAGCCAACCACAAGGGCAGACTACGCAAAGCGCCGGAAGCCGCCATCAGATGTAATGCACCGCCACAATTTCGTAGGATTTGAGCCCACCCGGTGCCTGCACCACGGCGGTATCACCCTCCTCCTTACCAATGAGGGCACGCGCAATCGGTGAACTGATGTTCACGAGACCCAACTTGAGGTCGGCCTCGTCTTCTCCGACGATCTGGTACTTCACGCGATCACCGCTTTCCTCTTCTTCGAGTTCCACGGTCGAGCCGAAGACCACGCGGCCACCGGCATCGAGTTCGGCTGGATCAATGATCTGCGCCGCCGACAGTTTCCCGTCGATTTCCTGGATACGGCCTTCGACAAAGCCTTGGCGATCCTTGGCGGCGTCGTATTCGGCGTTTTCGCTCAGGTCGCCCTGGGCACGCGCCTCGGAAATGGCGTTGATCACCCAAGGGCGCTCCACGGTTTTGAGCTTGTGCAACTCGGCCTTGAGCTTTTCAGCGCCGCGCTTGGTAATAGGAATAGTGGCCATGAAGGTAAATAAAAAAGAAGGGCAGATTATGCCGACTTAGGCCACGAGTTGTGCGTGCATTTCCTGCACCGAGATCACGCTAAGGTTGTCCAGGTACTTCATGCCCTCCACAGCGGCCTCCGCACCGGCAATGGTGGTGTAGGTCGTGACGCGGGCCAGCAGGGCCGAGGTGCGGATGTGGCGTGAATCCACAATCGCGTTGCGGCGCTCTTCCACGGTGTTGATGACCAGGGCAATTTCCTGGTTCTTGATCATGTCCACAATGTGGGGACGCCCTTCTGTGACCTTGTTCACCACGCCACAGGCTACTCCGGCGGCATTGATGAAGGAAGCAGTGCCTTTGGTACCCACCACCTCAAAGCCCATGGCCAGCAGGCTTCGGGCCACTTCCACGGCACGTGGCTTGTCGCTTTGTTTGACCGAGATAAAGGCGCGTCCACCGCGCGGCAGCTTGGCACCAGCGCCAATCTGAGACTTCACAAAGGCTTCACCGAAAGTCTTGCCCACGCCCATGACTTCGCCGGTGGATTTCATTTCCGGGCCAAGAATGGTGTCGACGCCGGGGAACTTCACAAACGGGAACACAGCTTCCTTGACACTGAAGTACGGTGGCGTGACTTCCTTACCGATGCCCTGGGACGCCAGGGTCTGACCGGCCATGCAGCGCGCCGCTACCTTGGCCAGTTGGATGCCGGTGGCCTTGCTGACGAAAGGCACGGTACGGCTGGCACGGGGATTCACTTCCAGCACAAAGATGATGTCCTTGCCGTCCGCGTTCTGAATGGCGAATTGCACGTTCATCAGGCCGACCACGTTCAGCGCACCTGCCATGGCCGCTGTCTGGCGCTTGATTTCGTCTACGGTGTCTTTTGACAAGGAGTAAGGTGGCAGCGAGCAGGCGGAGTCGCCACTGTGTACGCCGGCTTGCTCAATGTGCTCCATCACGCCACCGATAAAGGTGACGCCTTCTGAATCACGGATGCAATCCACGTCGCATTCGATGGCGTCGTTCAGGAAGCGGTCCAGCAGCACCGGGGAGTCGTGGCTCACTTTGACGGCTTCACGCATATAGCGCTCCAGGTCGCGCTGCTCATGCACGATCTCCATGGCGCGTCCACCCAGCACGTAGCTGGGGCGCACCACCAGCGGGTATCCCAGGGCGGCGGCTTTTTCCAGGGCTTCGGGCTCGGTCCGGGCTGTGGCATTGGGTGGCTGGCGCAGCTTCAACTCATGCAGCAGCTTTTGGAAGCGCTCACGGTCTTCGGCGGCGTCAATCATGTCGGGCGAGGTGCCGATGATGGGCACGCCATTGGCTTCCAGATCCAGGGCCAGCTTCAAGGGGGTCTGACCACCGTATTGCACGATCACGCCGAAGGGCTTTTCCTTATCGACGATTTCCAGCACGTCTTCCAGCGTCAGCGGCTCGAAATACAGGCGGTCCGAGGTGTCGTAGTCAGTGGACACGGTCTCTGGGTTGCAGTTGACCATGATGGTCTCGTAACCGTCTTCGCGCATGGCCAGTGCGGCGTGCACGCAGCAGTAATCAAACTCGATACCCTGGCCGATGCGGTTGGGTCCACCGCCCAGCACCATGATCTTCTTCTTGTCAGTAGGCTGCGCTTCGCACTCCGCACCTTCGGCCTCGTAGGTGGAATAGAGGTAGGCGGTGTTGCTGGCAAACTCGGCCGCGCACGTATCCACACGCTTGTATACCGGACGCACACCCAGGGCGCGGCGCTTTTCACGCACGGCCTTGTCGGTGGTCTTGAATTGGCGTGCCAGACGACGATCCGAGAAGCCCTTTTGCTTGAGGCTGCGCAGGGTAGCGGCGTCAATCTTGTCCAGCGTGCTGCCACTGGCGGGCTGTGGCAGGCGTTCGATTTCCAGTTCGATCTTCACGATCTGCTCGATCTGCACCAGGAACCAGCGGTCGATCTTGGTCAGCGCAAACACCTCTTCCACGCTCATGCCCTGGGCAAAGGCGTCGCCCACGTACCAGATGCGCTCGGGGCCGGGCTCGCCCAGCTCTTTTTCCAGCACTTCGCGGTCCTGGGTTTTTTCGTTCATGCCGTCCACGCCCACTTCCAGGCCGCGCAGGGCTTTCTGGAAGGACTCCTGGAAGGTGCGGCCCATGGCCATCACCTCGCCCACCGATTTCATCTGGGTGGTCAAGCGGCTGTCGGCGGCGGGGAATTTCTCGAATGCGAAACGCGGAATCTTGGTCACAACGTAGTCGATGCTAGGCTCGAAGCTCGCCGGGGTCAGGCCGCCGGTGATGTCGTTACGCAACTCGTCCAGGGTGAAGCCCACGGCCAGTTTGGCCGCCACTTTGGCAATCGGGAATCCCGTTGCTTTGGAGGCCAGCGCGGAAGAACGTGACACGCGCGGGTTCATCTCGATCACCACCATGCGCCCGTCCTTCGGGTTGATGGAGAACTGCACATTGGAGCCACCGGTATCCACGCCGATTTCGCGCAGCACGGCCAGGGATGCGTTGCGCAGGATCTGGTATTCCTTGTCGGTCAGGGTCTGAGCCGGTGCCACGGTGATGGAGTCACCGGTGTGCACGCCCATGGGGTCCAGGTTTTCGATGGAGCAGACGATGATGCAGTTGTCCGCTTTGTCGCGCACCACTTCCATCTCATACTCTTTCCAGCCCAAGAGCGACTCTTCAATCAGCAGCTCATTGGTGGGCGAGGCTTCCAGGCCACGCTTGCAAATGGTCTCGAATTCTTCC
>CANFIH010000066.1 GCA_947446855.1 Burkholderiales bacterium
CCCACCGCAAAGTCCCGCACCAGCCCGGTGAAGGGCTCCACCCGCACGTTGTCCACGGATGCAAACACCTCGCGCACCGTCTCCAGGCGCTCGTCCAGCGTAAACATCGTCTTCTTGTGGTGGGCCATGGCCACCGCCACGATCACGGTGGCGAACAGGTCGGCGCTGCGGCGTATCAGGTCCTGATGGCCCAGCGTGATGGGGTCAAACGTGCCGGGAAAAACTGCAATCACTGCCTGGGCCATGGTGGCTCTCCACAGAAATAAAAACGGGACTCAGGCCAGGCGCAGCAGATGCGCGTGCACCGCGCCGGCCTTGAGGTATTTGTGAATCACCAGCCCCATGGGCGTGAGCAATTCATCGGTCCACTTGGTGGGCGACTCCAGATAAATCCAGCCCGTGGGCGCTATGGCCTTGGCGCAGGCATTGAGCGCAGGCTCCAGCAGCGGCGCATCAAATGGCGGGTCCAGAAAAATCAGATCGCAACTGGCGGGTGCGGCCTGGCGGATCGACACCACGCCGTCACCCCGCTGCAACTGCACCGCCGTGGCGGCCAGCTGGTCCTTGGTCTTTTGCAACTGGGCCACCAGCGCGGCGTCGGACTCCACCAGCAACACGTTGCTGGCGCCGCGCGAAGCGGCCTCAAAACCCAGCACGCCGGTGCCGGCAAAGGCGTCCATGCAGCGCCAGCCGGTCAGGTCCTGGCCCAGCCAGTTGAACAGCGTCTCGCGCACGCGGTCGGGCGTGGGGCGCAGGCCGGGTTTGTCGGACACCTTGAGTTTGGTGCGCTTCCACAAGCCGCCAATGATGCGGACTTCGTGGGTTTGCGCGGCACGCGGCTTGAACACGCGTTTGGGTTTGCTGGAGGGGGATGCTTTTTTGGTGGCTTTGGTGCTCATGGGGATAGCTTAAAGGCTTTTCAGCAGATACCGGCCCACCCGTTGCGCACCGGGTCACCAGGTGCAAACCTTGGACTAAAGAAATGACCCTGCGCTGACCGGCCGTCTGGCGCAGAACAAACCCCGACCGGACCACCCGAAACAAAGTAACTTTATTTTTTAATAACTTGAGAATTATCAACGCCCAATATATTTAAAGTAATTATCAAATCCCATTGAATTGCCATGGCAATGAAAAAAAATGCGTACGAAGTTTGCGAATTCTCAATTACCCCATGGTTTGAAAAAAACACACTCAGACAACAAGAGCAAGACCGTGGTCGCACTTATTTCTTCCTCGAAATATACGACTCAAGAATTATCAATAAATCCGAATTTGTTTCAAATTCTAAACAGAACGGAAAATATGAAAATATGGCAGACGCCGTATAGAAATATAAACTCATAACGACATACTTCATCTACGTTCTGATGGAATGGCAGCGATGCAAATAAATCAGGCGTAAAGGGTATTTTTATTAATCAACTTGAGTATTAGGAGTATTTCATGAGTATTCTCAAAAAAACCGCCTTGACCGTGGCCTGCGTCGGTGCCGTGTTGTTTGCAGGAAGCGCCTCTGCCGCTGGTATGGGTTACCTGCAAATCAAAGGAAGCGTAGCAGGCGTTTGCGAATTCCACACGCCCAACACTGCGTATGTCATGAACTTCGGCCCGTTGGACACCAGCGCGACCACGCCTGCCACTGCCGTCGCTGATTTGACATACCACTGCACCACCGGCACGCCTGCGGCACATCTCTACATCGACGGCGTCATTGGTGGCAACCCCAGTGGCAACTCGGGTGAAACCCTCAACATGTATTCCGGTGCCAACTTCATCCCCGTGACGCTGACATGGACCGTACCAACGACTCCCGGTACGGGCTTTGCCACAGCGCCCCTGCATATGAATGTGAACGGCAGTATTTCTGTTGCAAACCTCAATGCAGCAGTAGCCGGCAGCTACACGGCGACCTACCCCATGCTCATCCTGCCGTAAGTAGCAAATGCAGTGCCCAAACATTCACAGGTTGAAGGCACTCGTCAAGACCACCCCTTTGGGGCTGGCCTTGATGTGGTTCGTCGTACAACCGCTGCCTGTGCAGGCAGCCAGTTTTTCTGTTTATCCCACCGGGGTGGTATTTGAACCCGGCACGCGGGCATCGGTTATTGGAATCAATAACAAGGACGAACGGCCCATCCGTTTTCAAATGACTTTGGTTGAATGGACACAGGATGCCAAAGGTGACGATATCTACACACCAAGCAACGACCTGATTTATTTTCCCAGACAGCTAACGGTAAAGCCCGGCGAGCGGGCCATTGTGCGGATCGGGCCCAAAAATATGCCCAAGGATCTCGAAAAAACCTATCGCCTGAAGGTGGAAGAACTGGCAGAGCCCCTGCCGGAGGGCAAAACCTCCGTTCTCGGCATGACCATCACTTTCGCAGTACCCATTTTTATCGGCAAGCTGGACCCGAAACCTGTGGCGACCGTCGCCGCGCTGGGCATGCAAAACGGCAAGTTGGCCGCCACGGTGCAAAACACGGGCAATTCACACTTCCGGATCACTTCCTTGGAGGTCAAGGGCGCCGATGGCTACGCCCAGGAGATTGGTGGCTGGTATTTGTTGTCTGGCGCGAGGCGGGAGTACAGCCTGGACATTCCGCCCAACGTGTGCCGTGCACAAAAACGTCTCAGCCTCAACGTCAAGGTCGGCGACGACCACTTTTCCTCCGACTTGGACGTAGACCCGTCCATGTGTGGCAGCTCATGACATAGAAAGCACCCTTTCCATGTACCGGTTCCATAAAAACAAAAAAATCAGACTTGCGCTTGCCCTCTCTCTTGTGGTGGGCACCAGCGTGGCAGTAGCGGCAGATGAAGAAGGCATGTTTCTGGACATCAAGGTCAACCAGGTGCAGCGCGGAGAGTTCGCAACCTACCGGGCGGCGGATGGCGATATTTATGTCCGCTTGTCTGACTTTCCCCAGTTGGGACTGAAGCGTGACATCAGCCTGCCCCGCGTACGCATTGAGGGCGAGAGCGGCAGCTTCGTCTCCTTGCGTGAGTTGGGCGCCACCCGCATGGACCTGGACACCGGGAAGATGGCATTGGAACTCGAGTTGCCACCGGAGGTGTTTGATAGAACCGCCCTTGATTTCGGCAACCAGGCGACGCGCGATTCACTCACCGCTGCGCAAACCAGCGGGTTCTTGAACTACCGGCTGGCCGACACCGCCTACGGCTCAGCAGACCCCGCGCGCACCCTTGCCACCGAAATCGGGCTGCGCTACGGCCGCCTGCTGTTTCTTAACCAAAGCCAGTTTCGCGAGAACGGGGACACCTCGCGCTATCTCACGCAGCTGGTGCATGACAGGCCGGAGGACCAGCAGCGCCTCATCGCCGGTGACTTTTTCGGCACCTCCGGCGAACTCGGCTCGGCCTTGAACATGGGCGGCCTGAACTTTTCCAAGGTCTACAGCATGACCCCGGAACTGATCCCCCAGCCCTTGGCCGGCTTTGCCGGTGTTGCCAACTCACCGTCCCAGGTGGAGGTGCGCATGGGCGGCGTGCCGGTCGCCTATTCGCAAGTCGGTGCCGGGCCTTTCCAGTTGCAAAACCTGCGCCAATACGGGGGCGCCGGTGACGTGCAGGTCATCGTGCGCGATGCATTGGGACGCGAGCAGTTGTACACCTTCCCCTTCTACTTCTCAGAGCAGTCCCTGCGCGAAGGCTTGCAGGAATACAGCTATTCACTCGGCAAAATTCGCACCAACCCGGGCTTGCCCAGTGAGGACTATGGCAAGACTGCTTTCTCTGCGTTTCACCGCTTTGGCTACAGCGATGCCCTGACGCTGGGCGTGCGCGCCGAGGCCGCCGAGAACTTGAGCAATGCGGGCCTGAGCGCCATCTGGCGCAGTGACCAGTGGGGCGTGTTGTCCGGTGCGGTGTCGGGCAGCGACTATGCGGGGCAAGTGGGCGATGCAGAAATGCTTGCATACAACTACCAGCAATCCAACTTCGGTCTGGGTGCGGTGGCCCGCAATTACAGCCCCCACTACGCGCCGCTGGAGACGCTGATCAGCCCCTTCAACCGCAGTGGCGAATACGGCGTCAACATGTCCTGGCGTCTGGGTCCGAACCAAAGCCTGAGTCTGGGTCAAACCCTGAGCCAGACGCGCGACCAGGGTGACACGCGCATAAGCAGCCTCAACTATTTCCAGAATCTGGGGCGCAACAGCGTGCTGTACGCCACCTTGCAGCGCACCGATGATGACCAAACCTCTCAACCCAATACCTCGCTGTTTATCGGCTGGCTCTACCGCTTTGATAACAAGTACACCGCATCTGCGAGCGCCAGCCAGGACGAGAGGGGACACCAGACCCTGATGACGCAAGTGGGGCGCGACATACCGACCGGCGAAGGGCTTGGATACCGCGTGGGCTGGACCGGCACCCAGCCCGACAATGCCGACCGCTTCAATGGCTATGCGCAATGGAACCTGCCTGCCGCCAGCCTGTCGGTGGATGCGAACACCTATCCCGCCCAGGGTGGCAGTGCGGATTACCGCGAGTTGGCCATCGGCGGTTCCGTGGCCTTTGCTGGCAGCGCCTGGGGCTTGTCGCGGCAAATCAATGACAGCTTCGCCATCGTCCAGATGGGTGCCCCCGTGTCCGGGGTACCGGTCATGGTCAACAGCCAGCAAATGGGCGTCAGCAATGCCAGCGGACAGGTCATCAACCCCTCGGTCGGGTCTTTTTACGAGTCGCGCATATCCGTGGATGACAAGAATGTGCCGTTGAACTATGTGATGGGACGGGACTTCTTTACCGTCAAGCCCGCCTACCGCAGCGGTGTGGGCGTGAACTTCGGTCTGCGGCGCATGCGCGGGCTTGATGGTGTGATCCGCATGCGCGAGGGCAATGACACGCCCACGGCAGACAACCGACTCGTCACGCTGACCAGAGAGGGCGTGCTGGAGCAGGAGATTCAGGTCGGTCGGGGCGGCCATTTCTATATCGAAAACATAGCGCCCGGCGAATACCACGGCGAGATCAGGACGACAAACCAATCCTGCCGGTTTGTGATGCAAGTGCCGGACAGCGGGGAAGTCGTTTTCACTTTGCCAGGAGACCTCATCTGTGAATAAATCAAGTACGAACTTCCATGCACTGCGGGCCTGTTGGGTCGCACTGGCATGCGTCTCGGGTAGCGGTTGCCTTCATGCCGGGATAGCGTGCGACATCACCAGCGCTGCGTTGGCGTTTGGCCTGTACGACCCCTCCAGTTCCAGCCCTACCGACGGGGTGGGCACAGTCGATTTGAGTTGCACCAACCTGATGGCAGCCACCCCCAGCGGCGCCAGTGTGGCGCTCAGCCTCAGCACCACCAGCGACCGCAAAATGCTTGGCAATGGGCACGCGCTGAACTATGGCATCTACACCAACGCTGCACGCTCCGTGAACTGGGGTGACGGCTCAGCCGCGCCCATGGTGAGTACGGGCGCCATGCAAGCCAATGAGCGCAAGTCCATGCACTTCACGCTGTATGGCCGCATACCGCCATTGCAAAACATCGCCGCAGGGAACTATGCGGACTCCTTGCTGATCACCATCACACCTTGACTCCTACCATGACGACCACCCCCAAACCCACAGACCCGCCCCTGCCTCTGGGCGAGTTTCTGAGCTCTGCAGGCCTGGTGCCACCGGATCAGGTGAAGTACGCGTTGGACCTGCAGCGTGCCACCGGCGAAAGGCTGGGGGAAGTTCTGGTGCGGCAAGCGGCCATAGATCCCAAGGACATTGCAGCCGTAGTGGAAGTGCAGCAGCAGGTTCGCCAACATCTGAGCCACGACAAAGGTCATTCCACCCATGCATTGCCTGAATGTCTGAGTGTGGGCGAACTGCTGGTGGCCCGGGGCGATGTCTCCCGTGCGGTGCTGAATCAAGCCCTGCAGAACAAGCCCACCGATGCGGAACTGGGCGATGTGCTGGTCGAGATGGGTGCCGTGCAACCCGAGACGCTATCCCATGTGGTGCCACTGCAAAAGCGCCTGCTCAGCGCCGTGCTATGTGCCGGTTTGGGGTTTGCCTTTGCCTTTGCAACGCAAACGGCCAGGGCCGCGGGCAGCGGCTCATCGCGCTTGCTGGTCACCGCCACCGTCCCCAGGAATATTCAGCTCACCACCAAAAGCCACCCAGCCGGCTTTACAGTCACTGAGCAGGACATTGCGCGCGGCTACGTCGAGGTTGCGCAGGCCAGCGTGTTTGACATCAAGACCAATAGCGCCGAGGGCGTGGCTGTGGAGTTTCATGGCCTGCACAACGGTGGCGTTATTCAGAGCGTGCAAATCACCGGTGGCGCCAGCAACTTCCAGATGCCGGCATCGGGCGGTGTGATGCTGATTCAGGGCGGCTGGCACCCCACCGTTGCCCGGAGTTTCGGCCTGCGCTACCGCTTGAACCTGGGGCCCAACGCACAACCCGGCGTGCATCCCTGGCCCTTTTTGATGAGCGTCTCGGCGCTGTAACGCCACCCCTGGAATGAACACCTGGCCGCTCGTCCTGATCGTGGATGATTCCTTTGCAGACGCGCAAAGCATGTCCGGTCTGCTCAAACCCGACTACCGCATTGCACTGGCAAGCAATGGAGCCGACGCATTGGAAAGGGCCCAGCGTTGCCCATCGCCGGATTTGATTCTGCTGGACGTCTTCATGCCAGGCCTGGACGGCTTTGAGGTGTGCCAGCAACTCAAACGTTGTCCCCTGACCAGGGACATTCCGGTGGTCTTTGTGACTGCCCTGCATGATCCCGCCCAGGAAGCACGGGCACTGGAGTTGCAGGCCGCCGACTACATCTCCAAGCCGTATTCCACCGCCGTGGCCAGAGCGCGCATTCGCAAGGCCTTGGCAGCGAGGTTCAGGCCCGGCAACGCCGTGCACAACGGCACCGCCAACGGCGCGATATCCGAAGGTGAGCTTCAGACGCCTGCGAACCCCTTGCCGCGGCTGAGCAAGCGCGAAACCGAAGTCATGTCGCTCATTACCGAGGGCCTGACCTCGGCGGAGATCGCCGCCCAGTTGTTTATCGCCAAGGGCACGGTCGAGGTGCACCGCGAAAACATCATGCGCAAGCTGGGCGTGCGCAACATCGCCGGGCTGGTGAAGTGCGCCGTGCGCAACGGGCTGCTGGCGCCCTGAACTATTTAGCCTCTTCAGCCCCCAGCACCACCGTCACCATGCGCTGCGGCTGCACGGCGCGCCCAAAGGCGGCGCGGATATCGGCTACGGTGAGCTTTTGCACCTGAGCCGTCCAGGTCTCCAGATAGTCCAGCGGCAGGTTGTTCCAGGCGATATTGGCCACGTTGTCCAGCAGCTTGCGGTTGCTGTCCAGGCGCAGGGCAAAGCCGCCGATCAGGTTGTCTTTGGCCGCTTGCAGTTCCTTCTCGGTCGGCCCCTCATTGACGAACTTCGCGAGCACCTCCCGCACCAGCGTCAGCGCCTGCTGGGCCTGGTCGGGGCGCGTCTGCAGGCCGATGGTGAAGGCGCCCGCATGCAAACCCGGCGCGAAGGCGCTGGACACGCTGTAGGTCAGACCGCGCTTTTCGCGCACCTCTTCGGTCAGGCGCGCGGTAAAGCCGCCGCCGCCCAGAATGTGGTTACCCACCGTCAGGGCAAAGAAGTCCGGTGAATTGCGCTTGACGCCGGGCTGGCCGACCAACACATGGGCCTGGGCCGAGGCAAAGGCAATGCGCTCTTCGTGCGCGGCGGTGAGTGGCGCCACCTCGGGCACCGCCGGCAAGGCGTCACAGCCCCTGGTGGGCAGATAGGCCAGCAGCTTGCTGACCAGCGCATCGGCCTGCGCCCGGTTCAGCGCCCCCACGATGCTCACCCTGGCGCTGCAGGCCTTGAGTGCCTGGGCGTGCAGGGCGCGCAGGTCGGCCGCGCTGATGCGGCCCAGGGTTTCTTCGGTGCTCTCGGCACCATAGGGATGGTCGCCATACACGGCGCGGGCAAAGGCCCGGCCGGCCAGGGTGGCGGGCCGGGTATTGGCCTCCTTCAGACTGGCCACCAGCTTGGGGCGGTCGCGCAACCAGGGCGCATCCGGATAGGCCGGATCACCCAACTGGCGTGCCGCCAGGGCGGTGGCTTTTTCCAGCAGGTCCGGGTAGGTAAGGGAGCGCAAGGCAAAACTCAGACGATCGGCCCCGGCGCTGCCGCCCAGGCTGGCCCCCAAATCGGCCCAGGCGTCGCTCAGACCGTTTTCATCCAGCGCGGGCTCCTGCCCCCTGGCCTTCACACCATAGGCCGTGCCGGAGGCCATCAGGTTGGCCAGGCCGGGCTTGTCCTTCGGGTCGCGCCGGCCACCGGCGTCAAAGTCGATCTGCACGTCCACCATGGGGATGGCCGGGCTTTCCACCAGGAACACCTGGGCGCCCGAGGCTTGGGTCCAGTGGGCAATCGGGATGGCAGCGTGGCTGGCCAAGGCGCAGCACAGGGCAGCCAGACCGAGCAGCGCCGCGCGGGCGGGTTTGAAGGAAATCGTAGTCATGGTGCAGTTCCGCCGGCTCAATGACGCAGGCCGGCAGGCGCGGGTCGGGGTTTACGGGTGGTATCCAGCGGCTGCGGCAGCAGGGTGGCCACCGTCAGCGCGTCGTCGCCAAAGTAGCGGGCGGCCACGGCTTGCACCTGGGCCGATGTCACGGTACGCAGGCGGGCGATCAGCTTGTCATCGGCATTCAGAGGGAAGCCGATGGCCCAGTTGGTGCCCAGAATGCGGCCCTGGTTGAACACGCTGTCGAGCTTGTACACCTCGCTGGCAATCCACTGGTTTTTAACGCGCTGCAGCTCGGCGGCCTGCACGCCCTCTTTGGCGATCAGCGCCACCTGCGCGCGCAAGGCAGCTTCCACTTGCGCAGCGGTCTTGCCGGCCGAGGGCACACCGAACAAAAAGCACATCTCCGGCCCGCGTGCGCCCAGGCCGCAGTGGGCACCGGCGCTGTCGGCCACATGGTCATCGCTCTGCGTCAGGGCCCGGTCCAGGCGGGCGTTGTCATAGCCGCTGAGCACGGCGGCCAGCATGGTCAGGGCCAGGGCGTCGTTGCTGGCGGCATCGGCATCACTGTCCAGCGCAGCGGGGGCGAAGCTGGGAATTTTGAAGGCCAGCGTCACGCTGGCCTGCTCGGCCGGGGCCTTGAAGTCCAGCCGGCGCATGCCGCTTTGTTCGGGCTCCAGGCGCGGCTTGCGCGCCGGTACGGCGTGGCCGCTGATGCCGCCATAGAACTTTTGCGCCAGCGCAAAGACTGCGTCCGGCTCCACATCACCGGCCACCACGATGGCGGCATTGGCCGGGGTGTACCAGCGCTGGAAGAAGGCACGGGCATCGTCCGGCGTCAGGGCGTCTAGGTCATTCATCCAGCCCACGATGGGGCGGCGGTAGGGCGAGGCGGTGTAGGCCACCGCGTACATGGCCTCACTCAGGCGCGCATGCGGGCTGTCTTCGGTGCGCAGGCGGCGCTCTTCCTTCACCACCTCCAGCTCCTTGGCAAACTCCTCGTCGCTCCACTGGTTGTGGGCAAAGCGGTCGGCTTCGAGCTGCATCACGTCAGCCAGGCGGTTGGCCGGTATCTGCTGAAAGTAGCCGGTGTAATCCTTGCTGGTAAAGGCGTTTTCGCGCCCGCCCAGGGCTGCCACCTTGCGGGAAAAGTCGCCTGCTTTGACGGTGGGCGTGCCCTTGAACATCATGTGCTCCAGCACATGGGCCACGCCGCTGCTGCCGTCCACCTCGTCCATGGAGCCCACGCGCACCCACAGCATGTGCACGGCCGTGGGGGCGCGGTGGTCGGGTTGCACAATCAGCGTCATGCCGTTTGGCAGGGTGTATTGGCGCACGCTGGCAGCCTCTGCCACGGCAGCGCCGGCGGCCCAGTGGCACAGGCCCAGGAACAAAGCACAGCCGGTTTGAAGGCGCAAGCGCCAGGTGTTTGTGTGTTTCATAGAATGGGTGATTCTAAGAACGGCACCCATGTTCAGCTTTTTCAAGAAAAAATCACCTTCAACGCCTCCCGCGGCTGTCACGCCGCCCCCCGAGGCGCCGGCCCGGCCACTTGCGCCCGGCCCGGCTACGCCCCCAGGCGGGACCAGTACGCCCCCGGGCGGCTCCCTGATTGGCAGCGCGCTGGCGGCGCCCATCGCGGTGGCCGACACTCCGCCCGCCCCCCCGCCCGAACGCCAGAAATGGCTGGCCAAACTCAAGGCGGGCTTGGGGAAAACGGCTGCCAGCCTGTCCGGCGTGTTCGGCGGCGCCAAGGTGGACGAGGCGCTGTACGAGGAACTGGAAAGCGCCCTGCTGATGGCGGACGCCGGCGTCTCGGCCACCCAGTTTTTGACCGACACCCTGCGCAAGCGCGCCAAGGCGGCTGGGGTAACGCACCCGGTGGCACTGAAGAACCTGCTGATTGCCATCCTGGCCGAGCTGCTGCAGCCGCTGCAAAAGCCCCTGGTCATAGGCCAGCACACGCCCACCGTGATCATGGTCACCGGGGTGAACGGCGCGGGCAAAACCACCTCGATTGGCAAGCTGACCCGCCACCTGGCCGAAGAAGGCGCCAGCGTGCTGCTGGCTGCGGCCGACACCTTCCGCGCCGCTGCGCGCGAGCAGCTCAGCATCTGGGCCGACCGCAACACGGTGGAAATCATCAGCCAGGCCGGCGCCGACCCGGCAGCGGTGAGCTTTGATGCGGTCAGCGCGGGCAAGGCGCGCGGCAAAGACGTGGTGCTGATCGACACCGCCGGGCGCCTGCCCACCCAGCTGCACCTGATGGAAGAGCTGAAAAAAATCAAACGCGTGATCCAGAAGGCCGACGGCACCGCGCCCCACGAGGTGCTGCTGGTGATTGACGGCAACACCGGCCAGAACGCGGTGTCGCAGGTCAAGTCGTTTGACGACGCGCTGGGCCTGACCGGCCTGATCGTGACCAAGCTGGACGGCACGGCCAAGGGCGGTGTGCTGGCTGCCATTGCGCGCGAGCGGCCCGTGCCCGTGTACTTCATCGGTGTGGGCGAGCAGCTCAATGAATTGGAAACCTTTAACGCGCGTGAATTCGCCCAGGCCTTGCTGGCCTGACAGACCTTTTGAAAATGGCTTTGACAGACAAACCCCTGACCCCGCTGAACCGCCGCCACGCCCTCACCTGGGGCGGCGCCGGCCTTGCGTTGGCATTCCAGCGCACCGCCCGGGCTGCCAACAGCGACTGGGAGGCGATAACCAGGCAAGCGCGCGGCCAGACCGTGTACTTCAACGCCTGGGCCGGTGCCGAGCCGATCAATAGCTACATCCGCTGGGCCGGCCAACAGGTGCTGGAGCAATTCGGCGTACGCGTGGAGCACGTCAAGATCAGCGATGCGGCCGATGTGGTGCAACGTGTGCGCAGCGAAAAGGCGGCCGGCAAGCAGGACGGCACGGTCGATCTGGTCTGGATCAATGGCGAAAACTTCCTGGCCATGAAGCGCGAGGGCCTGCTCTTCGGGCCCATCACACCCAAACTGCCGAACTTTGCGTTGGTGGACGTGCAAGGCAAACCCACCACCCGGCTGGACTTTGCCGAGCCCGTGGATGGCATGGAAGCGCCCTGGGGCATGGCCCAACTCACCTTCATGGTGGACAGCAAACAGGTTCCCCAGCCGCCGCAAAACCTGCAGGAGCTGCTGGCCTTTGCCAAGGCCAACCCGGGCCGCGTCACCTACCCGCGCCCGCCGGACTTCCACGGCACCACCCTGCTCAAGCAATTCCTGCTGGACCTGAACCCGGGACGCGATGCGTTTTACCAGCCGGTGACGCCCGCCGCTTTTGCCAAGGCCACGGCACCGCTGTGGGCCTTTCTGGATGCGCTGCACCCGCAGCTGTGGCGCGCCGGCAAGCAGTTTGCCAACAATGCGGCCGCTGTGCGCCAGATGCTGGCCGATGGCGAGCTGCGCTGGGCCCTCACCTTCAACCCCAACGACGCCGCCAACGAAATCGCCGCCGGGCGCTTGCCCGCGACGGTGGTCAGCTACCAGTTCAGCGGCGGCACCATTGGCAACACCCACTTTGTCGCCATCCCGGTCAATGCCCGTGCCAAGCAGGGCGCCATGGTGTTCGCCAACTTTTTGCTCAGCCCGCAAGCGCAGGCCCACAAGGCCGACATCCGCATCTGGGGCGATCCCACCGTGCTGGCCCCGGCCAAGCTCAGCGCCAAAGACCAAGCACTGTTTGCCGGCACGCAGCTGCCCGGACAGGTGCACAATGCAGCCCCCGCACTGCCCGAACCCCATGGCTCCTGGGTTGCGCCCCTGGAGCAGGAATGGCTGAAACGCTACGGCACCTAAAACGCCCCAGGCCATCGCACCCCGGCACCGCCCCAACGCTTCACCGACACCTATGCAGAAAAAAATGCTTCCCCGATTCGAAATGGAATCGGCCCCCTCCCCCACCGCTGCCGTCATCCTGCTGCACGGCCTGGGCGCCAACGGCCACGACTTTGCCGGCCTGGTGCCGGAGCTCGATCTGAAAGGCTGCCGGGCCATCCGCTTTGTGTTTCCCCATGCGCCCTCCATCCCTGTGACGGTGAACGGTGGCTACAGCATGCCGGCGTGGTACGACATCACCGGCACCGATCTGGTCAGCGACCAGGATGCCGCCGGCATCCAAAACTCCGAGCTGGCGGTGCTGGCCCTGATTGCCCATGAGATGCAGCGCGGCATTGCCTCTGAGCACATCGTGCTGGCCGGCTTCAGCCAGGGCGCAGCCATGGCCTTGCACACCGCCTTGCGCCTGCCGTTTGCGCTGGGCGGCATCATGGCCCTGTCGGGCTATTTGCCGCTGGCAGACCGCTTGCACATCGAACGCTCGAACGCCAATGCCGTCACCCCCCTCTTCATGGCCCACGGCAAGCACGACACCGTCGTGATCCCGCAGCGCGGTGAAGAAACCCGCGACGCGCTGCTGGCGCTGGGCCACCCGGTGCAGTGGCATAGCTACGAGACCGAGCACAACGTGATCCCCGAAGAAGTGGAAGACATGGCCGCGTTTTTGCGCCAGGTTCTTCCGGCCAAAGCGTGAGCACCCGCCCTCCAGTCCTGGGGATCGACTTCGGCACCTCCAACTCCGCGGCCGCACTCATAGACGCGCAAGGTGCCATGCAAGTGGTGCCGCTGGACGGCAGCCGTGCCGAGATGCCCACCGCCGTCTTCTTCAACCAGGAAACGCACAGCGTGCTGTACGGCAGCGAAGCCATGCAGGCTTACCTGAGCGGCACCGAAGGCCGCCTGCTGCGCTCGCTCAAAAGCCTGCTGGGCAGCAGCCTGATGGACGAATACACGGCTGTGGGCGAGCGCAGCCTGCGCTACTTTGACATCGTGGTGCTGTTCTTCAAGGAGCTCAAGCGGCGCAGCGAGGCCCATGCCGGCGTGCCACTGACGCACGCCATGCTGGGGCGCCCGGTGCACTTTGTGGACGACAACCCCGAGCGCGATGCGCTGGCGCAGGAGACCCTGGGCCGCGCCGCGATGGAAGCCGGCTTTAGCCACATCGGCTACCAGCTCGAGCCGATTGCCGCCGCGCTCGACTACGAGCAGCGCGTGGCCAAAGAAACCGTGGCCCTGGTGGTGGACATTGGCGGCGGCACCTCCGACTTCACGGTGATCCGCCTGAACCCGGCGCGCAGCACACAGGCCGAGCGCAAGGCCGACATCCTGGCCACCACCGGCGTGCACATTGGCGGCACCGACTTTGACCGCCTGCTCGACCTCTCCACCGTGATGCCGCTGCTGGGCTACCGCCACATCGGCACCGGCAACCGGCCGGTACCCAACGGCGTATTTTTTGACCTGAGCACCTGGCACCTGATCCACCAGGCCTACACCCGCAAGGCCATGCACTTTGCCAAGGAGCTGTGGACCGACTTCAGCGACCAGGCCCTGCACAAGCGCCTGATGGCCGCACTCGAAGGCCAGTACGGACACCGCATGCTGGCCGAGGTGGAGACGGCAAAAATCAAATGCTCCATCAGCGGGGAAGATGCCGCCGTACACCTGGAATTTCTGGCGGCTGCGCTGGCACCTTCTGTCACCGCCGCCGGGATGGAGCAGACCCTGCAGGACGCCATTGCCCAGGTGGTGCGCTGCGCCCAGGACTGCGTCGTGCGCTCCGGCGTGGCGCAGGTGGACGTGGTGTATCTGACCGGCGGCTCCTCGGCCCTGCAGCCGCTGGTGGCCGCCCTGCAAAGCGCCATGCCGCAGGCCACGCTGGTCTCGGGCAACCGCTTTGGTGGCGTGGCGGCGGGCTTGGCCTATGCGGGCTCCTGCGCATAAACCCACTGCTGCGCTGCTGGCGCTGGTGTTTGTGCCACTGCTCTGGAGCCTGGGACAGGCCGTGCTGGCAGGTTGGGATGCGGCGGCCTGGCTGGCGCTGTGGCATGACAGCCAGACGCTGCCCGCCCTGGGCCTGAGCCTGTGGACAGGGCTGGCCAGCACCACGCTGGCCACGGCAGCAGCGGCCGCTCTGTTGTCGCTCAGCGCCACACCGTCCTTGCAGCAACGCCTGGCCAGCAGCCAGCCCTTCATGCTGGCCATGCCCCATGCCGCCTTTGCCATGGGCCTGGTGCTGCTGGTTGCGCCCACGGGCTGGCTGCTGCGTCTGCTGTCCCCTTGGGCCACCGGCCTGCTTGCCCCCCCGCCCTGGCCCACCACGCAAGATCCCTGGGGCCTGGGCCTGATCGCCGTGCTGGCGCTCAAGGAGACCCCATTTGTGCTGTGGGCCGCGCACGCGCATCTGCTGCGGCCCGATGTGGCACAGCGCCTGCAGCGCGAACTGCAACTCGCCGCCAGCTTTGGCTATGGTGCACAGGTTGCTTGGTGGCGCATCGTCTGGCCGCAGTTGCTGCCGCGTCTGGCCGCACCCCTGCTCGCGGTGCTGGCCTACGGCCTGACGGTGGTGGATGTCGCGCTGGTTATAGGCCCGGCCTCGCCACCCACCTTGGCGGTGCTGGCCTGGCACTGGCTGCAAGACGCCAGCGCGCTGGAAAACGCACAGGGCGCTGCTGCCGCCTGGACGCTGGCAGCCCTGGTGGCGGTGAGCGCGGGCGCGGGCCGGGCACTGCTGCAGGCACCGCTCTGGCGGCGGCGGCGCACGCGCGGCGCACCCGCAAGTGCGCACGAAAGGTCCGTCTCCCCTCGTCTTCGCGCAGACACAGCGGGCAACGCTGGTGCAGGGCTGTTGCGCCGGCCCACCCACCGCTTCGTGCATCCAGCCGGTAGGGCAGGCGCTGCGCTTTTGGCAATTTACCTTGCGGTGCTGGCCGCCCTGCTGCTGGGCAGCTTCATCGGCAGCTGGCCCTTCCCGGAGCTGCTGCCCGCGCGCTGGAGCCTGGACGCCTGGGGCACGGTGTGGGACAGCGCCGGCACGCTGTGGACCACGCTCTGGCTGGGGCTGCTCAGCGCGACCTGCGCCCTGCTCTGGGTGGTGGCCTGGCTGGAATGGGCGCCGCTGCGCTGGCAGCAGCGCCTGCAAGGCCTGGCCTATGCGCCACTGCTGCTGCCTGCGCTGCTGTGGGTGATAGGCCTGCACCGCCTGACCCTGAGCTGGGGGCTGGACGCCACCGCCGCCGGTGTGTGGCTGACGCACACGCTGGCCTGCCTGCCCTATGTGCTGCTGAGCAGCGTGGGCGCCTACAGCGGATTCGATACGCGCTATGCGCAACTGGCCGCCTCGCTGGGGCAGACGCACTTGCATTTCTTGCTGCGGGTGAAGTGGCCACTGCTGCGCGCCAGCCTGGCCCGCGCCTTTGCCGTGGGCTTTGCGGTGAGCGTGGCGCAATACCTGCCCACGCTGTATGTGGGTGCGGGACGCTTTGCCACGGTCACCACGGAGGCGGTGACGCTGGCCGCCGGTGGCCAGCGCAGCCTGATGGCCGCCTTTGCCTGGCTGCAGTGGCTGCTGCCGGTGCTGGTGTTTGCAGCCGCAGCCTGGCTGGGACGCAGCCGGCGTTTTGCCAAACCCGCGCCCGCCTTGGGCACAATCCGCAGATGACCGACGCCAGCCCCACCCCACCCTCTGCGCCCTCCCTGCCGGCCACGCCGCTGTGGCACACCCTGCCCCACGCGCCGGCACCCGGCACCTGCTTGGGCCATGTGGACGAGGTGCCCGACGGCCAGGTCCTGCTGCGCCAGGTGTTCGCCGCCGCAGACAGCGCACAGCAGCACCCGTTCAAGTTGCTGTTGCTGCGCAGCGGCCCAACCGTCACCGCCTTTGCCAACCGCTGTGCCCACTTCGGCGTGCCGCTGGCGGTCGCACAGGAGCACCTGAAATTCCAGCCCCACACCAGCCTCAGCTGCAATGTGCATTACGCGCGCTACCGCTGGAGCGATGGCGTCTGCGAATGGGGCGATTGCGAAGGCGAATCGCTGATTGCCATCCCCCTGCGCGTGGATGCGCTGGGCACTATTTGCATCGCGGCACCCGCGCTCGCGGCATGAGTCTGCGCGTAGACGTCCGCAGCCTCAGCAGCCCCGCGGGCGTTATGTTGCGCGGCCTGCAACTCGACATTGCGCCCGGCCAGGTGCACACGCTGATGGGCGACAGTGGCAGCGGCAAATCCAGCCTGCTGGCCGCCATCTGCGGCACGCTGGACCAGGCCCTGCACTTTGAGGGCCGCGTGCACCTCAACGGACAGCGCATCGACCTGCTACCGACGCAGGCACGGCGCGTAGGCATTCTGTTTCAGGACGACCTGCTGTTTCCCCACATGACGGTGCGCGAGAACCTGCTGTTTGCCACACCCCGGGGCAACAACACCGCGCGTGAAGCGCTGGTGCTGCAGGCCCTGCACGATGTGGAAATGAGCGACTCGCTGCACGCCGACCCGGCCACCCTCTCCGGCGGCCAGCGCGCCCGCGTGGCACTGGCCCGCGCCCTGCTGGCGCAACCGCAGGCCCTGCTGCTGGACGAGCCGTTCTCGCGCCTGGATGCGGCCTTGCGGGCGCGCATGCGCACGCTGGTGTTTGGCATGGTGCGAACGCGTGGCATCCCGGCGCTGCTGGTGACGCATGACGCAGAGGATGTGGCGGATGCGACGGCGCTGACCCGGATCTGACCGCCCGGCAAGGACTCCGCAGCAGGGCCAAAGCACTACTGGATGCTTTGAAAGCTAACCCCAAAAGAATATACTTTCCTTTTTGTATATCCAAGAGAGTATTTTCATGCAAGTTGCCAAATGGGGGAACAGCCTCGCAGTGCGATTGCCCGTGGCCCTGGTGCAGGAGTTGGGCATTGCGGATGGGGATGAACTGGAATTGCGGCCTGCACCCAAAAAGTCAGGCAAACCTGCAAGCGCCACCGTGGAGCGCAAACCCGGCAAGCTGGAGCGATTGCAGTCCGCGCGCAAATTCCGTGCGGCCTGGCCTGCCGACTTTGCCTTTGACCGCGACGAGGCCAACGCGCGGTGAGAGCCTTTATCGACACCAACGTGCTGATCTACTGGGTTGACGATTCGACGCGTGCGGACACGGTGGAACAGTTGCTGGCGGATGAGTCTGTCATCAGCGTGCAGGTACTGAACGAATTTGCCAATGTGCTGCGAAGGAAGCGCGCCATGACTTTGGCCGATATCCAGTCACTGTCCAACACGCTGATCAACACTTGCGAGGTCTATGACCTGAGCGTGCGCACGCATCAGACTGCCCTGGTCTTGATGGAGCGCTATTCGCTGTCCCTGTATGACGCCAACATCGTGGCGGCGGCGGGCTTAAGCGCTTGCACCGTCCTGTACAGCGAGGACATGCAGGACGGTCTCAATATCCAGCTACCCGAGTCCATGGGCAGCACCACGTTGTCGATACGCAACCCGTTCCGGCTCTGAGATTACGCAGCAACAGCCTGACCTACCTCGCATTCCGCTCCATCCACCGTGCCGCACCCGCCACATCCCTGAATTCTTCCAGCGAGCGCGCCGGGATTTCAGGGTGGCGCTGGTTCCACATTTTGGAGAGCGTGCTGCCCGCACCGACTTCGATGACGCAGGCCACGCCCTGCTCCGCCAGCGCATCCATGCAAGCGGACCATTGCACGGTGTGGTCGATTTGTGCGCTGAGCGCGCGGCGCAGGGTCTGCGGGTCGCGGCTGCTGGCGCCGGTGGCGTTCAGCACCAGGGCCGCGTGCGGGCGCGCAAAGGACATGGCCTCCAGTTGCGCAGCAAAGCCCATCGCGGCACTGGCCATCCAGTGCGAGTGGGACGCCACGCGCACCTCCAGGCGTTTGCACAGTGCGCCCTGTGCTGTCAGCGCGTGTTCACCCGCCGTGAGCGCTGAGACCTCACCGGCATAGATGCCTTGATCGGCGCCGATCTCAATCGCACATTCCAGCGCCGGCTGTGCCTGCAGCACCTGCGCCACGCCCAAGCCGGACACCGACAGCAAGCCCGTGTCCAGGCCGAGAACGGCCGCGTCCATCAGGGACGCGCGCTGCACCGCCAGGGCTATGGCAGTTTGCACGGTGAACACACCGGCGCAAGCATAGGCCGCCAACTCACCCACGCTGTATCCGGCCACGGCGGCTGGCCGTTCATCCAGCGCCGATGCAAGCGCTGCCCAGGCCGCCAGTGCCGTGCCCGTAATCAAAGGCTGGGCAAAGGTGTTGCGGCTGCGCCTTGGTGCATCGGCCAGGCCGTCGCGCCAGTCGCGGCCTGTCCATTCGGCCATGGCCGCCAACACCGGCTGGCAGGCCGGTACGGACTCCAGCCAGGGCAGCATGCCCGGGCCCTGTGTGCCCTGGCCGGAAAACACCAGCGCGTAACTCATGCAGCCCAAGCGGATGCCAGCAAGGCAAACGGCGTGGAAGCCGCCGGCGCAGGGTGACCGGCGCGCCGGGTCTGCCGGGAGCTTGCGGCGGCAGCCTTCACAGCCAACAGGGCGGGAGCTTGCTGCTGCATTGCATGCAACCAGCAGGCCGCGGCCAGCACATCGGCCGAGCCACCGGGTGACAAACGGCGCGCCACCAGGTCGGCATGGATGGCACGCGCCTGCAGCACCCAGTCGGTCTGCGCCACACCGCCGGCATCCAGAAAGCCCTGTGCCGAGGTCTTGACAAACTGCACGCCCTCCCAGCCGCCGCGGTGCGCGGTGTTGGTGTCATCCAGCACCGCCATGGTGGCGAAGAAGGCCTGCACCCGCGCGGCGCGCAATGCATGGCCGGCCTGCAAGGCAGCTAGCAGTGCGGGCAAGGTGACCTCGAACAGGGTTGGAAAACCCAGAGCGGCCTCGTCCCCCGCGCTGCGCAGGCCAAAGCGCCTTGCCGCGCGCTGGCCGTTGGATAGGGAGGCCGTCTGCGCGGCCGACGCGGCACGCCAGC
>CANFIH010000067.1 GCA_947446855.1 Burkholderiales bacterium
CAATGGCGCCGCTGTGGGTTTGCGCGGCTTCGTTGCCGGCGGGTTTGCGTCCGGCCTTGAGCACGATGACCGGTTTGGCATTGGCGGCCGAGCGCAGCGCGCTCATGAAGCGCCGGGCGTTGGAGATGCCTTCCAGGTACACGATGATGCTTTGCGTGCGCGCATCGTTGGCCAGGTAGTCCAGCACCTGCGCGATGTCCACAGCGGTGTTGGGCCCCAGGGACACCACCGAAGAAAAGCTCACTGCATTTTTCCTGGCCCAGTCCAGCATGGATGCGGTCAGCGCGCCGGATTGCGAGACCAGCGCGAGCGAGCCGGCCTTGGCCAAGGGGCCGGCCACACTGGCGTTGAGTTGCAGCAGCGGGTTCTGAAAACCCAGGCAATTGGGGCCTAACAACTGCACGTTTTCGCGCTTGGCCACCTTCTTCAGGTCGGCAGCCAGATCGGCTGTGATGCCGCTGGAGATGATGAGCGCCGAGCGACAGGTCATGCGTCCGGCCACTTCCAGTGCTGCGAGCACGTCCTGCGGCGGCAGGGCGATGATGGCCAGATCAGCACGGGTTTGTGCCAGTTCGGCCAGTGTGCCGCTGCTGTTGATATCCAGAAAATGCAGTGTGCCCTTGAAGTTCTGAGCCTTCAGGTTGGCGGCCAGCAATTTGGCCTGGGGCGTGTGGCTCTCGTCGCTGTCGGTGGGGCCGGCGAAAACCAGACTCGATTGGGGGGCGACGAGGGGGGAGAGGTAGTGTTTGTCCATAAGTTCAGTCTGCGCCTATGAGCACCTTGACGTGCGCGGCAGCGCTGCGTGCAAGGGGGCTCAAGACATATCCGCCTTCCAGGCAGGAAATCATGCGGCCATGGCAGTGGCGTCTGGCCACCGCCATGAGCTGTTGGGTCACCCAGGCGTAGTCGGCTTCGACCAGTCCGAGGTTGCCCATGTCGTCTTCACGGTGGCCGTCAAAGCCGGCCGATATGTAAATCAGCTGCGGCTGGAACGCGTCCAGCGCCGGTATCCAGTGGGCGGTGACGGCCTCGCGGAATTTCTCCGAGCCCGAGCGCGAGGGCAGGCCCACGTTGACCATGTTGGTGGCGGTGCTGTTCTCGCCCGAGAAGGGGTACAGCCCGGTCTCGAAAATCGAGCACATCAGGATGCGCGGGTCGTTTTGCAGGATGTCTTCGCTGCCGTTGCCGTGGTGCACGTCAAAGTCGATCAGCGCCACGCGCTGCAGGCCATGGTGCTCCAGCGCATGCAGGATGCCCACGGCCACGTTGTTGAAAAAGCAGAAGCCCATGGCGCTGTTGCGCTCGGCATGGTGGCCGGGCGGGCGCACGCTGCAAAAGGCGGCGGGCACGCCCCCGGCAATCACCAGATCAGTGGCCTGCACCAAAGCACCGGCGGCGCGCAGGGCGGCCAGGGCGGTGTGGGGGTTCATGCTGGTATCGGGGTCGACCCGGAAGTAGCCTTCATCGGGGGAGGAATTCAGAATGCTGTGCACGTATTCCGGACCGTGGGCACGCACCAGTTGGGCATCGGTGGCCAGCGGCGCGTCATAGCTGCTCATGTAGTCCAGCAGCCCCTTGGTCAGCAGCATGTCGTTGATGGCGCCCAGGCGCTCGGGGCATTCGGGGTGGTCGGCACCCATTTCGTGGCGGGTGCAATCAGCGTGCGTGATGTAGGCGGGTAGCAAGGGGAATGTCTCCTGGTGGCTGCTGGCGCTTGATTTGCTCGGAAGCAGTTTAGGCCAGTCTTGGTTTGGATGAATTGACGCACATCATGGAATGTGTGCCTTCCAAGCCTCCCCTTTTTCCTTGACAGATGCCTGACACCGGGCGCCCCGCCTGCCCCCCGGTGTCACGTCCTCTGACTTATTCAGCGACCAACTCGGTGGGGTATCCCGGTGCACGCAGTTCCAGATCGCAAGCCTTCTCGATCATGCGCACCACCTCGGGCGATTGTGCGTTGCCGCCCATCAGCCCGCGCGCACGGCGGAAGATTTGCTGCGCCATGCTGCCCAACTCCAAGGGCACACCCAGCTTTTCGGCAATGCCGTTGACCAGCCCCAGGTCCTTGCAGGCCAAGTCCATGGTGAACTTGACGTTGTAGCTGCCGGAGAGCACCAGCTTGGACTCGGTCTCGTGCACAAAGCTGTTGCCCGAACTGGCGCGGATGGCGCGGTAGGTGGCGTCCGGGTCCACGCCGTATTTGGCCGGCAGCATCATGGCTTCGCCGGCGGCAATCAGGTGGATGAAGGCCAGCATATTGGTCACGACCTTCACCACGGAGGCGTTGCCCATCTTGCCCATGTAGATGATCTCGCCGCCTATGGTCTTGAGGATGTCTTCGACGCCCTTGAAGGTGGCTTCCTCGCCGCCGACCAGTACGGTGATCTCGCCCGAGTTGGCCAGGTGCACGCCACCGGTGACGGGGCATTCCAGAACCTTGATGCCCTTGGACTTGGCGACTTCGGTGAGGCGCAGCAGGTCGTCCATGTCGGTGGTGCTCATCTCGATCCAGGTGCTGCCTGGCTTCAGGTTGTCGAACACGCCGTTTTGGCCTTCGACGACTTTGCGAGAAACAGCGGGGGAGGGGAGGACGGTGATGACGACATCGGCGTTTTTGCAGGCTTCAGCTGTGGTGTCGGCCCATGTGGCGCCGGCTTGCAGGAGTCTTTTGGCGAGGTCTTTGTTGAGGTCGTTGACGGTGACTGCATAGCCGGCGGTGACCAGGCTGTTGCACAGGCCTTCGCCGAGGCTGCCTAGGCCGATGAAGCCGATTTTTTGTTTGCTTGTCATTTGCTTTGTTCCTTTTGCTGTTGCTGTTGAGTTGGGGTTATTTTGTTCGTGGCGAGCCGGGTTTCGGCCCGGCGGCCGAGGTACTTTCTTTTGCTTCGCCAAAAGAAAGTACCCAAAGAAAAGGCGAGCCAGAGACCGTGCCCTGCGGGTTCCCTGCGCTGCTCGCGTCGGGCGGGGTCTGGCTAAACTCGCTGCGCTCAAACAACGCCAGCCCTGATCCGCCCGCCGCTGCGCTGCTCGGCACGGTCTCCATGGCGGGGGAGCGGGGGCCGGGTACCGCGTGCTCGTTCGCTGCGCTCACCTTGCACGCGGATTGGGGGGTGTCGCGCGTCGCTTTGCTCGCGCTTGGGCCTTCGCGTGCGGGGGAGTTTGGCTGTTTGCAATCCCGGGAGTTTGCGATGGCGAAGCCGAGTTTGCGCCAGACCCGCCCGCTGCGAGCAGCGCAAGGAACCGCGCAGCGGCCCTGTCTCCGGCTCGCCTTCTCTTTGCTTACTTTCTCTTGGCGAAGCAAGAGAAAGTGAGTCGGCTGCCGGGCCGAGACCCGGCCTGCAACGAAAGCAAACCCATCACTTAAAGAACCAGCATCCACCCAATTTCTCATATCGGAGCCTTTCAAAAAGGAAGTTGCAGGTTGATCACAGTGCGCCCCTTCACCTGCCCGGCCAAGATGGCCTGCCCGATGGCCGGTGCCGCATCCAGCCCCACGTCATTGATGGTCGGCTCCAGCAGCGACAGAGGCAATTCCCGGCCGATGCGCTCCCATGCCCGTACCCGCTTGTCATGCGGCTGCATCACCGAGTCAATGCCCAGCAGGTTGATGCCGCGCAGCAGAAAAGGAACCACGCTGGTGGGCAGGCTGGCGCCGCCGGCCAGGCCCAGCGCGGCGACCGAAGCGCCGTATTGCATCTGGCCCAGAATGCGCGCCAGCATGCTGCCACCCACGGCGTCTATGCAACCGGCCCAGGTTTCGGACTCCAGCGGACGCTTGACGGTCTCGGCAATGTCGGCGCGGCTCACAATGGTTTTGGCACCCAGGCTGTGCAGGTAGTCCGAATGTTCCGGGCGGCCGGTGACGGCGGCGACTTCATAGCCCAGACGCGCCAGCAGCGCGACGGCCACCGAACCCACACCGCCCGAGGCGCCGGTCACCAGCACCGGCCCCTTGCCGGGTTGGAGTCCGTGGTCCTCCAGGGCCATCAGTGCCAGCATGGCGGTCAGGCCCGCCGTGCCAACGGCCATGGCGTGGCGGGTGCTGATGCCCTCGGGCAGCTTCACCAGTTGCCCGGCATCCACGCGGGTTCTGGTGGCGTAGCCGCCCCAGCGGGTTTCGCCTACGCGCCAGCCGGTGAGCACCACCGCGTCGCCCGGCAGGTAGCGCGGGTCGCTGGAGCTTTCCACGCGGCCCGCAAAGTCGATGCCGGGGATATGCGGGTAGGTACGCACCAGGCCACCCTGGCCGCTCAGGCACAGGCCGTCCTTGTAGTTGACGGTGGAGTATTCGATGGCCACCGTCACATTGCCTTCGGGCAGGCGGCTGTCCTCCAGCGTCTCAAAACGGTGGGAGATGCCGTCGTCGTTCTTGTAAACCAGCAGGGCTTTGAAGGGCATGGGAGTGGGTCCTTGTAGGGGGGTTGAAACAAAGGCTGTGAAGCGGCTCAGGCCGCGCAGCCGGAGGCAAAGCGCGCCTCGCGCCAGGCAATGGCGGCCTTGACGCCCTGGTCGGACAGCAGGGCCTTGAAGGTGCGCGACTCGTCGGTATCGGTGGTTTCGATTTCCAGATCCAGCTCCAGCGCTTGGCGCAACGCGCCTTCCATGCCCATGGCGCCGTAGCTGCGGTTGATGGCGGCTTTGGTCAGGCGCACGGCCGTGGCGTCGAGCATGGCGCAGCGTCTGGCCATGGCTTCGCAGGCCTGCTGCAGCCCGTCTAGGGGCAGCACCTGGTTGATCAGGCCCATGGCATAGGCCCGCTCCGCGCTGACGCGGTCATCGCCGAACAGCAGCATTTCCTTGGCCTGCTTGGGGCCGGTCAGCCAGGGCAGGAGCAGGGCCACAATGCCGGAGCCGAACTTGGGCTCGGGCTCGCCAAAAAGGGCGTCGCTGGCGGCCAGCGTCACGTCACAGGCCATGGCCAGCTCAAAGCCCCCGCCCAGCACATAGCCCTGCACCGCAGACAGGGTCGGTTTGGGGCAGTTCCAGAAACGCATGATGATGTCAAAGTCCGCCTGCAACACGGCGCGCATGCGCTCCCGCGAGGGCTTGCTTTCCATCTCCGATAGATCAAAGCCCGAGGAGAATGCGCGCCCTGCGGCCTTCAGGCACACCACGCGCACCCGGTTGTCGGCCTCGGCCTGGTCCAGCGCCTCATGCAGGGCCTGGACCATGGCAGCGGTTATGGAGTTGAGCTTGTCCGGGCGGTTGAGCGTGATTTCGCCTATGGGCCCGTTCACGCGGTAAAGCACGTGGTCAGTGGCCATGGGGCACCCCCTTGGCGCGGGAGGACGCCGGCACGATCAGGCTGTCTACCGCCACCACCCCGTGGGGGCCCACCAGCACCGGGTTGACATCCATTTCCGCGATGCAGTTGCCCAGATCGGCCGCCAGTTCGCCCAGGCGCACATAGGTATCCACCAGGGCCTGCATGTCGCAGGGCGGCGCACCGCGCACGCCGTCGAGTACCTTGGCCATCTTCAGCTCTGCAATGCGGCGGCGGGCGGCATCGGCGTCCACCGGTGCCATGGCCAGTTGGCTGTCCTTGAGGATTTCAATCCACAGGCCGCCAAAGGCAATCATCACGAAGCTGCCGAACATGGCGTCGCTGACCAGCCCAAAGGCCATCTCCACCTGGCCCTCGGCCATGCCGCACAGCAGCACGCGCGGGCCCAGCCTTGCGGCCAGGTCGTCGTAGGCCTTTGCGACAGCGTCTTCGTCCTGCAGTTTGAGGATCACGCCGCCCACATCGCTCTTGTGCAGAATGCCGGGCGTTGCCGTCTTGGCCACCAGCGGAAAGCCCAGTGCGCGGGCTGCGGCGCGGGCCTCGTCGCGGTTGTGCACCACCCGGTGCGGCGGCACGCGAATGCCGTAGTCGCTGAGCAGGGCGTAGCCTTCGTCTTCCAGCAAGGCCTCGTGGCGCTGCGCCAGCAGTTCGCGCCAGTAGGCGGCGCGCGGGTTTTCCTGCCTGGCCTTCGGGGCTTGCGGTTTGCGCGCCAGAAAGTCGCGGTAGTCAAAGGCATGGCGCACAGCACGCAGCGAGGACACGGTGCCGTCCAGCACCGGAATGCCGGAGCGCGACAGCCGGATGGCGTGCTTGCGGTGGCTCCAGGCGCTGTAGTTGGTCATGACGACCAGCGGCTTGTCGGTGGAACGCACCACCGCCTGGCACACATCCACATAGCCGGCATGCAGGTCCAGCTCTTCTGACAGGTCGGCCACAAACATGCCCAGGGCCGTGTCGGGGTCGGCCATCAGCGCGGTCAGGCATTTCTCGAACACCAGCTCAAAGTCCTTGCCTGTGCCCCAGGCGTCCACCGGGTTGACCGGCTGCAGCCCGGAGTCCAGCGTGTCGGCCAGCACCTGGGTGGTGACGGCATTGATCTTGGCGAAGGGCACGCCGTGGTCGGACGCCACATCGACAATGAGTTCGCGCTCGCCGCCCGAGTCGAGGATGGCCGACAGGCCGCCAGGCGCGGCCCGCTTGGGGCTGCTGAGCAGGATGGCGGTGGCCGCCAGTTCATTGAGGCCGCGCACGCTGATCACACCGTAGTGGCGGAACAGGGCCTCGTAGACCTCGGCGTCTCCCGCGATGGCGCCGGTGTGGCTGAGTGCGAATTGCGCCCCGGCGGCGGTGCGCCCCAGCTTGAGCACGATCACCGGGATGTCGCGCCGGTGCGCCTTCTCCAGCGCCCGGATGAAACCGGCCGGGTCGCGCACCATTTCCAGCACCAGCGCAATGGCCGTGGTGCTGGGCTGGTCCAGCGCATAGTCCATGTAGTCGGCCACGGTGGTGACCAGTTCCTGCCCGGTGGAGACGGCCAGGTTGAACTTCAGGCGCTCGTCGTTGAACAGCAGCGCCTGCAACAGCGAGCCGGACTGGGCGATGTAGGTCAGGCCGCCCACTTCGATGGGCTCGGGGTGGAAGGCGGAGAACGCCCGCAGGGGGTGCACCGGGTTGAAAAAGCCCATGCAGTTGGCCCCGCAGATGGGTACGCCGGCCTGGCGCGCAATGGAAGCCACGCGGTCGCGCAGGTAGGTGCTCTGTGCGTCTTCGCCTTCCAGCTCTGCGCTGGCAAAAATCACCAGGGCGCGGGCACCGGCCGCAATCACTTCGCGCACCACGCTTTCCAGCACCCGGTTGGGAACGGACAGCACGGCCAGGTCCACTTTTTCGGGCAGTTTGCTGATGTGGGGGAAGCAGGGGTAGCCGTAAATGGATTCGTAGGACGGGTTGACGGCGTAGACCGCACCGGCATAGCCGCTGGGAATCATGTTGCGGATCATGTCGTTGCCCACGGTGTTGCGCTTGCGTGAGGCACCGATCAGGGCCACCGAGCGGGGGGCCAGCATGGGTGTCAAATGATGCACTTGCATGGAGTGCTCTTTGGTTTGAATGTGCATAACGTCCATTAACTTTGAAGTGAAGTGAATGGTCGTAAATTGTAGGGAGAAATTCCAATTTTGATAGACGCACACAGGGCATACTAAAATACGCTGGAGTAATACTAATGCGCAAATCCCTCCCCCCTTTTATCGATCTGCTGGCCTTCGATGCAGCCGCCCGCCATGGCACGTTTACCCGCGCCGCCAAAGACCTGGACGTGTCGCAACCGGCCATCAGCCGCCGCGTGGCGGCGCTGGAAGCCGACCTGGGTGTGCAGCTTTTTTTGCGCGACACCCGGCCGCTGACGCTGACCGAAGCCGGGCAAAGGCTGTTCGAAGTCTTGCGCAGCGGCCTGAGCCGCATGGAGATGGTGGTGGAGGACATCCGCAGCCGTCGCAGCGAGAAGACCCTCACCGTCACCGCCGGGCCGGGCTTTTCCTCGTTCTGGCTGATACCGCGCCTGCCGGAGCTGTGCGCCGCTTTTCCTGAGCAGGACCTGCGCATCATGAGTGGCGACCGCGCCTACGAAGCGCCCGAGGGCGACCTGCATATCCGCTTCGGGGACGGCCAGTGGCCGGCCCAGGAGGCGGTCAAAATTCTGGGCGAAGAGGTGTACGCCGTTTGCAGCCCGGCCTACCTGCAGGGGCGTGCCGCGCCGCTGGCACTGGAGTCGCTCAAGCGGGAGCGGCTGCTGCAGCTGTCCGACCCGCTGGACCGCTGGTACACCTGGCAGTCGTGGCTGGTAGCAGCAGGCTCCCCGTCTGAGATGCGGCCGCGCACCCTTGATTTCGACAGCTACTCCCTGCTCATTGGCGCGGCCCTGGCGGGGCAGGGCATTGCGCTGTGCTGGTCGGGCCTGCTGGACTCCTACCTGGGCAATGGCGCACTGGTCCGGGTGTCGGCCGAGGCGGTGAAGTCCGAGCGCGGTTATTACGCCACGTATGCCAAAACCACCCCGCCCGACGCTGCAGTGGCGCGCCTGGCGCTGCGCATGGCGGGCATGAACTCCCACTAAGCCATGGCCGCAAGCCCCTTGTCTAAGCCGGTGCCGCCTACCTATGCGGAGCTGCATTGCCTCTCCAGCTTCAGCTTCCAGCGCGGCGCCTCGCAGCCCGAAGAGCTGGTGCAGCGGGCGCACGCCCTGGGCTATAGCGCGCTGGCCATCACCGACGAATGTTCGGTGGCCGGTGTGGTGCGGGCCCATGGCGAGGCTGAGCGTCTGGGCTTGAAGCTGCTGTTGGGCTCCGAATTCGCGGTGGCCTTGGGTGACGGCGCGGGCTTCACCCTGGTGGCACTTGCGCACAACCTGACTGGCTGGGGCAATCTGTGCGAGTTCATCACCCGGGCCCGCCGTGCTGCCCCCAAGGGGCAATATCGCCTGGGCTGGGCCGAGGTGCAGCAGCAGACGCTGGCCGATTGCGAGTTGATTCTGGGCGGGATGGACGCGCTGCCCATGGAGACCGCCTGGGCCATCGCCACGCGCCTGCAGGCTTTGTATCCCGGCGCCATCTGGCTGGAGACCGCACAGGGGCTGGCGGGTGACGATGCGTTGTGCACTTACCGCTTGCAGCAACTCTCCCGCGCAAGCGGCCTGCCGCTGGTCGCCACCGGCCGGGTGCATATGCATGTGCGCTCGCGCAAGCCCCTGCACGATGTGCTGACCGCTGTGCGTTTAGGCGTGCCGGTGGCGCAATGCGGCTTTGCCCTGCAGGCCAATGCCGAGCTGCACTTGCGCAGCCGTGCGCGCCTGGCGGCCCTGCATACGCCCGAACAGCTGGCGGCCACGCTGGTGATTGCCGGGCGTTGCAACTTCAACCTGAAGGAGCTGCGCTACCAATACCCCATGGAGGCGGTGCTGCCCGGCCAGACCCCGGCGCAAACCCTGCGCCAATACGCAGAAGAAGGGGCCTTGGTGCGCTACCCGCAAGGTGTGCCCGAGACAGTGCAGAAGCAGCTGGAGCACGAGCTGGCGCTGATTGCCGAGCTGCGCTACGAGATGTATTTTTTGACCGTGCACGACCTGGTGCGCTTTGCGCGGGGGCGCGGCATCCTGTGCCAGGGGCGCGGCTCGGCGGCCAACTCGGTGGTCTGCTACTGCCTGGGTGTGACCGAGGTGAACCCGGCGCTCAGCAACCTGCTGTTCGAGCGCTTTATCAGCCGCGAGCGCGATGAGCCGCCGGACATCGATGTGGACTTTGAGCACCAGCGCCGCGAGGAGGTGATCCAGTACATCTACACCAAGTACGGGCGCGAGCGCGCCGCCATCACCGGCGTGGTGGCCAGCTACCGCCCGCGCAGCGCCCTGCGCGATGTGGGCCGGGCGCTGGAAATTCCGGAGGTGCTGGTCAGTGCCATGGCCAAAGAGCACCCCGGCATGTACAGCCGCGCGGTGCTGGTGGAGCGGCTGGACGCGGCCCTTGCGCGGGTACGTGGGGGGGGCGATGCGGCAGGCCGCAGCGGAGATGCTCCGGCGGCGCCCGTCGGTGCGCAAGGCGCTCACGTCAAGCTGCCACCGCAGCGCCGCCTGCAGCAATGGCTGGACCTGGCCACGGAACTGCAGCGCTTCCCGCGCCACCTGAGCCAGCATGTGGGCGGCTTTGTGCTCACGCAGGGGCCGCTGACGCGCCTGGTGCCGGTGGAAAACGCCTCCATGAAAGAGCGCAGCGTGATCCAGTGGGACAAGGACGATCTGGATGCCGTGGGTCTCCTGAAGGTCGATGTGCTGGCCCTGGGCATGCTCAGCGCCATCCGCCGCTGTCTGCTGCTCATCGGACAAACGCGCGGCAAGCCCATGCGCATGCAGGACATCCCCGGCGAAGACCCTGCCACCTACGCCATGATCTGCCGCGCCGACACCGTGGGGGTGTTCCAGATCGAGAGCCGCGCCCAGATGAGCATGCTGCCGCGCCTGCAACCCCGCTGCTTTTACGACCTGGTGGTGGAGGTGGCCATCGTGCGCCCCGGCCCCATCCAGGGCGGCATGGTGCATCCGTACCTGCAGGCGCGTGCCAACCCGGGCGCAGTGGTGTACGCCAGCCCGGCATTAAAGGACGTTCTGAAACGCACCCATGGCGTGCCCATCTTTCAGGAGCAGGTGATGCAGGTGGCCATGGCAGCGGCCGACTTTTCTGCGGGCGAGGCCGACCAGCTGCGCCGCTCCATGGCAGCCTGGAAGCGCAAGGGCGGCGTCCACAAGTTCTACGACCGGCTGGTGGGCGGCATGTTGAAAAACGGCTACACGCAGGACTACGCCGATCAGCTGTTTAAACAGATCGAGGGCTTTGGCGAATACGGCTTCCCCGAGAGCCACGCCGCCAGCTTTGCCCTCCTGGTCTACGCCAGCTGCTGGCTCAAGTGGCACGAGCCGGCCTGCTTTCTGGCCGCCATGCTCAACAGCCAGCCGCTGGGCTTTTACGGGCCGGCCCAGCTGGTGCAGGACGCCCAACGCCATGGCGTGCAGGTGCGCCCGGTGGATGTGGCGCACAGCGATTGGGATTGCACGCTGGAGGTGCCGGATGGTGCTGGACCACGCGGGCAGCATGTGGGCGCCTCGCAGCAAGGCGTGTCGCATGCGCCAGCCGCCTCCGGCAGTGCCCCCCTGGAGCGATTACCCCAACCCGCCGTGCGCCTGGGCCTGCGCATGGTGAGCGGCCTGTCCGGCGCGGTGGCCCAGCGCATCAGCGCCGAGCGCGCGCTGGGTCCTTTCGCCAGCACCCAGGATTTGGCCCTGCGCTGCCAGCTCGATGTGGGGGATCTGCGCGCGCTGGCCAGTGCCGATGCCTTGCAATCCTTAAGCGGCCACCGGCGCCAGCAGGTCTGGGACGCCTCGGCCCTGCGTCCGGCACCGGCCCTGCTGTCCGGTGTGCCGGTGGAGGAAGAGGCCTTGCTGCTGGAGGCGGCCGCAGAAGGCGAGGAGGTGGTGTTTGACTATGCGTCTGTGGGCCTGAGCCTGCGCAGCCACCCGCTGGCGCTGTTGCGTGCCCAACTGGCCTCCCAACGTCTGCTGACGGCCGAACAGATGCGCAACTATCCCAGCGGCCGCCTGGTGCGTGCCTGCGGCATCGTCACCATGCGCCAGCAGCCGCAGACCGCCAAGGGCGTGGTGTTTGTCACGCTGGAGGACGAAACCGGCAGCGTCAATGTGATTGTCTGGAAAGCGGTCAAAGAGCAATTCCGCGAGGTGCTGTACCGCGCCCGCCTGATGGCGGTGTTTGGCATCTGGCAACGCGAGGGCGAGGTGCGCCATGTGGTGGCCAAGCGGCTGGTGGATCTGACGCCTTTGTTGGGGAATCTCAACAGCGTGAGCCGCGATTTTCATTAAGGTGTGCGGCCCCGATATCCCTAATAATGCGCCATGCCTTTCACAACGATGCTGCAAAAAGCCTGGTTACGCCGTCTGCTCTGGATCAGCCTGTCCCTGCTGCTGTTGTGTGTGTTGGCTGGGCTGGCGCTGCCCGGTCTGTTGAAGAGCCAGATGCAGAGCCGGGGCAGCGCGGCACTCGGGCGCACGGTCACCGTGGGCGCAGTGGAATTCAAACCCTGGACGCTGGAGCTGACTGTCTCGGACCTCAAACTGGCCACGGCCGACGGCAAGGCCACCCAGCTGGCCATCACCAAGGTCTATGCCGATGCCAATATCGAGTCCCTTTGGCGCCTGGCGCCGGTGATCGACGCCATCACCATCGACCAGCCACAGCTCACTCTGACGCATCTGGGCGGCGGGCATTACGACATCGACGATTTGCTAAAGCGCTTTGCCCCTGCACCCGACGCCGCGCCTTCCGCTGCGGCCCGCTTTGCGCTCTACAACCTGGTGGTCAACGAGGGCTCGGCGGATTTTGTTGACCATGTGGCCGGCGGCCAGCGCAAACACAGCCTGCGCAAGTTCAATGTGTCACTGCCTTTCCTCAGCAGCCTGGAGTCGCAGCGCGATGTCGTGGTGCAGCCGCATCTGGCGTTCGAGCTCAATGGCAGTGCTTTTGACTCCGCCGCCCAGGGCATGCCCTTTGCCACCGTGCGCAAGGGCGAGGCGACTCTGAGCATCACCCATCTGGACATCAAGCCCTACCTGCCCTATCTGCCGGCCACTCTGCCGGTGCGTGTCCAGGCAGCGGTGCTGGACAGCTCGCTCAAGCTCTCGTTTGAGCAGGCCGCCACCGACAAGTTGCTGGTTTCCGGGCACATCCAGGTGTCCGGGCTCCGGGTCGGTGACCGGACCGGAGGCGAATTTCTTTCCGTGGGTTCCTTGCAGACCGTGATCAAGGAATTGCGCCCGCTGGAGCAAAGCCTGGTGCTGGAGTCGCTGGAGGTGAATGCCCCTGTGGTGGTGCTCGCGCGCAACCACGACGGCGTGTTGAGTCTGCCGGGTGGCGCGGCACCGGACGCAAACACCGCTGCCAAGCCGGCGCACAGCGTCTGGCAGATCGCGCTGGAACGCTTCAAGCTGCAAGCTGGCCAAGTGCGCTTTACCGACGACAGCGTGGCCCCCGCCGTCAAGCTCGCCCTTGCCGAGACCCAAGTCTCGTTGCGCGATGTGCATTGGCCCCTGACCCAACCAGTGCTGTTTGATGCCACCGCCCAGCTGCTGGCGCGGGATGCCAAAAGCGCCCAGGCGGCCCGCATCCAACTCAGCGGCAAGGGCACGGACGACGCCGGTACGGTCACGGCCAAGCTGTCGGACCTGGGCCTGTCACTGGCGGCGCCCTATCTGGCCAACTACCTGCTGCCCCAGGCCAAGGGCATGCTCGAAGGCGAATGGGTCGCTACTTGGAAGGGCAGCGATGTGCAGGTCCAGGCCAAACGCCTGGCTCTGCGCGACTTTGCGCTGGCTCCGCCTGCAGGCAAGACCGACATCACAGCGAAGGAACTGCCCTCCTTCAAACTGCTGGAGGCCAGCGACCTCGCGCTGGACTTGCCAAAGCACGCCGTGACCCTGGGCCGTCTGACCCTGCAAAACCCGAATCTGCGCCTGGCGCGCGGCGACGATGGGCAGTGGATGTTCGCGCACTGGTTCCCCCACGCCGCGCCAGCTGCCAGCGTGGCGGGCAAACCCACGGCCAAAGCCTTGCACTGGACCCTGAGTCTGGCCGATACCCGTCTGGTGGATGGCACCCTGGCCTTTGTGGACCGCCTGCCGGCCAAGACGGTGTTTCTGGAACTCGGCAGCTTGCAGGCACGCATGCGCAATCTGACGCTGGACGGCAACAAGCCCATGCCCCTCACCCTGTCGGCCCAGGTGCGCAGTGTGCGCACCGATCCGGGCCCCTTGCGCTTTGATGGCACGCTGATGTGGGCGCCGCTGGTGCTGGACGGACGTCTGGAGACCGCGCAATTTCCAGCCCAGGCCCTGGCCCACTACGCGACGGGCGCGCTGCGCCTGGACTTGCTGCGGGCCGATACCAGCTTCAAGGGCCAGCTGCACTACGCCAGCCTGCCCGCAGGGCCGGAGGTGCAACTCAGCGGCGACGCGGCGCTTGAAGAGCTCCGGCTCAACAGCGTCAACCGCAGCACACAAAAGCCTGCGCAGGCCGACACAGACTCCGAAGAGCTGCTGAGCTGGAAGGCCCTGTCGGCCCCGGGCTTTGAATTCAGCATGGCGCCCGGTGCGCCCCTGCGTCTGAAAGTGCGCGAGGTGTCGCTGGCGGACTTCTTTGCCCGCCTGATCGTCAACACCGAAGGCCGCCTGGTGTTGCAGGACCTGGTCAGCGCGCCCGAAAAGGGCTCGCCCACGGCTGCACAGGGCGTGGCGGTTCAAGCCAGTGCGCCTGCCGAAGCAGTGCCGGTGCATACCGCATCGGCCACCGATCCGGTGATTGATATCGGCCCGATTCGCCTGCTCAACGGGCGGGTGGCGTTTTCGGATCGCTTTATCAAACCCAATTACTCGGCAGCGCTCAGTGAACTCAGTGGCAGCTTGAGCCACTTCAGTTCGCAAGCCAATGCCCCCGCAGCCAAGTTGGAGCTGCGCGGCCGCGCCGAGGGCACGGCCAGCCTGGACATTAACGGCACGCTCAAGCCCCTGGCCCAGCCGCTGGAACTCGCCATCAACGGCCGGGTGCGCGATCTGGAGCTGTCGCCGCTGTCGTCCTACGCCATCAAATATGCCGGCTACGGCATTGAGCGCGGCAAGCTCAGTGTGGACGTGAACTACTCCGTGGCGCCCAACGGCCAACTGCAGGCCAGCAACAAAATTGTGCTTAACCAGCTGGTGTTTGGTGACGAGGCACCGGGCGCCAACCATTTGCCGGTCAAGCTGGCCGTGTCACTGCTGGCGGACCGCAATGGCGTGATTGATCTGGACATCCCCCTCAGCGGCTCGCTCAACGACCCCGAGTTCCGGGTCTGGCCGATTGTCTGGAAGATTGTCGGCAACATCGTCGCCAAGGCGCTGACCTCCCCCTTTAAGCTGATCGGCGGCCTGCTCAGTGGCAGCAATTCCGCCGATGAACTCAGCACCGTGGCCTTTGCGCCCGGCACGGCGCGCATCAGCCCCGCTGCCTTGGCCGGTCTGGACCAGGTGGCCAAAGCCTTGCTGGACAAGCCCGACCTGCGCCTGACCGTGGTGGGAACGGCCAGCCTGGCGCGCGAAGCCGATGCCATCCGGCGTGAGCGCTTGAACAGCCAGCTGCTGGCAGAAAAGCGCCGTGTGGCGGCCAGTGCCGCCCAGGACGTCACGGCCGTGACGGCCGTGACGGCACAGGAAACCCCGGCACTGCTCAAGGAGGTGTACCGCCGCTCCAGCCTCAAAAAGCCGCGCAATGTGCTGGGCCTGAGCAAAGACCTGCCCGCTGCCGAAATGGAGACCCTGCTGCTGCAAAACAGCGCCGTGGATGAAGACACCGTGCGCGAGTTGGCACTTAACCGCAGCCTGGCTGTGCGCGAATACCTGACCGCCCGACAATTGCCCTCCGATCGTCTGTTCCTGGGCGCTGCCGACACCACCCCGGATGACGCCAATTGGCAGCCGCGCGCCGAACTGAGCCTTGAGCACCACTGAATATGTACCAACCCAAACACTTTGAAGAAACCCGCACGCAAGTACTGCAGGCGCTGGTGGTCACACACCCCTTGTGCACCCTGGTCACGCTGAGCGACGAAGGCCTGGTGGCGGACCAGATTCCCCTGGTGTTGCGTCCCGGGGACGGGGCTCTGGGTACGCTGGTCGGCCACGTGGCGCGGGCCAATCCGCTGTGGCGGGAGACCCGGCTGGACACCCCGGTGCTGGCGATTTTCCAGGGGCCGCAGCATTACATCAGCCCCAACTGGTATCCGACCAAGCAGGAGCATGGCAAGGTGGTTCCGACCTGGAACTATGTGGTGGTGCAGGCGCGGGGTGTGTTGCGCATCCATGATGACGCCGCCTGGGTGCGCCAGCAGGCCACGCAAATTACCGATCAGCAGGAAAAGCCCTCCGCCACGCCCTGGGCCGTGGATGACGCGCCGCGCGATTACACCGACTCCATGCTCAAGGCCATCGTGGGCATCTCCATCGAAGTAACGCAGTGGTCCGGCAAATGGAAGGTCAGTCAGAACCAGGCTGCAGCCAACCGTGCCGGCGTGGTGAGCGCCCTGGGCCAGCTGCAGGAGACGCAGGCGGCTGCCATGGCGGCGCTGGTCACCGCGCACGCGCCGCACGCGGCTTAGTCGCTGCATGCTTGCCCGCCCTTTGCCCGGCTCAGTCCGGGGCACCGTTTTCGCCTCCTTGCGGGCCCGTCTGTTGCTGGCTCTGCTGCTGCTGGCAGTGGCCCTGCTGCTGGACGGGTGGCAGCGTCCGGTCACGCCCGGCCCGGCGCAAGCCGTGTTTCCTGTCGGTGCGGAGGGCATGCCTACGGCCGCTTTGAGGCCGCTTGCCCACGGCGCGATTCCCATGCCCGAAGGGGCTCTGGCGGCTCACGCCAGCAATCTGCTGGCCATGCCCGCCGGTCACCCGGCTGCACTCACTGCGTTCTGGTTTGCCGGCGACCGCGAGAGCGCACCCAATGTGCAGATTGCCGCTTCGCAATTTGACCGCACCACCCGGCAGTGGCTGCCCGCGCGCTACGTGGTGGACCGCCATGCGATGGGCGAGCAACTCGGCTTCGGTCTGCGCCGCCTGGGCAACCCGGTGGCCTGGCTGGACGCTTCCGGCCGGCTGCATCTGTTTGTGGTGGCCACCGGCTGGGGCGGCTGGGCGGCAGCCAGGATTCTGCATTTGGTGCAAAGCAGTGCAGACAACAGCCTGGCCCGGCTGGAACTGGAGCCGGTGCGCGTGCTGCCCTTGTCCTGGCTGTGGAATACCAGCTTTCTGGTCCGCAATGCCCCGCTGCCGCTGGCGGACGGCGGCATGGTTTTGCCGGCACATTTTGAAATCGGACTCAAATACGCCGTGGCCCTGCGTTTTGACAAGACCGGCGAATTCCTGGGCATGGTGCGCCTGTCACAGCGCACGCACCTGCTGCAACCCACGCTGCTGGCGCAGACCCCAGGCCATTGGGTGGCGCTGATGCGTGACACGCGCCCCAACGGCCACATCACCGCAACGCAGACGCAGGACGGCGGTCGCCACTGGAGCGACCTGCCGGACCTGGCGCTGGTCAATCCGGACGCAGCGGTAGCGGGGGTGGCACTGGCGCCGGGCCGCAATGTGCTGGCGCACAACAGCTCGCCCCATTCGCGCGATCTGCTGGACCTGAGCGCCTCGCCTGACGCATTGCAATGGGCGCCGCTGCAGGTGCTGGCGCATGGCAAGCCAGGAGATGAGTATTCGTATCCGGCCGTGGCCTGGGCGGATGACAGCCTGTGGGTGAGTTACACCGACCATCGGCGCAGCATTGCCTGGCAGCGTTTCGGGCCCGTGGAGGGCGCGCCATGATGGATGCCATCCACAGTGCGGCTTGGCTGCTGGCCACCGACACACCGGCTTTGCCTTCCGCGGGCGTGATGCGTCTGGGCCTGACCGTGGGCTGGGCGCTGGTGCTGGCCTTGCTGGGTGCGGGCCTGGGCTTCAGGCTGGCGGCGGGCGCACGCCGCCTGTTGGCGTTGGCCCTGGCACTATGGACTTTGGTGCCGGGCCCTGCGTCGCCGGACTATTGGCTGGGTCTGGCTTTCCATGCGCCCAGTCTGTCGGCCATGCTGCTGTGCGCCTGGGGTTTGCAGCGCCTGCTGTTTGCGCCGCCGCACCAGGCCGGCACGGCTCCAGTGCCGTCAGCCCCTCTCTGGCTGCTGGCGCTTGGTGTGCTGCCGGGTTATGCGCTGATGCTGGACACCTTTGCCGCGCTGCCGCTGCAAATCTATGCCTGGGGTTTTAGCCCGCTGGCCTTGCTGTGCCTGCTGGCGGTGAGCCTGCTGCCCGGCTTGCGACGTCGACTCCCCCTGGCCTGGGGCGTACCCGAGGTGTGGGTGGCACCCGCCGCGCTGCTGCTATTTGCTGCCACGCGGCTTCCCACCGGCAATGTGTGGGATGCCCTCACCGACCCCTGGCTGTGGCTGTTTCTGAACGGGGTTTTGTTGCGCGCCCTGTTCCGACGCTGGCGCGGCGCCAGGCTGCGTGAGCCGCAGGTTTAACCGGCAGTCTTCACCAGCAACCACTCGCGGCTGAACAACCACTCCTGCGGGTACCACAGGTTGTCCAGCGTGATCTCGCCGGATTTGTGGCGGCTCTTGACGTGCCAGCGTTGTGCCAGCAACTCGCATCGCGGCATGCACGTGGGTTGCTCCTGGTCTTCGTCGTCCTGCAGCCAGACCACCGCGTCAAATTCGTTCAAGAGGCGCTGCAGGCGCTCTGGCGCCGGCATGTCCGGGTACAACTCGCCGGTGTTGCGGCCTTCGGCATCAAAGGGAATGATGTGTGCGCCGCGCAGCACGAAATGGTAGTTCTCGTACTGGCCGGTAAATCCGTTCGGAACGGCCACGCGCTTGCCTTGCAACTGCGCATGGACTGCCGGGGAGTAATCGGCGTCCGGGTGTGACAGCGGCGCCACCATCAGGCCAAAGCTGGCATAGACCGTGGCGCAGGCCAACAGGCTGGCGTTGCGCGTCCAGCGCGCGTTGAACAGGCCCAGAAACACGGCCAACAGCCCCAAGCCTGCCACCAGCACGGTCAGTCCACTGAGCAGGGGCGAACCCACATCCATCTCGCCAATCACCCAGGCGATGCGTGCCAGCAGCACCAGCGCAGGCGCCGTGAGCAGCAGGGTGGCCAATGACCAGACCCGGCCTATGCGCTGCCACAGCAAAGCCATGCCAATGGCCAGCGCCGGCATGGCGGGAATCACATAGCGTTCAGAGCGCTGGCTGGGAATGGTGAACACGATCAGCCACACCAGCAGCCAGGCCACCAGCACTTTGTGGGCCGGCGTCAAACGTGCATAGTTGCTCCAGCGCAGGCCGCGCTGCACGCTGAGCCAACAAAACCCCAGCCCGGTGAGGGCCAACAGCCCGGCATTGACCGGGTAGGCCAGCAATTGCGTCCACAGGGGGTAGGGGCCGTTCCATGCGTTCTGCCAGTAGCCCATGGTGTTGGACATCTTGCCGGCGTTTTCCGCCACGACAAATTCCTGCCAGACCGCAGCCGGGTCCGGGTCCAGCACAAACCACAGGGCAAAAATGCCCACGCCCAGGACGGCGCTCCAGCTCACGCCGGCCGTTGTGCGGGCCACGCTCTTCCAGTTCAGCTGCGGCGCGCTCCACAGGGCAGCACACCAGACGGCAGCGCTGGCCGGTGCCACCAGGGCAAAGGATTTGTAGGCCGCACCCAGCCCCATGGCCAGGCCGAACAGG
>CANFIH010000068.1 GCA_947446855.1 Burkholderiales bacterium
AGGTCAAAGGCAACAGACACGCCCTGCCCGCCGGCGGCCAGCGCCTTGCGGTAGAAGGCATTTGACTCTTCGGCGGTGGAGAAGCCGGCGTATTGGCGGATGGTCCAGGGGCGCACCGCGTACATGGTGGCTTGCGGGCCGCGCAGATAGGGTTCAAAACCAGGCAGCGTATCCGCGTGGGCCAGGCCGGCCGTATCCGCTGCGGTATACAGCGGCTTGACTGCAATGCCATCCGGCGTAATCCAGTTCAATGCCTCCACGTTGCCACCGGGAGCGGACTTGGCAGCCGCCTTGTTCCAGGCTTCCAGGGTTGCAGATTGAAATTCAGATTTGTTTTCGGTCATGGCATGGTCCGTAGCACAAGTTTTGAGGCCGTAAAACCGCACGAGTCCTTAGCCAAAGCAGGGATTTGTGCATGTTCAACGGATCACAATTTTACATTATTTATAATTATTCATTCAAAATTTGGCGTCCAGCTTACAATCCCGCCCATGGCAGCACTGATGTCCGATAACCGTCCCGGCCTGTCGCCCCGCGCCCTTTACGTAGAGGTTGCGGAGTTGCTGCGCCAGCGCATATTTCTGCGCGAACTGGAGCCGGGCAGCTGGATTGACGAGCTCAAAATAGCGGAGGAATATGGCATCAGCCGCACGCCCTTGCGCGAAGCCCTGAAAGTCCTGGCCGCAGAGGGCCTTGTCACTATGAAAGTGCGGCGCGGTGCCTACGTGACCGAGGTGTCTACGCAAGACCTGTCAGACGTCTACCATTTGTTGAGTTTGCTGGAAAGCGATGCAGCCGGCGTGGTGGCCACCAAGGCCACTGACGCGGAACAAGCGGAGTTGCTCGCACTGCACAACGCGCTGGAAGATGCCGCAAAACCCGGCATGCAGAATGCCGATGCCTTTTTTGCCATCAACGAGCAGTTTCACATGCGGCTACTGGAAATCGCCAACAACCGCTGGCGTGACCAGATGGTGGCCGACTTGCGCAAGGTGATGAAGCTGAACCGCCACAACTCGCTACTCAAGACCGGGCGCATCGAAGAATCGCTGATCGAACACCGCGCCATTGTGGCCGCCTTGACTGCAAGGGATGCCAGCGCAACGGCTGAACGCATGCGCGAGCATTTCGCCAACGGCCTGCAGGCCGCTGCGTAGTCTTCAGTCGACCTGCCGGGCAATCGCCCACACGTCTTTGGCCGGCAAGGCCTTGAGCCGGTGATCGCTCCAGACCTGGCGCCATTTGCGTGCGCCTGGTTGACCATGGCGCAGGCCCAGCATGTGACGGGCGATGCTGTACCAGGAGGTGCCGTTGGCCGCGGCCTCGCGCTCCATGTACGCCACCATCTGCTCTTCCACCAGTTCCCGCGTCAGTTCGGAGGGGGATGTGCCGCAGAAAGTCTCGTCCCACCCGGCCAGCCACCAGGGGTTGTGATAGGCCTCACGCCCCACCATCACGCCGTCTACATGCTCCAGGTGATGGGCGATCTGCGCACTGGAGGTGACGCCACCGTTCAGGGCAATGGTGAGCTGAGGAAACTCCTTCTTGAGCTGGTGCACCAAGTCGTAGCGCAAGGGCGGGATTTCGCGGTTTTCCTTCGGCGACAGGCCCTTGAGCCAGGCATTGCGGGCGTGCACGATAAACACTTGGCAACCGGCCGCGGACAAGGTGCCGACAAAATCGCGCACAAAGCCATAGCTCTCTTCGCGATCAATGCCAATGCGGTGCTTAACCGTCACCGGCAACTGCACCACATCCAACATGGCCTTAACGCAATCGGCCACCAGATCAGCCTCATTCATCAGACAAGCGCCAAAGGCGCCACGCTGCACCCGCTCTGATGGACAGCCGCAGTTCAGGTTGATCTCGTCATAGCCCCAGTCCTGACCCAGCTTGGCGCAGGCCGCCAGATCGGCCGGATCGCTTCCGCCCAGCTGCAGGGCGACGGCGTGCTCCTCTGAATTAAAGCGCAGGTGGCGCGGTACATCGCCATGCAATAAAGCGCCCGTGGTCACCATCTCGGTGTACAAAAGGGCATGGCGGGATAGCAAACGGTGCAGGAATCGGCAATGTCGATCAGTCCAATCGAGCATCGGTGCAACGCTGAGGCGGTGCGGAGAAAAAATCGCGGGGTTCAATGCTGCAGCCAGTTGGATGGGGGTCGGTAATCGGGGTGAAATCGGCCTGATGCTATCGCGGGCGGGCAAGCATTAGACCATGCGGAGCATGGCCGCGACCCCAACCGGACGCTTGCCCTGGGTCGATCAGAAACGCGAGTCGTTTGCGCCGGAGAAATGGCCCTTGAAGAGTTCGGTGATGCTGCGCAGCACGCGTTGCGCGGTCGCCTCGTCACGCCGTGCGGCAATCGCCTGCATCAGATCGGGACGCAGGTACCAGAGGTCCGTCAAATCCCTGGCGCCGAGGATCGAGCGGTTCAGCTTGCCCAGGTCCTTGTCACCGTGGGCATCCAGTGCCCACAGCATGGCCAGACGAACCCGCTCAACCACCACTGCGGGTGCTTCGGGAGTCTGCCTGCCCAACAAGGCCCAAAAACTGTTTCGAATACGCTGCACGTCGGCTCCCGCAGGCCAGTGAAAGGATCACCCTGCCAGTGAATGATGAAAGAGCCGCAATCGTCACAAATTCAAATTAAGGTTTTATTAAGGTGCCGCGCACCAGGGTGCCGCATTGTGTGCCAGACCCATCCACAGGGCCCAACCCGAGCTGGCAGCCAGTGCCAAGCCTGCCAGGCGCACGCCCCAGGCGCCGCTGCCACCAGCTTCCAGGCCATTGCCCCGCAACTTCAGCCACAGCCAGGGCGCAGCTGTCATCGTGACACTGGTCCCCACAGCGAACAAGGCCATCACAACAGCACCATCCACCGAACCGCCAGCCATCGCCGCAACCAGCAAGGCCGAATACAGCAAACCACAGGGCAACAGCGCCCACAGGGTGCCCAACAACACCGGCGCCCCGCCAGCGCCGGCACCCAGGGCTTTGGCACGGGCCCAGATGCGGCGTCCGGCGACTTCCAGCCACAGCGGTTGCTGTGCGCTCCACAGCAACACCACACCCAGCAAAAGTGCCGCGACGTGAAACATGGTCCAAACAGGCCGCAGCGCAGCAGACTGAATCGTCAACCAACCCAGGCCCTGCATGGAAGCAGCGGCCAGGGCACCAAGGGCCGAGTAACCTAACACGCGTCCCAGCTGAAAACTCAGCAGGGCCGAGGTTTTGCGCGACCCGGCCGCCTGCCCGATGCCAGCGCAGGCGGCGCCACACATGGCCACGCAGTGCGGCCCTCCCACCAGCCCCATCAACAGCGCCGTGGCGCCCAAGGAAAATTGCATCGGCCGATGCTAAATGATCTTGGAGAACCTGGCGCGATTCCGGTCGGTTTGCAGATTGCGGTCGAACACCATGGCTACAGCGCGCACAAAAAACCATCCTTTGGATGTGACCTGAATGCCACTGTCTTCCAGAGTCACCAGGCCTTGCTCGACCAGCGCGTTCAGGGCGTCCATTTCCTTGGCGAAATAGCTGCGGAATTCAATCAGGTAGGCCAACTCGATGGATTCGAACACCAGGTTGCCCTGGCACATCAGCGCCATGATGACGGCGCGACGCACCAGATCGTCGCGCGTCAACGCCAGGCCACGCACCACGGGGAAGTTGCCATGGTCCAGTGCGTCGTAATACTCTTCCAGTGTTTTGGCGTTTTGGCTGTAGGTCGCACCAATGCGGCCGATGCTGGAGACGCCCAGTGCAATCAGATCGCAATCGGGTTGGGTGCTGTATCCCTGGAAGTTGCGATGCAGTCGCCCCTGGCGCTTGGCCACCGCCAAGGCATCTTGCGGCAATGCAAAGTGATCCATGCCGACGTAGACATAGCCTGCTCCCAGGAAGGCGGCCAGGGAATGGGACAGCATGGATATTTTGGCTCCGCCGCTTGGCAATTCCACGGTATTGATGCGACGCTGAGGCTTGAAGCGCTCCGGCAAGTGGGCATAGGCATAGAGTGCAATTCGGTCAGGCTTGAGCTCAACCACCCGTGCCAGGGTGCGGTCAAAGGACTCGGGGCTTTGTTGCGGCAATCCGTAAATCAAATCAATGTTAATGGACTCGAACCCACGCGTACGCGCCGCCGCCACCAGGGAGAAAACCTGCTCAGCCGGCTGCACCCGATGCACCGCTTTTTGTACCGCAGGATCAAAGTCCTGCACGCCAAAACTCAGGCGGTTAAAGCCCAGCTCGGCCAATGTGTCGAGCCGCTTTTCGTCAATCGTGCGCGGGTCGATCTCAATTGAATATTCGCCCCCCGCAACGAAGGTGAAATTGCGCTTGAGCATGGACATCAAGACGCGCAATTCGTCATCCGTCAAAAAAGTGGGGCTTCCGCCACCAAGGTGCAACTGGCTGATCGACTGTCCAGTGCCGATCAAAGCCGTATGCATGTCCACTTCTCGCGTCAGGTAACGCAGGTACTCGGCAGCCTTCTCATGGTGCTTGGTGATGATTTTGTTGCAAGCGCAGTAATAGCACAGCGATTCGCAAAACGGAATGTGTACATACAGGGACAGCGGCAGGGCCAGTGCGGCGGGTCCGCTGCGACGTTGTGTCAGCGCCTGCGAGTAGTCGTCCGCAACAAAGGCCTCCACAAACCGGTCCGCGGTAGGATAGGAGGTGTAGCGGGGTCCCGGAACGTCATATTGGCGCAACAAATCTTCAGTAACGGGGGACACAACGTTCATAGGTACTCCATAGCAGTCCTAGGGAATGTGCCCGAAGATCATTTACCCCAGTTTGATGTGTATCAAGCTATTTGAAACCGGCCCCCTTAGCTCCTTTTAGGTTCATAATTGACCTGTATCACGCAACTTTATTGCTGGAAGACTATATGAAGGCATCCACCTCCGATGAGGCGCATCCGTCAATTGCCATTAAATCGGCAACGAACGTGATAGAAATGAACTCACACAGCATCAGGGTCGCTTGCTCTAACTGCAACCTGCGCGAGTTGTGCATGCCCTTGGGTCTGAGCCCGACCGAGTTGGAACGCATTGATGACGTGGTAGGCAGCCGGCGCAAGATCAAACGCGGGGCCACCCTGTTTCGCAACGGTGAAAAATTCACCAGCTTGTACGCCATACGCACCGGTTTTTTCAAGACCTGCGTGGCTTCTGAAGATGGCCGCGATCAGGTAACCGGATTCCAGATGGCTGGTGAAATTGTCGGCCTGGACGGCATCGTCAACGAGCACCATACCTGCGACGCAGTGGCGCTGGAAGACGCGGAAGTCTGTGTCATGCCGTTTGACCGGATTGAGGAATTGTCCCGTGAAGTCAGTGCCTTGCAACGCCATGTTCACAAAATCATGAGCCGCGAAATCGTGCGTGAAAACGGAGTGATGTTGTTGCTAGGCAGCATGCGTGCCGAAGAGCGGTTGGCAGCGTTTCTGCTCAATCTGGTACAGCGGCTGCACGCGCGGGGCTTTTCGCAATCCGAACTGATCTTGCGTATGACACGCGAAGAAATCGGAAGCTACCTGGGACTGAAGCTCGAAACCGTGAGCCGTACGTTCTCAAAATTTGTGGACGAAGGCATCGTTGAAGTCAAGCAGCGCCATGTGCGCATCCTGAATACGGAAGCACTCAAGGACATTGTGAATCCCAAGATCTGCAACTGAGCTGGTTCGCCGCAGACGCGCACTGTGCGCTGAGTGTCAAAAAAATGGCCTGTTTACAACAGGCCATTTCTATTTTCAGGGTGCGCTTGCGGGTTTAGGTACACCGGTTGCAGCATGGTTGCGTGCCTGCATGGCGGGTGCCGCGCTGGATGGGGTACCACCCAGCGTCTTGTTGATATCAATGCCCTTTTGGTAGTAGTTCTCGTCCATCACTGGATCAGGCCGCGTGATGGCGAGGTACAGGGTGAAAAAGCTCGCAACCACCACAATGGCAGGACCACCGACAACCATCCACACGTGTCCGTACTTCCACCATTTTTGCGCGGTTTCTGACGCGGCGGGTTGGATTGTTTGACTCATGATTTTCCTTAAACGGGCCAGGCCCTTAAAACCAAACCCCTGCACCCCATCAGGCGTAAACCCGAAACGGTACAGGGGCAGACGGCAGCTATTCGCTGTCGTTATTTACTTGGCAACTGCGTTGTTGGACAAGCCCCAAACATAAGATGCCAGCACATGAATCTGTGCAGCACTGAGTTTGCTTTCCTGTGCCGGCATGACGTTGTTCTTGCCATTGGTCACCATGGCAATGATGGCGTTTTCACCAAAGCCATGCAGCCAGATGTTGTCAGTCAGGTTAGCCGAGCCAACCGCCTGCATGCCCTTGCCATCCGCTCCGTGGCAAGCGGCACATACCGCAAATTTTTCCTTACCCAGATTAGCCCGCACCGAGTCGTGCGGACTGCCAGAGAGGCTCAACACGTAATTGGCTACATTCTTGACATCATCCGACGTACCAACGGCTGCTGCCATGGTGGGCATATTGCCGATCCGGCCCTTGGTAATCGTTTCCACGATTTTCTCGGGTGTGCCGCCATGCAGCCAATCGTTGTCTGTCAGGTTGGGAAAGCCCTTGCCGCCGTGTGCATCAGAGCCGTGACACTGTGAGCAGTTGTTCATGAACAAACGCTCGCCAATGGCATGGGCTTGCGGGTCCTTGGACACGTCTTCCACCTTCATAGACAGAAACTTGGCGTACAAGGGGGCCACTTCTGCGTCTCCCTTGGCCACTTCAGCTTCATACTGACCACGCGATGTCCAGCCGGCACTGCCTGCTGAGCCACCCAAACCTGGGTACAGGTAGAGGTAAACGCACGAGAACACAATCGTAATGATGAACAATCCCACCCACCAGCGCGGCAGGGGGTTGTTCATTTCACGCAGGTCGCCGTCCCACACGTGGCCGGTGGTGTTGTCACTGGCAGTCATGGCCCGGGCCTTGCCGGTGAACCACAGCAGCAACGCACAGGCCGCGATGGAAATAACAGTGATGCCGGTCACATAAACTGACCAGAAATTGCTTGTAAAGTCACTCATTTCGAATCCTATTGGGTAGATCAGTCTTGCTGAAAGGGCAAATTGGCGGCTTCAGAAAAGTCTTCGGAGCGCCGCTTGGACCAAGCCCACCACACAATTCCTATAAAGACGGCAAAGCTGACCAGGGTCACAATGCCGCGCAGGGTGTTGATATCGAATTCCATTTGGTATTCGACGTGTTATCTCAGGGCCAAGCCCAAAGACTGCAGGTAGGCGATTACCGCTTCAAGTTCGGTTTTGCCCTTCACTTCTTCCACTGATTTGGCGATCTGGTCGTCGGTGTAAGGCACACCCACCTTGCGCAGGCCGGCCATATGTGCGGGCATGACTTCCGCATCCACCAGGTTTTTGCCAAGCCAAGGGTAAGCAGGCATGTTCGACTCGGGCACCACGTCACGCGGGTTGGTCAGGTGAATACGATGCCATTCGTCGCTGTACTTGGCGCCCACACGGGCCAGATCCGGACCGGTACGCTTGCTGCCCCATTGGAAGGGGTGGTCATAGACCGACTCGCCTGCCACGGAATAGTGACCGTAACGCAGGGTCTCCGCACGGAAGGGACGAATCATCTGCGAGTGGCAGTTGTAGCAACCTTCGCGGGTGAAAACGTCGCGGCCGGCCAATTGCAGTGCGGTGTAAGGCTGTATGCCCTTGATCGGTTCGGTGGTCGACTTCTGGAAGAACAGGGGAACGATTTCAACCAATCCGCCCACCATAAGGACGACCAGAATCAGCACGATCATCAAGAAATTGTTTGTCTCGATCTTTTCGTGAGACAAACCGGAAGTGTTATTTGACATGTTTTGTGTTTCCTTCAAGCGTGGGCAACAGTTGTTGGTACTGCAACGTTGACCGCGCGGCCATTGGTAGCAGTCTTCAGCGTGTTCCACAACATGATCAACATGCCGGTCAGGTACAGCAAACCGCCGAGCAAACGCAGCACATAGAAGGGATACGTGGCCTTGACGCTTTCCACAAAGGTGTAGGTCAGGGTTCCATCGGGGTTGATGGCACGCCACATCAGACCCTGCATCACACCGGCAATCCACATGGCAGCGATGTAAATCACGATACCGATGGTTGCAGTCCAGAAGTGAACTTCAATGGCTTTGACCGAATACATCTGCTTCTGACCAAACAGCCTGGGGATCAGATAGTACATGGATCCCATGGTCACCAGACCCACCCAACCCAGGGCACCGGAGTGCACGTGGCCTACGGTCCAGTCAGTGTAGTGGCTCAGCGCATTGACGGTCTTGATGGCCATCATCGGACCTTCAAAGGTCGACATACCGTAGAACGACAGGGAGACGATCAGGAAGCGCAGGATCGGGTCATCCCGCAGCTTGTGCCATGCGCCAGACAGAGTCATCACACCGTTGATCATGCCGCCCCAGCTGGGCGCCAACAGAATCAGGGAGAACACCATACCGACGGACTGCGTCCAGTCAGGCAAAGCGGTGTAGTGCAGGTGGTGAGGACCCGCCCACATGTACGTGAAAATCAGAGCCCAGAAGTGAACGATGGACAGGCGATAGCTGTAGACGGGACGACCTGCTTGCTTGGGGATGAAGTAGTACATCATGCCCAGGAAACCTGCAGTCAGGAAAAAGCCCACCGCATTGTGGCCGTACCACCATTGGACCATGGCATCCTGAACGCCGGCATAGGCCGAGTAGGACTTCATGAAGCCGACCGGAATTTCAGCACTGTTGACCAGATGCAGAAGCGCCACGGCGATGATGAAAGCACCATAAAACCAGTTGGCCACATAGATGTGACGCACCTTGCGTGTACCCACGGTGCCAAAGAACACCACAGCAAACGCCACCCAGACCAGGGTGATCAAAATATCGATAGGCCATTCCAGCTCAGCGTATTCCTTGCCGGAGGTGTAACCCAGAGGCAATGAAATAGCGGCTAAAAGAATCACCAATTGCCAGCCCCAGAACGTGAAGGCTGCCAGTTTGTCGTTGAAGATACGAACCTGGCAAGTGCGCTGCACCACGTAGTAGCAGGTCGCAAACAAGCCGCAACCACCGAACGCAAAGATCACCGCATTGGTGTGCAACGGGCGCAGGCGACCAAAGGTGAGCCATGGGATTCCAAGATTGAGCTCGGGCCATGCCAATTGGGCTGCGATGATGACACCGACCAACATGCCCACGACCCCCCACACCACCGTCATCACGGCGAATTGCCGTACAACGGTATCGTTGTATAGCTCGGCTTTCTGATTTGCAAATGCCATAGTTACCTCTTAATGATTTACTCTGTTCCAAGTTTCTTGTCGAGCGTCTATAACTGGGTTGACCAAGATCAAAGCCCCACAAGAAAAGTAGATATCGCTTGAGAATACCCGCGATCTCTGCGCGAGCCTTTCATGAATCTTTCAAAATTCGCTCACCTTCGCGTTCAATGTCTTCAAATTGGCCGCGGTTGATCGCCCACCACAGCCCACCCAGAATGAAAAACACCAGAACGACCGACAGCGGGATCAACAAATACAGGATGTCCATTTATTTCCTTTACACGGCTGCGCCTAACGGCTCAGACGCAACGCATTAGCCACCACAACCAAAGAACTAGAGGCCATACCCAGACCGGCAAGCCAAGCCGGTAGCAGCCCGGCGATGGCCAAGGGCACACATGCAGCGTTGTAAAGCAGGGCCCACCACAGGTTCTGGCGAACCACCGCCATGGTCTTGCGCGCCAATTGAACGGCATGCACCACAGACAGCAAGCTTTCACCCAACACCACAAAGTCCGACTGTGCCTGCGCCAGCGGTACGGCCTGGCCGAAGGCACATGACACATGGGCACCGGCCAGCACCGGCCCATCGTTGAGACCGTCACCCACCATCAATACCTTGCTGCCCCGGGACTGCAACCCACGCAATGCGGACAATTTGTCAGCAGGCGAGCAAGCGCCCTGCGCGTGTTGAATACCGACGGCCTGCGCAACGCGCTGCACGGACTCAGCGCCGTCACCCGACAGCAAGTGAACTTGCACACCCGCCTGCGTCAGCGCGGCGACAGCCTGCGCGGCCTCGGCCCGCAGCTGTTCACGAACTTCGAAGCTTGCCAACCAACCCTGTTCATCAGACAGATGCACACGCAAATCGGCTGCCGAAGGCCCCGACAATCCACAAAATTCGGCCGAGCCGAGCCGCAGCACCGCGCCACTGTCACCGTGTTTTGCCTGCGCTTCCAAGCCCTGCCCGGGCTGCTCGCGCACCGATTCACAGGCCCAGCTCGACGCTTGATGGATTGACAACCGGGATGCTGCCACCAAGGCCTTGGACACTGGATGCAGCGATTGCGCAGCCAGCGCAGCAGACATTTGCACCGCCTGAGCCACTGAAACGCCGGGACGAACCTCCACCCGGCCCATCACCATGCCCTCTTCGGTCAGGGTGCCGGTCTTGTCGAACACCACGGCATCCACCTGGGACAGTGCCTCCAGCGCGCGCAAATTGCGCACCAGCACACCACTGCGCGCTAAATTGCCCGCCGCCGCCAACATGGCCGCGGGTGTAGCCAAGGAAAGTGCACAAGGGCAGGTCACCACCAGAACGGACACGGCCACCATCAGTGCACGTTCAGGATCGGTTTGCCACCACCACAAGCAGGACAAACCCGCTGCCAGCAGCACGGCCAGCAAAAAGGGGCGGGCCAGACGGTCCGCCAACGCCGCACTGGAAGGCTTGGTTGTTGAGGCGCTTTGCATCAGGGCAACGATCTGACCAAAACGCGTTTGCTCACCCAGCGCCTGCACCCGCACCTGCACGCTGGCGCTCAGGTTGTGGCTGCCTGCCACCACAGTGTCGCCGGGCCCACGGTGCAAAGCGCGAGATTCGCCCGTCAGCAATGCTTCGTCCACCAGGGTGTCACCCTGCTCTACCAGGCCATCGGCGGCAAAGGCCTCACCCGGATGCACGCGCACCAGATCGCCAATTTGCAATCTGCGGGCCGCTACCCGCTCAAAAACACCAAGGGCGTTCAAGCGCTCCAGACTTTCCGGCAACCGGTTCATGAGTGACTCCAGCGAGCCCGCTGTGCGGTCCCGCAAACGCAACTCCAACCAACGCCCGGTCAGGAGAAAGAACACAAACATGGTGAGCGAATCGAAATACACTTCCCGGCCAAAAACACCGCCAGGCTCAAAGGTCCCCAAACTGCTGACCCAGAAAGTAATCGCGATCCCAATGGCCACCGGCAAGTCCATGCTGACGCTGCCACGGCGCAAATCGCGCCACGCATTACTGAAAAAAGGACCACAGGAAAACAGCATCACCGGCAAGGACAGAACCCAGGAGGCCCAACGCAGTAGCTGTTCCATTTCAGAAGTGAGGTCGCCCGGGCGTGCGGAGTAGGCCGGGTAGGCATACATCATCACCTGCATCATGCACAAACCGGCCACCAGCCAGCGCCAAAGCGCCTTGCGCGTTTCGACGCGGCGACGCTCGCTGGCAAATACATCGTTGGCAGGTAATGCGCGATAGCCCCTTTGCTGAATGGCCTGCATCCAAGCCGAGGGTTGCACCACCGCAGCATTCCACACCACCTTGGCCCGATGACTACCGGCGCTGACCTGCACTTCCAGGACGCCGGGGACAGCGGCAATCGCCTCTTCCACCGTGTAGCTGCATGCTGCACAGTGCATGCCCTCAATCACCACGCTGGACTCCCAGCAACCGGGGTCGCGCTTGGTCGGACGGCTGAACGCAGACCACTCCTGCGCATCATCCAGCAGGTGCAACGCATCAAGGCTATGGGGGGCAATAGGGAGCAACGGTACCGAATACGTCCCCGCGGGAGCCGGAGTCACCGGATGGGGCGCATTCGTATCCAGGGTGGCAGAAGGCATACCGATAGTGTGCCTTCAATTCCACGACGCGTCTTGATTCATATCAAGCAGGACAGAGTCCTGCAAGGTACTGGGCTATGCCGTCCGGTACTGTGCACGCAACAAATTCTTCTGAACCTTGCCCATGGCATTGCGCGGCAACTCCTTCACCACATAGCAGCGCTTGGGAATCTTGAAGTTGGCCAGGATAGCCTTGGTTTGCGCCAGGATCGAAGCCGGATCCAGAACGACTCCGGCTTTTGCAATCACCACAGCCACGCCGACTTCACCAAAGTCCGGATCCGGCACACCCACCACGGCACTTTCGGCCACACCCGGCAACGCATTGATGTAGCCCTCAATCTCGGCGGGATACACGTTGTAGCCGCCACTGATGATCAGGTCCTTGCTGCGGCCCACTATGGTGGCATAGCCCTGTGCATCAACGCGTCCCACATCGCCGGTCTTGAAGAAGCCATCGGCGGTGAACTCCTCGGCCGTCTTTTCCGGCATGTTCCAGTAACCCAGAAACACACTCGGACCCTTGACCTGGATTGCACCGACCTCACCCACCGGCAAAGGCTGGTCACCGTCACCCACCACGCGCAACTGAACGCCCGGCAAGGCAGGCCCAACCGTGCCGCCCAGGCGCACCCCCTCCCGAGGGAAATAGGGATTGGAGGTCAGCATGATGGTCTCGCTCATGCCATAGCGTTCCAAAATAGTGTGGCCGGTACGCGCCTGCCAGTCGGTGAAGGTCTCAATCAGCAAAGGCGCCGAGCCGGAGATAAACAAGCGCATGTTCCGCACAGCATCGCGCGTAAGGCCGCTTTCGCCGAGCAGTCGCACATACAGCGTGGGCACGCCCATAAAAACTGTGGCGTGCGCGAAGTGACGCAGCACGGCTTGCGGGTCGAATTTGGCCAGCCAAATCATCTTGCTGCCATTGAGCAGTGCACCGTGAATGGCCACAAACAAGCCATGAACATGGAAGATGGGCAGCGCGTGAATCAGAACATCGCCACCCTGCTCCACACTGCGCCAACCCCACTTCTTTTGCAGCACGCGCGCATTGCTCAGCAGATTGCCGTGCGACAGCATGGCGCCCTTGCTGCGCCCGGTCGTACCGCTGGTGTAAATGATGGCAGCCAGGTCATTCGCAGAACAGTGAGCCACGGTGTGACTGCGACCAAACTGGGCTGCGCGCTCCAACAAGGAGCCGGTGCGATCCTCATTCAAGGTAAACACATAAGCCGTACCGGCCACAAAGGCCAGCTTGCTGAGCCAGCCAAAATTCGCCCCCGCACACACCACCACAGCGGGTTTGGCATCTTCGATGAAGTACGCCATTTCGGCACTTTGGTAAGCGGTGTTCAGAGGCAGATAGACCAAGCCGGCGCGCAACGTGGCCAGGTACAACATCAACGCTTCGACCGATTTTTCCACCTGCACCGCAATACGCGCACCCGCAGGCAACTCCAGCGATTCCAGCATGTTGGCCATCATGGCGCTGGCGTCCAGCAGATCCTGCCAGGAGTAATACGCACCGGCGTCGGTTTCAAGGGCCACCGATTGCAAATCGGCAGGAAAGCCCGCACACAGGGCTGCAAACAGATTGGCGTTGGATAACTGGGGCATGGCAGACAGGGACATGGTCGATTTAAAAAAGCGGTTTGCGTTTGGCAATGAAGGCCGTGATGCCTTCCTGGTGCTCGAAGCTGGCGGCGTAACCGTAAGGGTTTTCAATATCCGCGCCATTCTTCAAGGCGCGCAGGGTTTGCTTGTTCAGGCGAGCGGCGCGGGGCGCCAGGCCGCTGATGCGGTGGGCCAACGCCAAGCAGGCCGTTTCCAACTCAGCCTGCGGCAGCACGTGGGTCAGGAAGCCTTGGGCAGCCATGTGCGACGCTGGAAACACTTCCGCCGCCAAGAGCATCGCACGTGCCGTCATCTCGCCCACCGCGCCACTCACCAAAGCCGCCTCACGCGCGGCCATGGGAAAGCCCAGGCGTGCAATCGGCGCACCGAATTTGGAATCCACCGCTGCCAGACGCAAGTCACAGGCGCTTGCAATCTCTACACCGGCACCCATGCACACGCCCTGAATCTGTGCCACGACAGGCACATCGCAGGCCAGCATGGCAGCCAGCGCCCCCCATACATCATCCTCGTGAAAGCCGCGCAAAGCAGCTTCGCTAAAACGAAAGTCCGGGTACTCTGCGATATCGCCACCAGCACAAAAATGGGACCCGGCGCCACGCACCAAGACGCAGCGTGTGTTGCTGTCAGCTTGAATCGCCTCAAAAGCCGTTTTCAAATCGCGCCACATGGCACGCGACATGGCGTTGAGCTTGTCCGGGCTGTTCAAGACCACGGTAGTGATGTGGTCCTGGCTTTGGACCGAAATGCCTCCACACAAAAGCATCTTTTAGCGTGCCAAACCGGCCTTGGCGCCTTTGCCAAAGTAGAGCCATAGTCCGGCGCCACCAAGAATCATGGGAATACACAGCCACTGCCCCATACTCATGCCCAGGGACAAGAGTCCCAGATGGGCGTCCGGCTCACGGAAAAACTCGGCAATAAAGCGGAACATGCCATAGCCAAACAGGAAAGCTGCCGCCACCCTGCCCTGTTGCGGCGCCGTACGGGCGTACCACCAAAGCAGCACGAACAACAGCAAGCCCTCCATCAGAAATTGGTACACCTGCGACGGGTGGCGCGGCGCGTCACCCGCACCGCGAAATACCATGGCCCAAGGCAGGGACGGGTCAGCCACGCGGCCCCACAACTCACCATTGATGAAATTACCCACCCGACCCGACGCCAAGCCGGTGGGCACGCAGGGTGCAACAAAGTCGGCCACCTGCCAGAAAGACCTGCTGCGCGACCGGGCAAACCAGACCATGGAAGCCACTACACCCAGCATGCCGCCATGAAAACTCATGCCGCCCTGCCAAACAAAAAACACCTCCAACGGGTGACTGGCGTAATAACCGGGCTTGTAAAACAGGCAGTAGCCTATGCGCCCGCCCAGCACTACGCCCATCACGCCCATGAACAGAAAATCTTCCACATCCTTATAGCTCCAGGCTGCAGCGCCCGTCATGGCAGCATAGGGTGGATGGCGCAGACGGCGGCTACCCAAAAACATGAACAGGCCGAAGGCCACCAGATAGGTGAGACCGTACCAGTGCACAGCGAGTGGGCCTATTTGCAGGGCAACCGGGTCAATTTGAGGATGTATCAGCATGGCCGCCATTGTGCACGCGACAAACGAAGATTCGCCCTTACGGCATGCCGTTAAGAATGCAGTGGAGGCAGACAGCCCTGGTGGCTAACGCTTCTTTCCTTTTCCCTGCATCCCCATGTTGTCGCGGTTACGGCTGATACGCGCGTTCTTGCGCTCCAATTCGCGCTCCATGGCACGCTTGGCGCTGAAACCTGACGCATCGGACCAAACCCACCAGGCTGCGGCAAGCGCAAAAGGTGACAGCACCCAGATCCAGGATAGATTGGCTACCAGTCCGAACTCCAGGAATTTCATGCCCATCAGGACCAGGCCCAAACCCAATAAGTACATACGCAACTCCTTTATGGCAATGCCGCACAACAAGGCGCGATGCCGTCCCTACAATTAACCGGTCTGACTGTAATCCACCCTGGAGGAATCCATGAAGCACTGCCTGCCCCTGCACCACATGTTACTGGTCTGTGCCTGTGCGCTGCTGCCGCTGCCCGTGCTGGCAGACCTGGCTTTGGCAACGGCCAAAAACTGCATGGCGTGTCACAACATTGATAAAAAGGTGGTGGGCCCGGCCTACAAAGACGTAGCCGCCAAATACCGTGGCGACAAAAATGCCTCCGCTCGCCTGACTGCCAAAGTCATGGAAGGCGGTGGCGGAGTCTGGGGCGTGGTGAAAATGCCCTCCAATCCGCAGGTCAGCGAGGCCGAGGCCAAAAAGCTGGTGGCCTGGGTGCTAAGCCAGTAAGAAAGACAGCGCAAGTTCGCCCTGCCGCCCTTACCGAAAAAAAGTTTTCCGAAGTCAGAGTATGCGAAGGCCCATAGCGCCCGCAAAAAAGCCGCCCGAGGGCGGCTTTTTTCTCAGCAATTAAAGCCGATCAGTAGGCTTGGCCCAACTGGTCCAGAATCGCCGGGTTTTCCAGGGTCGAGGTGTCCTGGGTAATCGCTTCGTTCTTGGCGATCGAGCGCAGCAGGCGACGCATGATCTTGCCGGAACGGGTCTTGGGCAGGTTCTCGCCAAAGCGGATGTCCTTGGGCTTGGCAATCGGTCCGATTTCCTTGCCCACGTGGTCACGCAGCAGTTTGGCAATGGCCTTGGCCTCGTCACCCATGGGCAGCGAACGCTTGAGCACCACGAAGGCGCAGACGGCTTCACCGGTGGTGTCATCGGGACGACCCACCACAGCAGCCTCAGCCACCAGATCGGTGTAGCTCACCAGTGCCGATTCGATTTCCATGGTGCCCATGCGGTGGCCGGACACATTCAGCACGTCATCGATACGGCCGGTGATGGTGAAGTAACCGGTCTTCTCGTCACGGATGGCGCCGTCGCCAGCCAGGTAGTACTTGCCCTTGAAATCGTCAGGGTAGTAGCTCTTCTTGAAACGCTCAGGGTCACCCCAGATGTTGCGGATCATGGAAGGCCATGGGCGCTTGACGACCAGAATACCGCCTTGGCCATTGGGCACGTCCTTGCCGGTTTCGTCCACGATGGCGGCCTGGATACCCGGGAAGGGCAGCGTGCAGCTTCCCGGAATCATGGGTGTCGCACCGGGCATGGGGGTGATCATGTGACCACCGGTTTCGGTCTGCCAGAAGGTGTCGACGATGGGGCAACGGCTGCCGCCCACATGCTTGTAGTACCACTCCCAGGCGGCGGGGTTGATGGGCTCGCCCACCGAACCCAGCAAGCGCAAGCTCGACAGGTCGTAGCTCTTGGGATGCACTTCGTCCTTGGCTTCTGCCGCCTTGATCAGCGAACGGATGGCCGTGGGCGCGGTGTAGAACACGGTGCACTTGTGGTCCTGGATCATTTTCCAGAAACGGCCGGCGTCCGGGTAAGTAGGCACGCCTTCAAACACGATCTCGGTGCCGCCCAGAGCCAATGGGCCGTAGGTGATGTAGGTGTGACCGGTGACCCATCCAATGTCGGCCGTGCACCAGAACACATCGTCAGCCTTCAAATCGAAGGTCCACTTGGTGGTCAGGGCTGCGTGGAGCAGGTAGCCGCCTGTGGAGTGCTGAACACCCTTGGGCTTGCCGGTGGAACCGGAGGTATACAGCAGGAACAGGGGATGCTCGGCTTCCACCCACTCTGGCTCGCACAGCAGGGACTGGCCGGCAACGACGTCGTCCATCCAGGTGTCACGGCCTTCGGTCATGGCAATGGCGGAACCACTGCGCTTGACCACCAGCACGTTCTTGACGGAGTCGCAACCGCCCAGAGCCAGGGCTTCGTCGACGATGGACTTCAGGGGCAGCAGTTTGCCACCGCGGACCTGGTGGTCAGCGGTGATGATGGCCACAGCGCCGGTGTCTTCCACGCGGTCGCGCAGGGACTGGGCCGAGAAGCCACCAAACACCACGGAGTGGGTGGCACCAATACGGGCGCAAGCCTGCATGGCGGCCACGCCGTCGATGGACATGGAGATGTAGATGACCACGCGGTCACCCTTTTTGATGCCCATGCCGCGCAGGCCGTTGGCAATCTTGCTGACCTTGTCCAGCATTTCCTTGTAGGTGATCTTGGTGACTTCACCGCCGTCGGCCTCAAAAATGATGGCGGTCTTGTTGCCCAGACCCTTTTCGACGTTGCGGTCCAGGCAGTTGTAGGAGGCATTGAGCTTGCCGTCGGCAAACCACTTGAAGAAGGGCGCGTCGCTTTCGTCCAGCACCTGGGTGAAGGGCTCTTTCCAGCTCAGCAATTCATTTGCCAGACGCCCCCAATAACCCTCGTAATCAGTTTCAGCTTCCTTGCACAGTGCATCGTATGCGGCCATGCTGGGGATGGCAGCGTTCTTGACGAATTCGGCGCTGGGCAGATAAACGTTCAAGGGGGTTGCAGTGCTTTCGCTTGCGTTCGTTGTAGTCATAAAAAGAGAGTCTCCTCGGTTGAATCAAAAACTGGGCGGATGTTGGTGCCACGCACTTACAAGTCACTGACTTGGATCACAGATAGGCGCAGCTTGTCAGTTGACCGTGAGGCGGATTGGCTAAACTCATGCGGTAGATCAAATCCACCCTCCATCCACACGCCACATGACCACCTCCATACGCCAGGCCGACCTGATCGAATCCGTTGCTGCCGCTCTCCAGTACATCAGCTACTACCACCCCGCCGATTACATCGCCCACCTCGCGCGTGCCTATGAGCGCGAGCAAAGCCCGGCGGCCAAGGACGCGATTGCGCAAATCCTCACCAACAGCAAGATGAGCGCCACCGGCCACCGCCCGATCTGCCAGGACACCGGCATCGTCAACGTGTTTCTGAAGATAGGTATGGACGTGCGCTGGGAAGGCTTTACCGGCAGCCTGGACGACGCCATCAACGAAGGTGTGCGCCAGGGCTACAACCACCCCGACAACACCCTGCGCGCCAGCGTAGTGGCGGATCCCGAGTTCCTGCGCAAGAACACAAAAGACAACACCCCGGCCGTCATCTTCACCGAGATCGTTCCCGGCAACACCGTCGAAGTCACGGTCGCGGCCAAGGGCGGCGGCTCCGAGAACAAAAGCAAAATGATCATGCTCAACCCCGGCGACTCGGTGGTCGACTGGGTGCTCAAAACCGTGCCGACCATGGGTGCTGGCTGGTGCCCGCCCGGCATGCTGGGCATCGGTATCGGCGGAACGGCTGAGACGGCCGTGCTGATGGCCAAGGAAAGTCTGATGGACGACCTGGACATGTACGAGCTGCAAGCCAAATCATC
>CANFIH010000069.1 GCA_947446855.1 Burkholderiales bacterium
CAACGCGGGCGATGGTAGATGCTCGGGCTGCGACGGCCAGGGCATACGCACCATCGCCATGAGTTTTTTGCCCGATGTGAAGGTCAAATGCGAAGTCTGCCACGGTGCCCGCTTCAATCCCGAGACACTGGCCGTCACCTGGCGCGGCAAAAACATCGGCGAAGTGCTGCAGATGGAAGTGGACGAGGCGGTGGACTTCTTCGCCGCTATGCCCAGCATCAGCCACCCGCTGCAACTGCTCAAAGACGTGGGTCTGGGCTACCTGACTCTCGGCCAGCCCTCGCCCACGCTCAGCGGCGGCGAGGCGCAGCGCATCAAGCTGGTGACCGAGCTCAGCAAGGTGCGCGACGACATCGGCAAGCGCGGCAACAAGGCGCCGCACACCCTGTATGTGCTGGACGAACCCACGGTGGGCCTGCACATGGCCGATGTGGAGAAGCTCATCCACGTGCTGCACCGCCTGGTGCGCGCCGGCCACAGCGTGGTGGTGATCGAGCACGATCTGGACGTGATCGCCGAGGCCGACTGGGTGCTGGACCTGGGGCCCGAAGGCGGCAACGGCGGCGGCCGCGTGGTGGCGGCGGCAACCCCGGAAGAGGTGGTGCGCCTGGGTACGCACACCGGCGTGGCCTTGAAGGCGGTGCTGAAGCGTTGACATAAACCGAAACAAAGCGATACCGCCCTGACACCCACGCAGGGCGGTGCGCCGGCACCATTGCGGTCATGTTCAACCACTCGCAAAGAGCAGACAAGACCACTATGAGTTCCTTCTTCACATCCAAAATGCGCGGCTTCGGCTGTGGCGCCCGGTTCGGCGGCAAGCAGGGCTGCCGTGGTGACGGCCCTACGCCCGAGCAACGCGCGGCGCGCCGCGATTGGCTCGTCAACCGTGCCACCCACAAGCTCCTGCTCAACGCCGAGCAAAAGCCGCTGCTGGCCGCTCTACTGGACCAGATGGCGGCGCAGCGCCAGGCCATGACGGGCCAGACCACGGACCTGCGTGCCGAGCTGCGCTCCTGGTTTGCCGGTGAGCACTTCGATGCCGCCCGCGCCCAGTCCCTGATCAACGACAAGGCTGCCGCCCTGCAGAGCAACAGCCCGCAGACCCTGGCCGCAGTGGCTGCCTTCTTTGATCGCCTGAATCCGGCCCAACAGCAAAAGCTGCGGGACCTGATGGATGGCCGTCGCCGCTGCTGGTTTGGCCGTCGCCGCCCCTAAGTCCAAGCCCGGTGCTGCCGCCTCGCCCCGCAAGGCCGGCGGCACTGCCAACCGACACAGCCTGTTCATACCTTTTAGAAACACCTGAGAAAGACCATCATGAAAAACTTCTTCCAACGCAATATCCGCCGCATCCTGTTTGGAGTGCTCGGCTTCACCCTGATTGCCGGCGGCCTGTCCGCCTGCGGCCACCACCGCGACCATGTGTGGGGCGCCAATGTGACGCAGGAGCAATTTGCGCAGCAGCGCGACAAAATGGTGGACCGTGCCGCCAGCAAACTGGACCTCAACGCCGAGCAGAAGAAACTGCTGGCCGCCGTGGGTGACAAGATGTTCGAGCAGCGCAAGGCGGTAATGGGCCAGACCACCGACCCCCGTGCCGAGATCAAGTCGCTGATTGCAGGCCCCAAGTTCGATACGGCCAAGGCCCAGGCGCTGATCATGGACAAGACCACGGTGCTGCAGACCAAGAGCCCGGAAACCTTGGCCGCCTTGGCTGCGTTTTATGACAGCCTGAACCCCACGCAGCAGCAGAAGGTGCGGGACTTGATGGAGGGACACCACGGCTGGTTCAACCACGGCTGAGACGTAAGACACCGGTCGCAGTGACAAGGCGGCCGGTGCAACAATAGCTCCATGCAACGCATTCTGTTGATCGACGACGACGCGCAATTAGGCCCGCCCCTGGCAGCCTACTTTGCGCGTTTTGATTTCAAGCTGGACTGCGCCCTCAAGCCCAGCCTGGGGCTGGCCCAACTCAAACGCGAACGCTATGACGCTGCCATTCTGGACGTCATGCTGCCGGAGATGGATGGCTTTGCGCTGTGCCGCACCATTCGCAAGGACAGCGATATTCCGATCATCATGCTCACCGCCCGCGGCGAAGTGATGGACCGGGTGGTGGGGCTGGAACTGGGTGCCGACGACTATGTGCCCAAACCCTTTGAGCCACGTGAATTGGTGGCGCGGCTGCAGACCGTGTTGCGGCGCCGTGTGGCTCCCTCTGCTTCGCTTGTAGCATCGGCCGAACAGAGCCTGCGCTTCGATGGCCTGGTGGTTGACCTGCCGACCCGCAGCGTGTTGCGCCAGGGCGAAGAACTCAGCCTGACCAGTACCGAGTTTGATCTGCTGGTGCTGCTGGCTAAAGAGCCCGGCAAGGTCTTCAACCGCGACGACATCCTGAACCACCTGCGCGGCCACGAGGTGGACATGCTGACCCGCGCGGTGGACATCGTCATCAGCCGCCTGCGCAAAAAGCTGGAGCCGCTGGACTGCATCAAGACCCTGCGCAATGCCGGCTACACGCTCGCTGTTAACAAGGCGCAAGCATGAGCGCCGCGCCGCCAGACCGCACCACGGCTTGCCCACCCTGGCACCGCCGCGCCCGCCACGCCCTGGCGCATTCGCTGCGCGTGCGTCTGGTGGCGCTGTTTGTCGTGCTGGCGCTGGCCATGGCCGCCGTCTTTGTGGGTGGCATGCAATACGCGCTCAGCATCGGCTGGCGCGACGCGGCCCGTCCGCTGGTGATGGACTATGTGGACAAGCTGGCCGCCGAGATCGGCAGCCCGCCCAGCGTGGAGCGGGCGCAGGCGCTGGTGGACCGGCTGCCTCTGCGCGTGACCATCAGCGGCCCTTCTGTGAACTGGCGCAGCCACCCGGATGTGCCGGACTACCTGCCGCATTGGCGCGACAGCAACCGCCTGAGCCAGGAAGAACATGTGCTGGAGCGCAGGACGGCGGACGGCCACCGCATCCAGTTCGCGTTGAGTGTGTCCGCCTGGAATGACAGGCCGCGCTTTATCGGGTGGGTCACCTTGTCGCTGCTATTGCTGTTCACGGCCCTGGCCTACCGCCGCGTGCGCCGCTTGTTGCGCCCGCTCGACGACATCCGTGCCGGCGCCCTGCGTTTTGGCGCGGGGGACTTTGCCCAGCCGATTGCCGTGCGCCACGCGCACCACCCGGACGAGCTGGGCGAGTTGGCCGGCACCATCAACACCATGGCTGCCGACATCCGGCAGATGCTGGACGCCAAGCGCAGCCTGCTGCTGGCCATCAGCCACGAGCTGCGCAGCCCGCTCACCCGTGCGCGCCTGAACACCGAGCTGCTGCCCGAAACTGCAGAGCTGCAAGCCAGCCGCGAAGCCTTGTTGCGCGATCTGGCGCTGATGCGCGATCTGGTGACCGACCTGCTGGAAAGCGAGCGCCTGTCGGTCCGCCATGCCGCGTTGCACTGCGAGGCGGTGGACCTCCACGCGCTGGCGCAGGAGGTGGTGGACAGCCTGGGCCAGCCGGTGCAGCAGGACCTGGCTGACGATTTGCCCGTGCTGCAACTCGACCCGGCCCGCATGCGCCTCTTGCTGCGCAACCTGCTGGACAACGCCCTGCGCCACAACACGAAGGCGCCGCAGGCACCCCTGCTTCGCGTGCGCGCGACTGCGCAAGCTGGGGTGGAATTGAGCGTGCGCGACTTCGGCGCCGGCGTGCCGCCCGATCAACTGCCCCAGCTGGCCCAGGCCTTTTACCGGCCCGATGCCGCCCGCACGCGTGATGACGGCGGGGTCGGCCTGGGGCTGTATCTGTGCAAACTGGTGGCGCTGGCCCATGGCGGCACATTCCGCATTGACAATGCGGGTCCGGGGCTGGTGATCACGGTCACCTTGCCACCCTCACCACTTCACGCAACACCATGAAACCCACCCTCGTTCTTCTGCCCGGCCTGGTCTGCGACCGCGCCGTCTGGGCACCGCAAATCCAGGCACTGTCCCCGCACATCGACTGCCATGTGGTGGACTACGGTTTGTGTGACTCCCTTGCCGCCATGGCGCAGCTTGTGCTGGACACTGCGCCCGCCCCAACCTTCGCGCTGGCCGGCCATTCCATGGGCGGCCGCGTGGCGCTGGAGGTGCTGCGTCTGGCACCCGGGCGCGTGCACCACCTGGCCCTGCTGGACACCGGCACCCACCCGCTGGCCAGCGGCGTTGCCGGGGCCAAGGAAAAAGCCGGCCGCAAGATCCTGCTGGAAATCGCCAGCCAACAGGGCATGCGCGCCATGGCCACGCAATGGGCACGGCCCATGATTCACCCCTCGCGCCACGGCACACCGCTGTTTGACGCCGTGCTCGACATGCTGGAGCGCAGCAGCGCCGAGCAATTTGCCGCGCAAATCAACGCCCTGCTCAAGCGCCCCGATGCCGCCCCCGTGCTGCCCGCCATCACCTGCCCGACCCTGGTGCTCACCGGCCGTGAAGACCTGTGGAGCCCGCCCGAGCAACACGCGCTGATGTCGGAAGCCATAGCCGGCGCACAGCTGTGCATCGCCGAGCAATGCGGCCACATGTCCACGCTGGAGCAACCGGAGGTAGTGAACGCGGCGTTTGAAAAATGGCTGGAACTGGCACCATGAAAACCTACTTCAACCACCTCCACGCCCAACACCAGGGCCAGTATGAAATGTTCCGCGGCGCGCTGGTGCCCTGCCACGAAGTGCCGGCCCGTGCCGACCACGTGCTGGCCGAGTTGCAGCGCCGCAAGCTCGGCGAGGTCTGCGCGCCGACACCCTTTGCCGATAGCGCGCTCACCAGCATCCACAGCCCGCGTTACCTGGCCTTTCTGGAAAACGCCTGGAGCGAATGGGTGGCGCTGGACCCGGCCAATGCCGTGCGCGATGCGCTGCCTTCGGTCTGGCCCACGCGCGGCTTTCGCAGCGATGTGCTGCCGGACAACTTTGCCGCGCGCATGGGCCTGTTCTCGTTTGACGCGGGCTCGCCCCTGACCTCCGGCACCTGGGTGGCGGCACGCGCCGGGGCGGATTGCGCCCTCAGCGCGGTGCAGGCGCTGGTGGACGGCGACAAGGCCGCCTTTGCCCTGAGCCGCCCACCCGGCCACCACGCCGGCGCCGACTTCTTCGGTGGCTATTGCTTTCTGAACAACGCCGCCCTGGCCGCGCAACACCTGCGCGACGCTGGCATGGGACGCGTGGCGGTGCTGGACGTGGACTACCACCACGGCAATGGCACGCAGGCCATCTTCTATGACCGGCCCGATGTGTTCTTCGCCAGCATCCACGGCGACCCGCGCACCGAGTACCCCTTCTTCCTGGGCCATGCCGACGAAACTGGGGTGGGAGCGGGCGAGGGCGCCAATTTGAACCTGCCGCTGCCGCGCGGCACCGACTATGGCCATTGGTCGGACGCGCTGGAGGTGGCCCTGGCAGCCATCTCCCGCTTCGGTGCCCAGGCGCTGGTGGTCTCGCTGGGCGTAGACACCTTTGCCGGTGACCCGATCTCCGGCTTCACGCTGCAAAGCGACGACTACCTGCGCATGGGCGAGCGTCTGCAACAGGCGGGCCTGCCCACGGTGCTGGTGTTTGAAGGCGGCTATGCGGTGGCTGATGTGGGCATCAACGCGGTGAACGTGTTGCAGGCCTTTGCATAATCCCGTTTCATTTCTTGAAGGCCCACACCATGCTGCAACTCCACTACCACCCCAGCGACGCCAGCCTGATGCCGCACATCTTTCTCGAAGAGTTGGCTGTGCCCTTTGAGCTCAAACGCGTGGACCGTGCAAACAACGCGCAGAAGTCGCCCGAGTACCTCAAGCTCAACCCCAATGGCCTGATCCCCGTGCTGGTGGATGGCGACCTTGTGGTGTACGAGACGCCGGCCATCCTCCTGCACCTGGCCGACACGCATCCGCAGGCCGGGCTGCTGCCTGCCCTGGGCACGCCCGAACGCGCGCATTGCTACAAATGGATGGTGTGGCTGTCCAACACCCTGCAGGCCACGCTGGTGCAGCTCTTCTATGCCGAGCGCTATGTGCCTGCCGAGGGCGTGGCGGACTTTCGCGCACGCACCGAGGCCCGCATCGCGCCGCTGCTGGACCAGCTGGAAGCCCAACTGCACAGCAGTAGCGGCCCCTGGTTGCTAGGTGCCAACTACAGCGCCGCCGACTGCATGGCCTTTGTGCTGTGCTGCTGGACGCGCAACCTGCAGCGTCCCGCCAACAGCCTGCCCGCCCTCGGCGCTTATCTGGCGCGCATGCGCCAGCGTCCGGCGGTGCAGCGCGCGGTGGCGACCGAGCAACTGCCTGAGACGTTTTTTGCACGGGTTGCCTGAGTTCTTCATGCCCATCGTGTCCGTCACCCGTCTGCGCATCCGCTCGCCCTGGTATTTGCCTGCCTTCTTTTTCTACACCCTGCGGGCGACCCGTCAAGCGCGAGCCGCTGCGGGCAACCACGCGGTGAAGCTGCTACCGGATGCGCGCCGCACCTTCTGGACCTGCACGCAGTGGGCCGACCTGGAATCCATGCGGGCCTATGTGTCTGCGGGGGGCCATCGCAAATCCATGCAGCATCTGGCGCGCTGGTGTGATGAAGCCTCCGTAGTCCACTGGCAGCAGGACTCCCTGGAGCTGCCCGGCTGGACCGAGGCGCATCGGCGCATGCAAACGCAGGGCCGGCCTTCCAAGTTTGATCACCCCAGCGCCGCGCACCTTGCGTTTCAAATCGTAGTGCCCCGGTTTACTGGCAGGGTCGACAATCAATAGGAGATGGTGAGCGCCAGGTCACTGCAGTCAACTGCAGCGCATTCAGCGGACACCCCGTAAGCAACATTGAGAACATGCGTACAAATCATGGTGGTGGACACGTCGCTATGAAAGTCCAGCTAGAAAGCCCAAATCAGGCCGAAGTCCTTTCTCTCATTGCAGAACTGGACGCCTACCAGGACACGCTGTATCCGGCCGAAGCGCGCTACGCGCTGGACCTGACTGCGCTTGAGCAGGACAACGTACTGTTCGCCGTTGCCAGGTCTGGTGACGGGGCGGCCATCGCTTGTGGCGCGGTGGTCCTGGGTGGTGAAGCCGGAGAGCTCAAGCGCATGTTTGTGCGCCCTGCCTACCGCGCGCGGGGTGCGGCAGCCAAGGTGTTGGCCACCTTGGAAGAGGCCGCGGCCATGCGCGGTTGCCGCCTGCTGCAACTCGAGACCGGGCCGTTCCAGCCCGCAGCGTTGGCGTTCTACCGCAAGCAGGGCTTTCGCGTCTGCGGCGCGTTCGGGGATTACCCTGAACATCCGCTGAGCGTGTTCATGGCCAAGCTCCTGGCTGGCGCGATGGCGTGAGGGCTGGCTTGCCCGGGTTGTGGCCTGTGAAGCCGCGTAAGCGCCACGCAAAAGATTGTTTGCTTCCACGTCGGTTGCACAAATACCCTCAACTGAAATCCCGGTAGTTCGCCACGCCTGGCCGCATCCCCCTCGACTGTGTCACCGTGTGACAGAACGACGACCGTGCCGCTGCTTACGGCACGCCTTGCGATGCCTGCCATGAAGGTTCTTGATGTGGCACATGCTCAGGTGGACAGCCTGCGATCAGACCAGAGACCTATCAAGTCGGTATCCAACCGCTAATGCGCGAAGTCGATTGATTAAAGGGAGCCCACCATGAAAAATTTCAAACTCACCACGCTTGCCGTGTCCTTGTCAGTGGCACTGCTGGCGCCATCCGCCCACGCCGTGCTCGAGCGCATGGGCCCCACCGTGCAGGCCAACGGCTACCCGGGCTGGTACCAGGACAGTACCGGTTTGGCGCTCGAATTTTGCACCCCGCTCAATATGGACGAGCTCAATGGGGGCCACTGCCTGCTGCTGCCGCCTAATTTGACGACAGTTCCAGAGGTCTTTCCTTCGAATTTTTTTGACGAGCATTTCTACTGGCGGCCGGCGCCCTGATGACCACCGCGGGTAAAGCCAAGGCCAGCATCACACTGGGCCTGGAAGGGGCGTTTGGTGGACCTGTGGTCGCCGGCGGCCAAATCACCTTCACGCGGATTTGCGTTCTGCTGAACCCGGTGCCAGTGAGCGGCACCTACCGTTTTATTCACCCCTACGGCGAAGAGTTTCTGGAGGGCACTGCCGGGAGCCGCATATTTTTTACCGACGATGTGGGTATCGGTGCACGCGGGGACTTTAGCGGTGCGATGACTGGTCGCACCGGCCCCTTCCTGTTGGCTGCTAACGAGCCGGGCGGCGCTGAGTTGCCACCGGTGGCCGGTCCGGTGGGCTCCAACCTGGGGGGCACGGGCTTTGATTTCATTGAGACCACGGATTTCAGTCTGATGGGGCGCGTGTACGCCGGAACGATGCCGGGCCTGGTGGTCGCAGATCGGGCCAGCTATGCCGGAACGTCAACGGAACAAAAGGTGGATGTGTACGCAGCGGCGTTCCCCACCGCCGGTAGCCGCTTGCCCGCCAAACCGCGGCCTGCGGGCGTGGCGCCGGTGACCTCGTTTTTCGACTCGGCATGCACGGCCAGCTTTGATGATGCGGGAAATTTCCTGGCCTATTCAGTGCCCGCGACTGGTGGCAACGAGATCTTGATGCAGGTGCAAGGCAACTACCGCTACGGGCAAATTCGCCCACCGGCCGGCGCGCTGTTGCCGGACGCCGTGTGTCTCAAAGACAACTCGGCCGTCGACGTCAATGGGCAACAGGTTCCTGTCTTTCACCCATTGCCGGTCAACGACGAGGTGCGCGTCACCGAAGGGACCTATGACCCGATGGCCCAGACCTTGCAGGTGTCGGCGAATTCAAGCGACTTGTTGAACCCGCCGACTCTGACACGGCGTGGACACTTTCGGCTACACCGTGACGGCCGCCGGGGTGACCTCCAATATCGCCACCGTTACGGTCGCCACTAACCCGGTCACTGGTGGTTCATGCAATGCGGATGGACGCGAGCTGGCTAGGGTTCCATCGGTCGGAACAAACTACACCTTCGACTTTGCGGGCACCGGCTTGCTGGACCCCCGTACGACGAATTGCACCCGCATCCGTGTGGACTCTGACCTGGGTGGTAAATCGACGGTTTTCACCTATCGCTTGAAATAGGTCATAAGGCCAGGGATGCCGAATCCCTTGCATCGAACGGTAGCCGGCTCCTTTTTGGGGTCGGCTATTTTTTTGCCCGCACACCTCCGCAAGCCTGCCGCCTTCAAACGCCCTGGAACAAGCGCCTGGCGGTGATCACCACCAGAAAGCGTTCTTGCGGGCCCAGCTCCGGGAACTGGTCTTTGAGGGTGCGGTACGCCAGATGCTCCTGGCTGCCGCCCATACCCCACTGGGTGTGGCGGTTGAAAAACGGGCGCATGGCTTCGTAGGCGGGGGGGAACACGCGTGGGTCGGATGGAAGTCCGCTCAGCGCAGAGGAAATGGGGGACACGGGTGACGGCGTTTTATTTGGTGGAAGCCTGCATGGTCTCACCCCCGGCCCAAAACCTCAAGCGCCATGTACAGCGGGCTTAGCTAATAAAGTTGAACAGCGACAGCTTCTGGATCTGGGCGTAGGACTGCAGCGCAGCCTGGTAGCCGGTTTGCTGCTTCTGGAAATCGGAGATGCCTTGCATCATGTCGATGTCTTCCGCGCGTGAGCGATTGGCTTCCTGTTCGATGTTGCGTTTGTCGTTGGTGGCGGTGATGCTGTCGGCGCGGTTGAGCAAATCGCCGGCCTGGCCGCGGATCGCGGAAATGCGCGCCATGCTGATATCGATGTTGTGCAGCGCCTGCGTCACGGCTTGGCTGGCGGCGCCGCTGGAGGTGGCGCTGCCAATGTCGCTGACCGCCTTGTCGATGGTGGCAAACACACTGGTGTTGGGGTCTACGGAAATGGTGTCACCTGCGGCGGGCGTGCCTTTTACCTGCAATGAAAGGCCTTGCATTCCGGTCGCGGTGAAGCCGGTGGCGGCCGACCAGGGCGCTGTCAGACCCGTGGTTGTGGTGGTTGTGGTGGTAATGGTTGGTGTGATTGTGGTGGTTGTGGTTGTGTTTGGTGTGGTGGTTGTGGTGGTTGTGTTTGGTGTGGCGGGCGGTGTGCTGGCGGTCAGGGTCTCGGTGACGCTATAGGTCACCGTATTGCCGACCAGGTTTGTGATGCCGATGCTGTAAGACGCGCCGTTGGGTTGCGGCGGGCTGGCTTTGCTCACCGGGTCTGTGGACAGCGCCGGGTTGCTGGTCTTGACGTTGTAGACCGCATCGCGCACCGGTTGCAGCATGAAAGCACTCTCGCCATCCAGCGTGGAGGCAATCGCATAGGTGCCGGCCGCCGCCGATCCGGGCAGGCCGTCAAAGGTGTAGTCCGGCGCGGTGCTAGCCGGGCCGGCAATCGGCTTGAGCGCACTGCCCAGCGCCGCAAACAGCGGCTGGCCATTGCTGTCCTGCGCGTTGGACAGGGTCAGGATGCGTTCACGCAGCCCCGTAATTTGCAGCGCCACGGTTTTGCGGTCGGCCGCGCTGAAGCTGGCATTGCCGGCACTCACCACCAGCTCGCGCACCTGCTGCATGGCATCGGTGATATCGCCCAGGGTGCTTTCCGCCGTGCTGATCGCGTTGCGCTGCGTCTCCAGCGCACGCTGGTCGGTGGCAATGCGGGCCAGGCGGTTGAGCGCGCGCTCGGCCTGCGCCGCACCGGTAGGGTCGTCCGAGGGGGTGGTGATCTTTTTGCCCGAAGACAGGCTTTCCTGCAGATTGGCCAGGTTGTTCTGGCGCGTGGTCAGGTTGGCCAGGGTGTTGTCGTAGGCGTTGGCCGTGCCCAGCCTGGAGAATGCGGTGACAGACATGTGAAAAGCTCCTGTTTCAGGCCTAGTGGGCCAGGGTCTGTATCAGGGTGTCGAAGATGTTTTGCGCCACCTGAATCATCTTGGCCGAGGCCTGGTAGGCCTGCTGGTACTGGATCAGTTTGGCGGCTTCCTCGTCCATGTTGACGCCGGCGATGCCGGTGCGGTCTTTCTCGGCATTGGTGGCGATGTTGGTAGACACCGTGGCCGAGTAGTTGGCGCTCTGCGCGCGAATGCCGATCTGCGAAATCAGGCTGGCGTAGCCATCGGTCATGGACGCGCCATCAAATACCGCAGCATCGCGCAGGTTCATCAAATTGGTCGCATTGCCGCCATTGAGCTTGGGGTCCAGGCTGGTGGTGCGAATGTCCTTGACGGTGAAGCTGTCGCCAGCCTGCGGCACGCCCTGCAGCGTGACGGTCCAGGTGTTGGGGTTGAGGCCGCTGTCGATAGCGGCACCGGAGGTGTAGGCATGGGCTACGCCATTGACCGTGTAGCTGCTGCTGGAGGTAAACGCAATGGCGATGTCCGCGGCGAAGCTGGCCGGAACCGCCGCTGCCGGATTGGTTTTGGCCACCAGGCTGGTGAGCTGCAGGCTGCCGGTGTTGTTGGCGCCCATCTGGCCCACAAACGGACTGGCCACGGCCAATGCGCGGGGCGAGGAAAACTCCCGCGCCACGCTGGTGGCAGCGGTGCTGAAGGGTTTGAGCAGGAAGCGGTCGCCGGCGGCGACGGTGCCGCTGAGGTTGCTCAGCCGCAGGCCATCAAAGTCCAGCGGAAAGCCGGACGGACCTGCCACCACGGCGTTGTCCGAGGCGCGGGTTACCGTGGCGGCACCGTTGGCACCAATGCTCACGGTGTAATTGGAGGCAACCAGTTTGGCGGTGTCGATAACGCCCAGGTTCAGGGTGGCTGTGCCGGTGTTGGTCGTTGCCGGCGCGGTCGGCGTGAGGATGTTGTTCGCACTGACTGGCGTAAACAAATTGCCCCCGGCCTTGCCGTCCAGATCCAGGCCCAGCGCGTGCTGCGCATTCATGCTGGAGGTGACGGTAGTGGTCAGGCGCCCCAGCAGGTTGCGGCCCTCCACCAGGTCGTTGTTCTGGAAGCGCAGCAGCCCCGATATCTGGCCGCCGCCCAGGCTGCTTTCGTCCATGGTGACGGACTGGCCTTCACGCGTGATCACCAGCTTGGATTGCAGCGGGTCGCCGAAATCATTCTTGCCCTGCGACAGGGTCGCGGCCGAACTTCCCAGCACCAGCGCCTGGCTGCCGCCTATGTACAGGCCCACCGATCCATCATCGGCCGTCACCGAAGAGGTTTGCACGTATTGGTTGATGTCGCGGATCAGCTGATCGCGTTTGTCCAGCAGGTCGTTGGGCGGCTGGCCGCCGCCTTGCGCCAAGGCAATCTGGCCGTTGACTGCGGCAATTTTTTGCGCCAGCGTGTTGACCGCGCTGACCTTTTCCGTCAGCGCCTGGCCTATGCCCACCTGCAGGTCATCCAGACTTTGCGAGGCCGCACGCATGCGCCGCGCGGTTTCGTCCACCCGCGTCAGGGCCACGGTGCGGGCTGTCAGGTCGGTGGGGGTGCTGGCCACATCCGAGAACGAGTTCATCATGTCGTTGATGGCCGCGCCCATGCCGGTGGTGCCACCCTGAAAAATATCGCTGAGCTGCTTGAGGTAGTCCGAGCGCGTCACATCGGCGGCCTGTGTTGAGGTGGCCAGGGTCGACTGGCGGGTCAGAAACTGGTCGTAGTTGCGCTGGATGGTTTGCACATCCACGCCCTTGCCCACATAGCCGGCGCCGGTGTACTGCCCGGCCACCGTGGACATGATGACCTGCTGGCGCGAATAGCCCGGCGTGTTGACGTTGGCAATGTTGTTGCCGGTGGTCTGCAAGCCCACCATATTGGCTTGCAGTGCCTGTGTTCCTACATTGAGCAAGCCCATGCTGCGTGCCCCTTAGACCTGCACGCGGCGTAATTGCAGCGTGGTGTTGATGGCCCGGCTGAGCTTGGCCGCGTACTCCGGGTCGGTGGCATAGCCGGCCTTTTGCAGCCCGCTGGCAAAGGCCTGGGGGCTGCTGGTCTGCAGCTTGGCGGTGGCGTAGCGCGGGCTGTCGCCAATCAGCTTGGCATAGTCTTTGAACGACTCCTCATACGAGCTGTAGGCGCGGAACTTGGCCACCTTCTTCTCGGCAATGCCATTTTTGTATTCGGTGGTGGTGACCTCGGCGACCTTGCCGGTCCAGCCGGCGCCGGCCTTGATGCCAAACAGATTGAACGAGGGCGCGCCGCCCCTGTGCTTGATCTCAAACTTGCCCCAGCCGGTTTCGTGGCCGGCCTGGCCGATCATGTAGCCCGCCGGGATGCCGGTTTCCTTTTCCGCCTTGGCGGCCGCATCCGACAGCTTGTTGACAAACTCCACCTGATGCGCCGCCGGGGCCCGGCCAGTTCTGCCAAGCGGTGCGGTCGTGCTGGCGGGAGCGGCGGGTGTGACGGGCAGGGCGCTGGCAGCGGCCGCCGGCTTTGGCGTGCCCTCGGGCGCGGTGCCCATCTGGCGCGTGAGCTGGGCGGCAATGATCTCGGACAAGCCACCGCGCTGGCCCGACATCTGCACGGCAAACTGCTGGTCCAGCAAGTCGGTGCCCAACTCGCTGCCGGCGTTGTCCATTTCGCCGGACTTCATGGCCGCATTGGCGTCGCGCATGCTTTTGATCAGTTCCTTCATGAACATGGACTCAAACTGCTTGGCGGTTTCCTTGATGGACTCGGGCGTTTGTTTGCCGGCTTCCATTTTCAGCTGGCCCAGGGACTGGGCATCGGCTGCCAGATTGTTGTTGAACGACGAGGTGCCGTAGACCGATCCGTAGCTCATATCAAATCACCTCCAGCTCGGCGTTCAGCGCACCGGCAGATTTGATGGCTTGCAAAATGGCCAGCAGGTCCTGGGGCGTGGCGCCCAGCGAGTTCAGCGCCTTCACCACATCGGCCAGTTGGGCTGCGGCCGGGATCTGGATCAGCTTGCCGGGCTCGGCCCGGATGTCGATGCTGGCCTTCTCCGTCACCGTGGTCTGGCCGCTGGAGAAGGCGTTGGGCTGGCTCACCGAGGGCGTGGACGAAATGCTGATCGACAGGTTGCCGTGGGCTATTGCGCAGGCACCCAGGCTGACAGCCTGGTTGAGCACGATGGAGCCGGTGCGGGCGTTGATGATGACGCGCGCCGATTGCACCGAAGCCTCAATGGGCAGCTCCTCCATTTCGGCAATAAAGCTGATGCGTTCGTTGGGGCTGGTGGGGGCCTGCACCTGCACCGTGCGGCCATCCAGCGCGACCGCCATGCCCGCGCCGAAGCGCTGGTTCACGGCCGCAGCCACCTTGCGCGCGGTCTGGAAATCGGAGGCGTTCAGGCTCAGGCTGATGCTGTCGCCCTCCAGCAGCGCGGTGGGCACGGCGCGCTCCACCTGCGCGCCATCCGGAATGCGGCCCACGCTCAGGTGGTTGACGGTGACCTTGCTGCCACCGGCTGAAGCCCCGGCGCCGGCCACAATCAGATTGCCCTGGGCCATGGCATAGACCTCGCCGTCCGCCCCCTTGAGTGGTGTGGCAATCAGCGTGCCGCCCTTGAGGGACTTGGCGTTGCCGATGGAGGACACATTGATGTCCAGCGACTGGCCCGGGCGCGCAAAGGCGGGCAACTGCGCCGTCACCAGCACGGCGGCCACGTTTTTCATTTGCAGCTGGGCCAGTTGCGCCACCGGCAGGGTCATGCCGAGCTGGCGCAGGTAATTGGACAGGCCCTGGGTGGTGTAGGGCATTTGGGTGGTCGAGTCGCCGGTGCCGTCCAGGCCCACGATCAGCCCGAAGCCGGTCAACTGGTTGCTGCGCACGCCTTCAATGGCGGCAATTTCCTTCAGGCGCGCGGCCTGCGTGGCGGGCGAAAAAAGCAGACTGAACAGGGTGATGCAGAGCAGCAGCCAGGCCTTGCGCAGCAGCTGGCGGGCGGTTCCTGTGGGTGCTGAGTTCTGGGTTTTCATGTGCAGAGCCGGTAAACGGGGGGATCCGGCTGGATCCTTTACCCCTCGGCACAATTCTGGAGTTCTTTAGAACGGGTTAAAGCTCAAAAAGAAGCGGGATAACCAGCCAACTGTCTGCGCTTCGCCCTGCGCACCGCGGCCTTTGGACTCCACCCGCACATTGGCCACCTGGGTCGAGCTGATGATGTTGTTGGGCTGCAGCAGGCGCGGGTCCACCGTGCCGGAGAAGCGCATCACGTCCACGTTCTGGTTCACGCCGATCTGCTTTTCGCCGGCCACCACCAGGTTGCCGTTGGGCAGCACGTCAATCACCGTGGTGGTGATCGAGCCGCTGAAGGTGTTGGCCGCTTGCGTGCCGCCCTTGCCGGAGAAGTCGTTATTGGTCTTGGCCGCCATGTTCAGGTTCAGCAGGTCGGTGCCGATGATGCCCTTGAGGGGCGCCGAGCTGATGCTGGTGTCGGCCGAGGTGTTGCGGTTCACCGTGGAGGCGCTGACCTGGCTGGCCGCCAGGCTTTCCACAATCTGGATGGTGACAATGTCGCCCAGCAGGCGTGCGCGGCTGTCTTCAAAGGCCGGGCGGTAGCTGGCCTGCTGGAACAGGCTGCCGTTGGCCGGTTTGCGCACCGCGGCGGCCTGGGTGGCGGCGGGCGGGCTGGCCTTGGGTTCGGCAAAGTCCACCACCACTTTGGGTTGTATCTGGGCGCAGGCGCTGCACAGCAGCACGGCAAACGCCAGTGCGCTGTGGCGTGCCAGCTTCAGGGGGCAAAGAGTCATGGTGTGCCTCGCTCGGGGGTGGGCGCTGGCCGCTTACAGCTGTGCCAGCTTTTGCAGCATCTGGTCGGAGGTCTGTATGGCCTTGGAGTTCATTTCGTAGGCGCGCTGGGTCTGGATCATGCTCACCAGCTCCTGCACCACGTTCACATTCGAGGTTTCCACAAAGCCCTGCATGATGCTGCCCAGGCCGTTGGTGCCGGCCGTGCCCGCGTTGGGCTGGCCGGAGGCGGCGCTTTCACCATAGGTGTTCTGGCCCTTGGGCTCCAGGCCGGCCGGATTGACGAAGTTGGCCAGGGTAATGGTGCCAATGGTTTGCGGCGCGGTGGTGCCGGGTATGGCCGCTGTCACGGTGCCGTTGGCCGCCACCGACAGATTGGTGGCGTTCGATGGCACGGTGATGCCACCCTGCACCAGCAGGCCGTTGGAATTGACCATGCGGCCCTGGCTGTCGAGCTGGAACGAGCCATCGCGTGTGTAGCCGGTGGTGCCATCGGGCATGGTGACCTGGAAGAAGCCATTGCCCTGGATCGCCACATCCAGGTTGTTGCCGGTCTGCTGCATGCTGCCCTGCGTGAAGTTGCGGCTGGTGGCCACGGTGCGCACACCCAGGCCGACCTGCAGGCCGGTCGGCAGGGTGCTTTGCTCGGCTGTGTTGGAGCCGACCTGGCGCAGGTTCTGGTACATCAGGTCTTCGAACACCGCGTGGGCTTTTTTGAAGCCGTTGGTGGAGACGTTGGCCAGGTTGTTGGAAATCACGTCCAGCTGCATTTGCTGGGCTTCCATGCCGGTTTTGGAGATCCAGAGTGAGTTGATCATGTTGATGCCTCTTGTGTGGCTTAGCCTTGCAGGCCGAGCAGTTGCGCGGCGGAGCGGTCGTTGGATTCGGCGCTGGTCATCAGCCTTGTCTGGGCTTCAAACTGGCGTGCGGTCTGGATCATGCCGACCATGGTTTCGATGGCATTCACATTCGAGCCTTCGAGCACACCCACATGCAGGCGCGCGGTGTCGTCGTTGTCCAGCGATTCGCCCGAGGTGCTGCGAAACAGGCCGTCGTCGCCGCGCTTGAGCGGGTCGTCGGCTGTGGGTGTGACTTGCTTGAGCTTGCCCAGCACGCTCAGCGGCTGGTTGCCCACCTTGGCGCTGACGGTGCCGTCGTTGCTGAGGGTGACCTCGGCACCGGCTGGCGCGGTAATGGGCGAGCCGCCGGAGGTCAGCACGGTCAGGCCGTTCATGGTCTTGAGGGTGCCGTCGGAGGTCACTTCAAAACTGCCGTTGCGCGTATAGGCCTCGGTGCCGTCCAGGCCCTGCACGGCAAACCAGCTTTTGTCGGTGGTCATGGCGTCCAGGGAACGGTTGGTCTGCTGGGCCTGGCCCGGCAGATCCAGAAAGCCGGCCGTGGCTTCCATGGCAAACACGCGGGTGCTGGAGCCCTCGCCATTCAGCGGCACGGCGCGGTAGGTTTCGAGCTGGGCGCGAAAGCCGTTGGTGGAGGCATTGGCCAGGTTGGAAGATAGGATCGCCTGCCGGCTGGCGGCGGCTCCGGCCCCGGTCATGGCGGTATAGATCAGGCGGTCCATGGCGTCTTACTCCGGTTTAGCGCAGGTTGACCAGGGTCGACATGATCTGGTCCTGCGTCTTGATGGTCTGGGCGTTGGCCTGGTAGTTGCGCTGCGCGGTCATCATGTTGACCAGCTCGGCGGTCAAGTCCACGTTGGACTCTTCTACCGCGCCCGAGCGCAGCTCACCAAAGCGGCCCACGGTGGGCTGGCCCAGCACGGCGGCGCCGGACTTGAAGCTTTCCTGGTATTCACCGGCACCGGTGGGCTCCAGGCCCTGCACATTGCGGAAGTCCGCCAGCGCAATCATGCCGCCGTTCTTCTGCGTCTGGCCGTTGGAGTAGCGGGTGGTGATCACGCCCTTGCTGTCAATGCTCAGGCCGGTGAACTCGCCCGAGGTGTAGCCGTCTTGCGACAGGCTGGAGATGGCAAAGTTCACGCCGTATTGGGTGGCTTTGGATACATCGATGGTGGCTGTAAATTTCCCAGGAGTCGCGGGTGCGCCGATCAACAGGTTGTCGGTCGAAAGCGTAATGGTTGCGGGATTGGTGGTGGTCTGCGTATTCAGGCTGCCATCGGTATTGAAATGCATGGTCAGCACCTCGCCGGTTGTTGGCGCGCCCGCGGAGACGGCCGTAACGGCCGCCTGCGCCGCAGCCGCATTGTCATAAGCGCCCCAGGTGTCCTGCGCGGTTTTCACAAAATACAGGCTCACCGGCGTGGCCACGCCTTGCGAATCGTAGGCCGTCAGCGACGTGCCATATTGCGTTGCGGTGGTCGTGGTGCTGGGAGTGCCTGGCAGAGGGGCGCGCGCATCCAGATTGAATTCCGCGGTAATGGTCGAAGTGGCCTTGGCTGCAATCGGTGCACCGGCCGGTATGGACAGCTTGCTGGTGGTGAAGCTGGTGGTGTTGCCGGCCACATCGGTGGGGTAGCCCATCAGAAAGGAGCCGGTGTTGGTGATGATGTTGCCGTCCTTGTCCAGCTTGAACTGCCCGGCGCGCGAGTAGGCGGTGGAGCCATCGGTCTTGGTCAGCTGGTAGAAGCCGCCACCATTGATGGCCACGTCCAGGCTGTTGCCGGTGATGTTGACATTGCCCTGGCTGAAGTTCTGCGAGACCGTGGCCACGGCGGTACCAATGCCGGCCATGCTGGAGCCGCCGCCCGCGCCGATGGCCGAGGCCACCAGATCGGCGAATTCGCCGCGCGAGGACTTCATGCCCACGGTGTTGGCATTGGCGATG
>CANFIH010000070.1 GCA_947446855.1 Burkholderiales bacterium
CCAGCCAGTTCATCTACACCATCGAGCACCGCCAGGGCCTTAAAGTAGCGGCCCCTGAGGAGGTGGTGTGGCGACATGGCTGGATTGACAACGCGCAACTCGAAGCACTGGCCAAGCCGCTGGCCAAGTCGGGTTACGGGCAGTACCTGTTACGTTTAACTAAAGAGGCCATCTATTAATATGAAAGCCACATCCCTCGCTATTGCCGACGTTTTCTTGCTCGAGCCCAAGGTGTTCGGCGACGAGCGTGGTTTCTTTTTTGAAAGCTTCAACCAGCAGGTGTTTGAGCAAGCCACAGGCGTGCAGACCAGCTTTGTGCAAGACAACCACTCCAAGTCCGGCAAAGGCGTGTTGCGCGGCTTGCATTACCAGGTGGAAAACGCCCAGGGCAAACTGGTGCGGGTCACGCAAGGCGAGGTGTTTGATGTGGCTGTGGACATCCGTCCGGGCTCCCCGACCTGTGGCCAGTGGGTTGGCGAGATTTTGAGCGCCGACAACAAGCGCCAGCTGTGGATACCCGCAGGCCTTGCGCATGGCTTCCTGGTGCTCTCGGAAACGGCAGAGTTCCTGTACAAGACTACGGAGTATTACGCGCCGGCCCATGAGCGGTGTATTGCGTGGAACGATCCTACCTTGGGGATAGAGTGGCCATTAAATGGTATCGAGCCGCGTCTTTCCGTAAAAGACCAAGCTGGATCAGCGTTTGCCGCCCGACTGAATTAATGTGCTTCAGGTCGAATGCAACGAATGTCCAGGCCGAGCGACTGCGATACGGTTACCCACGGTCTGTCGGCTGTGAGCACTATTGCTTTAAGCCGCTGCACCACCGCCAGACACAAGCGGTCCCTTAAGCTCAGCCCGAGCAAGCGGGTTTGGTCTCGCATCCAGCCGGCGAACTCGCCGTCTTTTGCGGTTACGTCGATCACGGTGTAGCCCAATCAGACACGTTCACTTCCCGAACAACTTGCCCATGCTCTGCCAGGCGCGCTGCAGCAGGCCGGCGCGCTCCACATCGGCCAGCGCGACAAGCGGTGCTTCGCCCACGGGTTTGCCGTTGGAGCTAGCGACCACCTTGCCGATCACAGCGCCTTTGGCCACCGGTGCTTCCAGGCCCGGCTTGAGTTCAGCCGAGGTCTGGACTGCCTGGCCGCGCGGCACGGTCAACAGCCACGGTGCTCCCAGGCCCGCGGTGACGGTGTCTGTCTTGCCGAAGCCTACCTTGGCTGTGGCGACCACGGTGTTGGGCTGAAGCGGGGTGACCTTCTCAAAGGCGCTGAAGCCCCAACCGAGCAGGGTTCGGGTTTCGTCCGCGCGGGCCTGGGCACTGCTGGTGTTGAGGATGACGGTGATCAGGCGCATCTCGTTGCGCTTGGAGGAGGTGACCAGGCAGTAGCCGGCCTCTTCGGTGTGGCCGGTCTTGAGTCCGTCCACAGTGGGGTCGGTGTAGAGCAGGGCATTGCGGTTGCCCTGCTTGATGCCGTTGTACTTGAACTCGCGTTCCGCGTAGATGGGGTAGTAGTCCACGCTGTCGTGGATGATGGCGCGCGCCAGGATGGCGAGGTCACGGGCAGACGATTTGTGCGCCGGGTCGGGCAGGCCCGTGGGGTTCACGAAGTGGGTGTGCGTCATGCCAAGGCGCTGGGCTTCGGCGTTCATCAGCTTGGCAAAGCCCTCTTCGGAGCCGGCCATGTGTTCGGCAATGGCCTTGGAGGCGTCGTTGCCCGATTGGATGATGATGCCGCGCAGGATGTCGATGACCGTGGCCTGGCTGTTCAGCGGCAGGTACATGCACGACTCGGTGCTGGAGCCGCGGCACCAGGCGTTCTGGCTGACCGAGACCAGGTCGGTTTGCTTGAGTTTGCCTGAGCGCAGTGCCTGCTCGACGATGTAGCTGGTCATCATCTTGGTGAGCGAGGCAGGTGGCAGGGCTTCGTCGGCGTTGGCCGAGGCAAGCACCTCACCGGATTCGAAGTCCATCAGCAGCCACGCTTTGGCGGGCAGTGCCGGCGGGCTGCCGGCCATAGCGGTCTGGGCATCAAGTGGCGGCTGCGTGGTGGCAGCGGGTGTCGCCTTCTTGTGTGCAGCGGGCTTGGTGGCGTGGTGTGCAGCGGCAAAGGATGCTGCGTTAGGAGTCAGTGCACCTGCAGCGATGGCTAGGAGAATAGGGAGGAGGGAGAAAGTCTTGGTGTGCATGGAGTTTTCGGGGTTAACCCTGATTGTCGCGTATTGCATCGCCCCGGGGATGAACCGTGGAGGCTCCAGCTTTTAGGAAGATGAAGCCATGAGAAAGTCAGCGCTGGTTGCGCTATTCACTTCGCTTGGGCATGTCGGTGATGAGTTGGCGCACCAGGTGTTCTGCTGTCATGTCTTCCGGTGGCACTTCCATGTTGCCGCGCGCGGCGCGCAGTGCCAGGTCGCATGCGGCAAAGAGGCAGGAGGAGAGGGCTTCGTTGTCCAGTTCTTTTAACATTTGCACGGTGGAACTGGAGATGGATCGGTTCATATTGGATACTCCTTGTGGCCCTATGATGGCCGTAGACATTGATCTGACTTGGAATCATAACTATGAAAATTCTCTTGACTGGCGGCGCCGGCTACATCGGCAGCCACACTTACTTGGCGTTGATGGGCTCAGGGCACGTACCGGTGATCTTCGACGATTTTTCCAACAGCAGTCCCAAGGTGTTGGAGCGGCTGGAGCGCATCAGTGGCCAAGCCGTGGTGTGCGAGCGGGGCAGTGTGGCGGACTCGGCCCTGGTACAGGGTTTGATGAAGCGCCATGCCATTGAGGCGGTGGTTCACTTTGCGGGCTTCAAGGCCGTAGGCGAGAGTGTGGCGCAGCCGCTTAAATACTTTGACAACAATCTGGTGGGCATGACGCGCTTGCTTCAGGCGATGGATGCAACGGCCTGCCGTACGCTGGTGTTTTCCAGTAGCGCCACCGTTTATGGCGACCCGGCTTCTGTGCCTATTACTGAGAGTTTTCCGCGCAGTCATACCAACCCATACGGTCACACCAAGCTGGTGATTGAGGACATGCTGAGTGCGCTGCAAAAGTCCGACCCGGCCTGGAAGGTGGCGGTGCTGCGTTATTTCAACCCCGTGGGCGCACATCCCAGCGGATTGATTGGCGAAGACCCGCGTGGCATTCCCAATAACTTGATGCCTTTTGTGGCGCAGGTGGCAGTGGGCAAGCGCCCTGTGTTGAATGTGTTTGGCAACGACTACCCTACGCCCGATGGCACCGGCGTGCGCGATTACATCCATGTGCAGGACTTGGCCCAAGGCCATGTGGCCGCACTGCAGACGCTGGCCGCCAAGGGCGAGAGCTTCACGGTCAACCTGGGAACAGGGCAGGGCTATAGCGTGCTGGATGTGGTGCGCGCTTTTGAGCAAGCCAGTGGCCGCCAAGTTCCGGTTCAGTTTGCGTCACGGCGCGAGGGTGACGTGGCCCAGTGCTACGCCAGCACGGAGCGCGCTTCAGAGTTGCTCGGCTGGAGGGCGCAGCTGGGTCTGGATGCCATGTGCTCGGACTCCTGGCGCTGGCAGAGCGCGAACCCTGATGGGTATGCTTGACACGGTGGCTCCGCACCACAAGGTGTGCGGCTTGGCTGGGTAGCAGCAAAGCCGGGTGGAGTGCAACATGTGGTGCTGTGAATGCGTCAAGATTAATGCAGCATAAATTGCAGTTGTTTGGGTTATGTGCTTTTCTGCGGGTACCGGATAACTGCAATGGGCAGTGTTATTTGCTAATTTACGTCGTTCTTTTGCGAATATCAGGTTCGCAATAATTTTCTGCTATCCTATGCATGTATTTTTTAACAAACGGAGGTTTCCATGACTTTTAAAGCAATATCTATTTCCCTCGTCGCAGCTGCAGCCCTGATGGCTTCATCTGCTTTTGCCCAAGTTGAAACCGGTGCTGCGGCAGGTGCCGGTGCCGGTGCTGCTACCGGCGCTGCTATTGGCGGCGTGTCGGTCACAGCTGCTTCGTTTGTGGCAGTAGGCGTTGCTGTGGTTGCAGCTTCCAACAAGAGCACTTCTGGCACTACTGGTTCAAAGTAACTTACTTTGATTCAGTGCGGCACCTTCGGGTGCCTTTTTTTTGTGCTGTTGTTTAGCAGGTGTCTTTTGCGATCTATTTTTCCATTGCTTGCTATGTTGTTTGTGTTGCTGGGTGGCTGCGCCAGCACCACTTCGCCATCGGCAGATAGCTTGCATGCATTGTTTCTGACTGGCGGAACGGATGCGAGAGTTGCTGCGATTCCGCAGCAACCCGACCCCCGTTATCGCTATCTGCGCGTGCAGGTGCAAGGGCACCCGCCGGGCTTGCTGGTGTTGGGCTATGTCGATGCCCATCCCCTGGGCCCGATAGAGGTGTGGTACTCCGGCAATCAGGAGGCCATACGGCTGCAAAACGGACGCTTGGTGGGCAGCAGCGGCACAGCGCGCAGTTGGGCTGCCGTGCGCTTTGAGCCAGCGCCGCCAGACTGGGCTGAGGTTTCTGCACAAGGAGCAAGCTATGTGCGTCAGCACGACGAAATGCCGGGCTACCGCTTTGCCATCCAGGAGCAGCTGCATTTGACTGCCTGGCAGGGGGTGCCGCCGCTGGATTTGCCGGCCACCTTGCCGCAATCCACCGCGCAGGGTTATCGCTGGTTTCGGGAGTCGGCTACACCTCTTGGCGGGCAGCTGGGTGCGGCTTTGCCAGACGCCTGGTTTGCCTGGGGCAAGGACCGCGGGGAGTACACCATCGTGTATTCCGAGCAGTGCATCACACCGGATTTTTGTTTGAAGTTGCAGCGTTGGCCGCTGCTGGAAGTGACGCCGTGAAGTTGCAAAATTTAGGCACTGCAAGCGTGCTTGCGGTGTGTGTGTCGGCTGCCTTGAGTGGCACTTCGGTTTTGGCGCAGACGGCGCCTGTTGCGGCGGCAGCGCAGCCCCAAACGGCCATAGTGCCCGGCGAGCGCTTGAGCGACTGGCTGTTGCGCAATGCTGGCCCGGATACGGATTTCACGGCGCTGCATTGGCGTGTGAATGCCGAGCGGCTCTCGCAAGAACAGTTGCGCCGCGCTGTGACAGACCGACTGGGTACGCAGTCGGCGCTGTCGCAGTGGTTGGCTCGCTTGCCGGTGACCGGGCGACTGGTCTTGGCGAACCACGACGCACGCTGGTTGCAGGCCGCTGTGCAGGACGATCCGTTGCTGGGGGCGGAGCAGTCGGTGGTGTTGTTGGCGCGTCCCACGCAGGTGGCCGTGTTGACCGAAGCGGGTGAAGTGTGCCTGGTGCCGCACCGCGCTGGTTGGTTTGCCAAGGACTATTTGTTGGCTTGCGGTACGCAGGGCAGCGGCACTATGCCACCCATTGCGGCAGATTGGGCTTGGCTGGTGCAAGCGGACGGCCGCGTGCAGCAATGGGGTGTTGCGTCCTGGAACGAACAAACGCAGGACGAGCCCGGCCCGGGATCTTGGGTGTGGGCGCCCGCCAGGGCGGCTGGCCTGTCGCAAGCCCTGTCTGGCAATTTGGCGCGCTTTTTGGCGACCCAACTGCCGGCTGAGGTATTGCTGCCCCAAGGGGGGCTTGCCGTTCGCCATGCAGACTTGCCATTCCTTGCTGCCCGCTCCAGGCCCGCACGCGATCTTGAGCTGACGGCCAGCGATTGGGGCGAGATCGGTCTTCTGCAAACCCCAACTGCCCGCATGGAGCGCGTGGGAGATATACGCATGCATGTGAACGGTGCCTGGCCTTACACGCGCCTCAACGTAATGCTGCAGCCCATGGAGTGGCTGGAGGTGGGCTTTCGCTACACCGATGTTGCAAACCAGTTGTACGGTCCCTCCATTGCGGGCGGACAAACCTACAAAGACAAATCGATCGACCTGAAGCTGCGACTGCTGGAAGAGGGCGACGTCAAGCCGCAACTAGCGGTGGGACTGCGCGATATTGGCGGTACGGGTTTGTTTTCAGGCGAGTATCTGGTGGCCGGCAAGCGCTGGGGTAATTGGGATGCCAGTGCAGGCCTGGGCTGGGGTTACATGGGCGGGCGCGGCAGTATTGCGGCGCCATTGGGTTTCTTGGGCGATAGTTTCAAAACCCGGCCTGTGCCGGATGTGGGACAGGGCGGCGTTGTCAATTCCAATGGCATGTTTCGTGGCAATGCAGCGCCCTTTGGCGGGGTGCAGTGGCATACCCCGGTGAATGGCCTGATTTTGAAGGCCGAGTTGGATGGCAATAATTACCAAACCGAGCCCTTTGGCACCAAGCTGTCTGCACCCAGCCCGCTGAACCTGGGCGCGGTGTACCGTTATTCGCCTTATGTGGATTTGAGTGCTGGCTGGGAGCGTGGCGATCGCCTGGCGTTTGGACTGACCTTGCACGCCGCGCTGGACAAGCTGGAGTCGCCCAAGGTGATGGATCCGGTTTTGCCGCGGGTGCAAGCGCTGCCAACAGCCAACACGGTTTCTGCGCCGGTGACGCCGGCTGCATGGAGTGTTGCGGCGCAGACCCTGGGCACCTACACGGGCTGGCAGGTGATGGAGCTGGACCAGCATTTCAGCACCCTGACCGTGAAGGCCGAGAGCGATGACAGCTTGTTTGTACAAGAGCGCGTGCAGCGGGCCATTGCGGTGCTGCATAGCCTGGCGCCCTGGTCGGTAAAGCATTTTGAGTTTCAGTTGCAGCAGCGTGGCGTGGCCTTGTCGAACATTGACGTCGACCGTGCCGAGTGGGTGGCACAGCACACCCAGGCGCAGGCACCGGCAATGAAGTTGCCTGCTGAACGTATGTATCCCGGCAGCGTTCAGCAAAGTGCACACGCCGAATCGCCGGTTTACAGCAAGCCCCTGGATGCGGGTTTGAACATGGAGTGGGGCCCGAGTTATAGCCAGATTTTGGGAGGGCCGGATGGCTTTGTGCTCTACGAGATCGGACTGCAGGCCAAGCTGGAAAAGCGCTTTACGCCCGGCACCTGGCTGAGTGCCGACCTGAATGCGCGCCTGTTGGACAACTACGAAGGCTTCAAGTACGACGCACCCAGCAATTTGCCCCGGGTGCGAACCTATGCGCGCGAATATGTGACGACGTCGCGCGTCACCATGCCGTTGCTGCAACTCACGCATGTGCAGGATATGGGGGCGGGCCATTACACCAGTCTGTATGGCGGCATGCTAGAAGATATGTATGCAGGCGTTGGCGGCGAGTGGCTGTACCGGCCGTGGCAAAGCCAGCTGGCCTTTGGTGTGGATGTAAACCGGGTGCGCCAGCGCGACTTTGCACAAAATTTTGCCCTGCGCGACTACGAGGTCAGCACCGGCCACGCCACGGTGTATTGGGACACGGGTTGGAAGGATGTGCAGGTCAAACTCAGCGCCGGTCAATACCTGGCGGGCGATACCGGTGCCACGCTGGATCTCAAACGCGTGTTTCGCAACGGCACAGCTATTGGGGCCTGGGCAACCAAGACCAATGTGTCAGCCGAGCAGTTTGGCGAGGGTAGCTTTGACAAGGGCATTTACCTGAGCATTCCGTTTGACGTGATGTTGCCCAAATCGGCGCCGGGTGTTGCCAACGTGGTGTGGAACCCGCTGACACGCGATGGCGGTGCGCGCTTGAACCGCAGCTTCAACTTGTTTGATTTAACCCGGCAGCGCGATGGCCGCATCTGGGGTTTGAGTTCCAAACCCGCCAGTGGTGCCAACCGCTTTGTCAGCGGCGAGGACAGCAGCACTGTGGAGCTCGAGCCCTCGCAAGACCTGTGGCAGTACGCCGGTTCGTCTTCGACAGCACTTGGCAAGGGTATAGCCGGCGTGCCGGTTGCTACCTGGGGATGGGGTGTTGCGGCGATTTTGGGCGCCAGTTTGTTGGATAACAAGGTGGACCAGTGGGCCAAAGATCACCAGGGTGGCAACTGGGAGCGCGCTGGCAGCATTGCCAACGGTATTCCCTATGCGCTGGCCCTGGGTACTGGCTTGTTGTTTACCGGTATCGCAGGGGATGACGCAGCGCGTGCGGCACAGAGCTCGCTCACGGCGATGACTTATACCCTGGGCGGGAACTTGCTGACCAAGTTCGCAGTCGGTCGGGCCCGCCCGGCAGATGAGTTGGGCAACAGCCACTTCGATGGGTTTACGAGTTCAGCCGCGCAGTCGAGCTTTGGCTCCAACCACGTGGCGCTGGCATTTGCGCTGGCCACGCCCTTCGCGCAGCAATATGACAACCCTTGGCTCTATGCCTTGGCTGCAAGCAGCGGGTTGGGCCGCATCCAGAGCCGCGAGCATTGGTTGTCCGACACCGTGGCCGGTGGCTTGATGGGTTACGCCATTGGCAGCCTGACTTACCTGCAAAACCGCGGTGGCAAGCCGGGTGTGCGTGTGAGCGCCACACCGCAGTTGGTGAATGCGAGCTGGAGTTTTTAGACCCTGTGCGGCACTAGGATGCGGCTCTGCATGTGCTTTCATTCCTTTTGCTGATTCAGATTCAGCTGCTGCCGGTATTGATCGAATTTCATTTGTAAATACTCGTTGCGTTGCATCTCGTGCAGTTGTAGCGGGTATTTTTCGACCTGCTCATACCAGCATGCGGCCATGGAGTTGAATCGCTGTGGTGATTTTTGTGTTGTATATGCCATGGCGCAATCCATTCCCAAAAAATAACGCATGGTGTTGCGTTCTATGACGCCGCGGGCGCCATCTATATGGACGTCACCAATCACCTGTACACCCGAATTCATGCTGAATCCAACTTTCCCACGGCCTGCTGTTTGCAAATAAGCCTGCATCGCGATTCGACCCAGCCAACTTGTGTCATATGAATAGTGCAGGTGAAAAAAGGTGCTTGTTTCTGAAAGTGGAATTGCCTGTAACCGTAGGCTAATGTTGTGTGTGCCCATGGGCCCCTCGACTGCCTGCAGAGCAGCGTCTAGATATTCGACCGTCGAGGTAGTGACCTGTAGTGTAAATTCCGTGGTTTTTCCGCCAGCAGTATCGGCCGTTTTGCTGCCGCTCATGCTGACTTGCAGGCGACCATCCTTGCTACCAGGGTTAAAGCGGCAGGATTTGCTGTTGCTGAGCAGCAGCATCATTTCGCACCAGCGTTCGGATTCAGATACCGCGGTGTTGAGGGTGGCCAGGCCGTAATGGACCGTGCCATAAAGGTCTCCGCTTAAATGATCTACTGATTCATTGGAACTAATCTGTAGCGGGCGCAACAGCTTGCTGTGGCTTAGGCTATCGCTCATGCTGCGATAGCTTTGCTGCAATAGTAATACCTCGGGTGCCGGATTTGAGAATGCTGTAATGCTAAATATGCAAAGACAGAGGGCCGCTACGAGGCGCATGTTGAAATCCTGGAAAAATAGGTCAATTTAATAGTTAAAAAATTTAATATCATTAATTTTGAATTCATGTTAGATTTCCGACTCGACAAAGGCAACCTTTGTCGAGTCGTTCAATCCAACCATTTTTTGCTGGAAATATAAATAATGTCGAAACTCATTGATCTGCAAAACCAAATCGCCAACTTGCAAAAACAAGCTGACGAGATTCGTTCCAAAGAATTTCAAGCCACCATTGTTGAAATTCGTCAAAAAATGCAAGCCTTCGGTATTACTGTTAAAGATTTGCAGTCCACTAAGTCTAAGCTAGGCCGCAAGGCCAAGGCAGTGGCGGTTAAGTCTGCCAAGCCGGTCAAGGCCAAAAAGGCGGGTTCAACGGTTGCAGCCAAATACCGCGGCCCCAATGGCGAAACCTGGACGGGCCGTGGTTTGATGCCCAAGTGGCTGGCTGCCCTGGTGGCCGCTGGCGGCACCAAGGAGCAGTATCTGATTGCAGGCGCTTAAGTCCTATATCTGAACCCGGGTTCCCAACTCAATCACGCAATTGTTGGGAAGCCGGAAAAAGCCCGCAACGCTTCCCGCGTTGCGCGACATGATGGCAAATAGGGCTTCGCGCCAATGGGCCATGCCGGTACCCTTGGTGGGCACCACAATCTCTCGACTCAGGAAATAAGACGTCTCAAAGAGATTGATAGGTAATCCCCGTGTCTTGCACAACTCCAGCGCCTTCGGGATGTCGGGCGTATTTTTGAATCCGTAATTGACTTGCACCCGCCAGAAACCTGCGACCAGGGGGGTGACCTCGACCCGCTCGGCAAACGGTATCCACGGCACGTCGTGAAACACGACGGTAAGGATCACATTGCGTTCGTGCAGTACCTGGTTGTGCTTGAGGTTGTGCAGCAGCGCTTGTGGCACCGTGTCCGGGTTGGCCACGGCATAGACGGCAGTGCGTGGTACGCGGTGGGCGGCTGCGTCGGCGGTGAGGGCGGTTACAAAGGGCAGCAGATCCGGGTCGTCATGGCGGATGCTGTCAATCAGCAGCTCACGTCCGCGTCGCCAGGTGGCCATCACGGTAAATATGGCCAGGCCCATGACCAATGGGAACCAGCCGCCCTGGAAGAACTTGATGGAGCAGGACGCCACCAGCAACAGGTCCAGCACCATGAACACGATGCTGGCGGCCAGCGCAAGTGGGAGTGGATAGTTCCAGCCGTAGCGCACCACAAAAAACGTGAGCAGGGTGGTGATCAGCATGGTGACGGTGACAGCGATGCCATAGGCATTGGCCATGGCCGATGAGTTGCCAAACCCGAATACAGCCAGCAGCACCGCGCCCAGCAGCAGCCAGTTGACGCCCGGCATGTAGATTTGGCCGGCTTCCTTGGAGGATGTGTACATCACCTGCATGCGCGGCAGCAGGCCGAGTTGCACTGCTTGTTTGGTCATGGAATAGGCGCCCGAAATCACGGCCTGCGAGGCGATCACGGTGGATACGGTTGCCAGCACCACGGCGGGCAGCAGCCAAGTGGCCGGAAACATGCGGTAAAACGGGTTCTCCAGGGCAGAAGGGTCGCGCAGCAACAAGGCGCCTTGCCCCATGTAATGGATGGTTAGCGCGGGCAGCACCAGGCCCACCCAGGCGAACTGGATAGGTCGCTTTCCAAAGTGGCCCATGTCGGCGTACAGCGCTTCAGCGCCAGTGAATGCCAGCACGATGGAGCCCACCGCGACAAATATGTGCCAGCCCTGGGCATACAGGAAAGTGATGGCGTGTAGGGGGTTGAGTGCGGCCAGGATGCCAGGCTGCTGCACAATTTCGGTCAGGCCGGTTACGGTCAGCACGGCAAACCAGAGCATGATGACCGGGCCGAACAACTTGCCCACCACGCTGGTGCCAAAGCGCTGCATGCCAAACAGGGCTACCAGAACGGCTGCACAAATGACAAGCACATAAGGCTTGAAGGCCGGGGTGGCCACCTCAAGACCTTCGACTGCGCTGAGTACCGAGATGGCCGGTGTGATCACGCTGTCGCCATAGAAAAGTGCGGCACCGAAAACGCCGACCAGCAACAGAATGATGCGTTTTTGCGCCGTGCTGCCAGCCGCCATGGCTGCCAGGGCGGTTAGCGCCATGATGCCGCCTTCACCTCGGTTGTCGGCCCGCAGGATGAGCAACACGTATTTCAGCGTGACCACCATCATCAGACCCCAGAAGATGACGGACACCGCACCGATCAGGTGAAAGGCATCCAGCGGGATGCCCACGATCGGGTTGAAAATTTCCTTCATGGTGTACAGCGGGCTGGTACCTATATCCCCATACACCACACCCAAGGCGCCCAGTGTGAGTGCCGCCATGCCGTCGCGTTTTGTCGCCTTGGTCATTGTCAATCCGTATGCAGTGAACAGGGCTTGAATGTCGCTCGCACGGCATCAGGATCGCATAAGGACGTCGGCTTAGCCGGTGGCCAGGCGGTAGCCAACACCTGTTTCTGTCAGCAGGTGGCGTGGCTCGGCCGGATCGCGCTCGATTTTGGCGCGCAGTTGCCCCATGTACAGGCGCAGGTAGTGGGTGTGCTCGGTGTATTCCGCACCCCAAACGTCGCTGAGCAATTGCCGGTGTGTGACTACCCGACCCGCACTGCGCACCAGGCGTGCTAACAGATTGAACTCGGTGGGCGTAAGGTGCACCGTCTGGCCTTGCACGGTGACCAGGCGGCTGGTCAGGTCAATTTGCAGGTCGTCCAGCGTGTGTGTCGTGACTGCTGCGGCCAGTGCCGTGCCACGGTGGCGCAGTGCCACACTGATGCGCTCCAGAAGCTCGCCCACGCTAAAGGGTTTGACCAGGTAGTCGTCTGCACCGGCATCCAGCGCTCGGATTTTTTGTGTCTCCTGGTGCCGGGCGGACACTATCAGAATGGGCAGCGCGTGGGTCTTGCGCACGTCTTGCACCAGGCTCAGGCCATCGCCATCGGGCAGGCCCAGGTCTAACACCAGGATGTCCGGCAGGTCATGGCGGATGAGTGCGCTGGCCTCGCTAAGCGACACGGCGGTTTGCACTGTGAAGCCTTCGACCGTGAGGGAGGATTGAACCAATGCCCGGATTTCCGGGTCGTCCTCGACTACCAATACGCGTAGATTCATACCAACTCCCCAGATGGCTGCTGTGCGCTCAAGGGCAAGCTAAAGCAAAAGCTGTTGCCCCCACCTCGGCGCGAATGCAGGGTCAGGCCGCCGCCATGCACAGAGGCAATCACGCGGCCCAGGGCCAAACCAAGCCCTGCGCCGCGTTGCCCGGACTGGTCGTTGCGCGAATAGGGCTCAAAGATGGTTTGCTGCAGGGCAGGCGGAATGGCCGGACCGCGATCTTTCACGCAGACCTGCATGGCACTCTCGCTCAGGCTGACCTGCAGGAGGATGGCGTCTGTGCTGTACTTCAGTGCGTTGTCCAGCAAATTGGCAATCAGTTGGGCAATCAGCACCGGGTCCACCTGGATGAGGGGCAGGCCCTCTGGCACCTTGGACTGGATGCGGCGTGCACTGTCGCGCACGCGCATGCGGGACAGTACCGCGCCCACAATTTCTTCCATGGACTCCCAGTCGCGCCGGGGCGGCTGTGCGGCGTTGGTGAGTTGCACCAGTTGCAGGGTGTTTTCTGTGATGGTGGAGAGGTAACTGGCCTCGCTCACGATGCTGGCCAACAAGCGCGTTTTTTCAGTTGCACCCAGCTTGTCTCCCTGGGTCTGCAAGGCCGATGCGGCGCCCACGACTGCAGCCAGAGGGGTGCGCAAATCGTGCGAAATTGCCGCCAGAAACGTGCTTTGCACTTGCTGGCGTTGGGCCTCGACTTGAGACTTTTGCATGTCTTGCGCCAGGCGTAGACGCCACAGGGTTTGTGCCAGGAGTGCGCAAAGGGCTTGGGCGTGTTCACGCCCGGCCAGGTCCGCCGCTTCAATGTTTTGGACGCAAACGGCACCACCCATCTGGTTTTTGTTGCCCAGCGGCAGGTACCAGGCGTTGAGCCCCGGCCAGCGACCAGTGCCGGGTCCCAGTGCTGCGGCCTCGCGCATGCAGCTTTGAAGTCCGTCACGCACATTCGCATCCAACCTAGGGGCAAAGGTGGCCGCCGGGTCTTGTGGCAACAGTGCCACGATGCTGGGGCCGGCAAACGCACGGTCAAAGGCGTGCTGACCGGACTCCTGCACACCGGCCATGCTGCTGGTGTTTGACAGCAGGGTGGCCAACTCTTGCAATTGGATGGCGCGCAGGGCGTTCATCTGGGCCAGGCGGGTTTTTCGCCGTAAAGCGGCCGCTTGGTGGCTGATAACCAGGGCCACCAGCAGCATGACAAAAAGCGAGATCAGGTGTTCCTGGCTGTCGACCTCAAAGGTCCAGCGCGGCGGCACAAAGAAAAAGTTGAATGCGGTAACGGCTCCCACGGCGCAAACAACCGAGGGTAAAAAGTCCAGGGTGTAGGCCGCTACCACTACCACCAGCACATAGAGCATGGCCTCACTGGTCAGCGAGACATGGGTGTCGAGCAAAAAGCCGCCTGCCGTGGCAGCCCCAATGTAGGCCAACACGGCTACCCAGGAATACCAGGCAGGACGGGAAGAGGAGGCGGTTGCTTGCATCATGGGCTCAGCGTAGCACCGCAGGTATCAGGATTGCATTAGGACCGGAACCGGCCTCGGCAGAACCGCTTGCGCTCAGCCGATCCGTGCACCAGGGGAGTTAATGGACACTGGCGGTCAGTTCCGCAACTTTGTCCATGCCTAGCATCTCGAGGAACACCAGCACCAGGCGCGGTAGCTGTGTAAATTGCACGTGGCAGCCTTGGGCATTGGTTTGCGTGGCCCAACTGATAAGGGCGCTGGCGGCGTCGAAATCGACCCGACCCAGGCGGCCGCAGGACACGGTGATCTGATTGACCTTGCGCGTGGCGATGCGCAAGGCGCGTAGCGCGTGGCTTGCGTCACCCGTCAAATGGCCCTGGATTTCACAAACGGCGTAGGGCGTGCGGCTTGGCATCGATTCATCAAAATCCTTGGCCGGCAAGGTGCTCGGAAAGCCCGAAGTTGCCTTGAAATCGCCGTCCTGCACCAAGCGGCATAGGGCGGGTTGCCAACTCGGTGGCGAAATCTCAAACGCAACGCAATAGTCGAGGGCCATTTCCTCGTAGGCGTCCGCACGCTGTTGTATGCGCAGCAACTCCAGGTGAACCCTCCACCAGGCGGCGTTGTCGGCGAGGTCATCGCTGACCTTGCAAATCTGCACGCAGTGCAGCAGTGCGTCCAGCCCCGTCCAATGCAGTTCGAGCGGGCGTTCGCTCCAGCTCTTGAGTTGCTGGCCAAGTTCGGATGCCATGGCGCTGTCGATGTGCTGCAGGGCCTCCCAGTTGATGTGGCAGATGCTTGCTTTGGCAGGGTTGCGCAATTTGCAGTCCGATAAGGCCTGCAGATCAAGAACGGCGGGGCATTGCCAGGTAGATTCCTGAGGCTGCTCGCCCAAACGGGAATGCACGCCTTGCCCGGAGTCGTCGACCAGGGAAAACCACTCCGCAGGTGAGCGGCCAAAGCGGGTGGCGTAGTCAAGGGCCAGGGCATCGAAGCGGTCTTGCTGGCCGGTGCATCGGTACACCTCAAACAAGGTAAACGTCAGGGTTTCTGCAGCATCCCGCCCAATGGTTGGCTGGCGCAGCATCTCTGATAGCAGGTCATGGGCCACGCGGAAATCCCCGTCTGCGAAGTGCTGTGCGGCATCGCGTAAACACTGGTCGAGGGGAGACACGACGATGTCCAAGAGTATGGGGGGAGCGGGCAAGTTGTGTAGTTCAGCCTCTGGGGGGGTGATCTCTGGTTCACCAATGGCGCCCAAGCCAGTAAAGTCCAGGTCCAAATCGTCGCCAAACTCCACAGGTTCGGGTACGGGGTTGGGTGGTGCTGGTTGTGAAGGCGGTGTCAACGGAGGGAGCGTGGTCGCAGCGCCCCACCACTGTTCCAGATGGGCTTCCGCGCCATCGATCTTGTCAAGAATGGAGTTGCGCACGAGTTGCGAAGGCGTCTGTGCTTCCAAAAATGAACTTTGCTTGAAGCCTTTCCCATCCTGGATCAATGTGCGCAGGTGGTTGAGTTCCATTTCCCGGATGGCGTCGTTGCGGAGCTTGCGCTTGAGGAGCTGTTTGAGCGATGGCTCGACACCGGTGGATGCGACTGTAGGCGCTGACTGCGCCGAACCGGAGTCATCATCTGCCTTGGGCTCGCGAAACAACTGCGCGAATTTTGAGAGCAGTTTGTTTGAGGAGCTCTTCGTCACCATGCTTAAGTTTACCTCGCGGGCTCGCTGCGTGGGCCGACGGCTTTTGTGATCGCGATGAACCAATGCAGCGCAGGGTTGCCGCAGACCTGGTGCGCATTGCAGATGGGTTCCTCAACACATCTCTGTTAGTCGAGGTTGCGCTCAAAAATGAAGGCTGGCTTTCATTTTTCCGGAACATTTGACAGCTCGTGAAAATTTTTATCAAATTGATCAAAATTAATTGTGTATGCATTGTTTTCGGGTTTGCCGACAGCATTTTTCGCCAACAAATAGCAAAAGTCGTATGGATATCTCGGGAAAATGCATGTCTTGCACGGCGCAGACCGTGGGTGTCATGCCGTGATCGTGCAGACGCAGCCCACCACCCATTCGCTCCGATTGGGTTTATTGATGCGCTTTGGAGACCCGTTGCTCGAACAACGGTTTTTGCGTTTTTACGAGTCGTTCTACAGGCGCTACGCCCAGGCCAGTCTGTTGTTGGGAATGGTGTTGATTCTTGGCGACTGGCTGGTGGACCGTCTGGCGTTCCCATTGGTGAGCGCCAACAGTTACCGAATTACCCTGTGTTTGCCGATTCTTGTGGCTGGGCTAATGGTTTCCTTTACGCAGCGCGGAAGGGAGCAGTGGCAAGCGCTCATGGCCACGATCATTGTGCTGGTTGGATGCAGTCTGTACTGGATTCTGGCCAAGATCGGAATGCAGCAGGGCAGCGGGCTGGCTTCTTGGGTCGGAATCCTGAACTACACATTCTTTGAGCTGTACTGCTTTGTCATTCTCGGCATCGGATTTCGCTATGCACTGCCAACCGGGCTGGTGCTGTTCCTGGGGTTTGAGGTTGCGATCCTCACGGACCTAGTAAAAGAGTTGCCGCAGTCTGTATATTGGACATATCACGCTTTCACGGTTTTTCTGATGGCGGCCATGATCGGGTGGTGGCGTGAGTTTCTGCTGCGCAAGGAGTTTGTGGCCGTTGCAGAACTGGAAATTGCGACCCGAGTCGCGCAAACGCAAACGGTTTTTCTGACCGGCCATGATGCCCTGACGGGACTCTATAACCTCGCCGGCTTTACTGACGTGCTGCAGCGCGAAGTGGCATCAGCCGGCGACCAGCGCTTGCAGCTGGCCTTGCTGTTGATCGATATTGAGCCCCTGCGACGCAATCGCGGAGCCTTCAACCAGCAGCTGGCCGATGAGATGCTTTTGACCCTGGTTGAACGCCTGCGTCAAGCAGCGCATGGAATGGAGCCGGCGCCAGTGTATGCCCGCACCACCAGCTTTGAGTTGGCGGTTATGTTTCGCCACGTACATGAAACATCTGCGGTGGCGGAAGCTGCGGAGCGGCTACTGCTGGCCCTGCGACAGCCATTGCAAATTTACGGGCAGTCAATTTACCTGCAATCTACAGGTGGTCTGGCGTTCTATCCCAAGGACGGCACAACGCTGGAGGGCACGCTCAAAGCTGCTCGCGTGGCGCTATCCATGCATACAGATGAAGAACGATTCCTGCGTTTCTATGACTCAGAGCACGACCGCGCGCTGGCCCAACGCTTGCAACTTGAAAACGATTTGCGCAATGCCCTGGCAGCAGGTCAATTTTCCGTGGTCTATCAGCCTGTGCTGCGTGTTGCCGATCTGGTCCCTCTTGGCTTTGAAGCGTTGTTGCGCTGGGAGCATCCGGTGCGTGGGGCCATCAGCCCGGTCGAATTCATGCCAATGATTGAGGAGTTGGGGCTTGTTCACGAAATAGGCGACTGGATCCTGAATAAGGCCTGCGGGCAAGCCGCGCAATGGCAACGCGACGGCAAGATGGTGCATGAAATGGCCGTGAATGTGTCGGGTCTGCAACTGCTTGATTTGGACTTTGCGCAGAAAGTTTCGCGAGCTTTGGCATTGTCAGGCTTGCAGCCCCAGTACCTGGTGCTGGAGCTAACGGAGTCGGTGCTGGTCCACAACAACGATACAGCGATGGCGCAACTGCACGCACTCAAGCGGCTGGGACTGCGTCTTGCACTTGACGACTTTGGCACGGGTTTCTCATCCATGTCGAGCATTACGCGGTTTCCGTTCGACATCATTAAGCTCGATCGCAGTTATGTGCAGACTGCCTCAACCCAACCTGCCGCCGAAGCGATTGTGGATGCCATCCTGGCGATGGCTTCAAGACTTGGAATGGACACGGTGGCAGAAGGTATTGAGACCGAGGAACAACTGCAATATGTCACGCATCGGCATTGCGTGAAGGCACAGGGCTACTGGTTTTCCAAACCTCTATCTGCTGGGGAGATGTCGTTGTTTCTGTTTGATGCCGCCTAGTGGGTCCCTGTTTGTGCTTGTTAGACCCCTGATGGCTGGAAATATTGCCCTTTGAAAGGCAATATTTCCAAAATGAAGACGAGAGCCCTTTCAATCGGCTGCGGCTACTGCATCCGCGATCCAATCACCGCACATTGCAGCGCCGCACCGGCCACCACATAGCTTGCGGGGATGGTGACCGAGTTGGTCGTGGAACTGGCCAAAACAATCGGCGGCAAGGGGTTGGTGGATACGGACGCATTGGTGTCCGTGCAGCGGATGCTGGCAATCTTCCAACCGGCCTCCGTAGTGGGCACTGCCACCGACAGCGTGGTTGCCACGTTCAGCGCCGTCAGGGTTTGGCGGGCGCCTGTGGTCACCACATTGAG
>CANFIH010000071.1 GCA_947446855.1 Burkholderiales bacterium
CGATGCCGAGGGCAGCCCGTGGCAGGAAATCAACCTGCAGGCACTGGCCCAGTCCCCCGCGTTTTTAAACATCGGTGCTTAGTGCCTGTTTCCCCGCTTCGTTTCCCCACTGGTGCCCATCATGTCCGTCACTGACCACATCAAGAACCTGTTTGCCAAGCCGCCACAGGACCTGGAAAAAGATGCGAGCCTGAGCCTGGCCATGCCCGATCAGGAGGCTGATCTGGTGCCTGGGCAAACGGTGCAGGTGGCGCGCGCGGGCAACGGCGCAGCCCGACCCGGCCTGTTGAAAAATCCGGAATGGATTGCCTTGCCCGTTCTCGGTGCCCGGCCGGCAGGCGCGCAGTTGCGTCTGCTCGGGCTGCTGCTGGGCCTGTCCTTGCTGCTGCTGGCTGGCGCGACGATGTATGCACTGGTACAGGCCGACCGGGTAGCACAGCAACTGGGGGGCGCCGGACAGTCGCTGATGCAAGCGCAGCGGCTGGCCAAGTCGGCCACCCAGGCCCTGGTCGGCAATACCCGGGCCATCGCCGATGTGGCTGAAAGTGCCGATATGCTGGTCAAGGCCACACGCGGCCTGCGCGATGGCGACAGTGCCTTGCATATCGTTGCGCTGCAGGGCAGCTTCCAGCCCGAACTCGACACGATCGTCCCGTTGGTGGAGCAAACCGAGAAAAATGCCAAGCTGGTGCTGCAGCAGCAAAAAACCCTCACCCGCATGGGCGCGGCGCTGCGCCAGATCAGCCTGCAGTCCGCCCTGCTGCTGGACACTGCCCAGGGCGTCTTCAATCTCAAGATGCAACAGGGCGCAGCCGCCAGTGAGTTGTCGGCGGTGGGGCAACTGCTCATGCTGACTCAGCGCATCGGCAAGTCTGCCAACGACTTTCTGACCACCGACGGTGTCAAACCCGAGGCTGTGCTCCTGCTGGGCAAGGACCTCAACAACTTCAAGGAGATCTCCCAGGGCCTGCTCGGTGGCAACGCCGAGTTGCACCTGGGCGCAGCCAAAGACGCGGCCACGCGCCAGCAAGTCGAATTGCTGATCACGCAGTTTGACGACCTGCGGGGGCAGGGCGGCGCTGTGCTGGGCAACTTGCAGGGTTTGGTGGCCGCACGCGCAGCCCAGACGGCCCTGCTTGCCGACAGCGAGCCCCTGCGCCACAACCTGGAGGTCTTGCAGCGCAAGCTGTCGGACGCCACCGGAGTGGCCGGCTGGACCTGGGGGCTGCTGGCCCTGGCGGCCGCGCTGGCGCTGTTGTCGGCCGCAGGCCTGTCGTTCGTGCAGTTGCAGGACAGTCGGCGGCGCCAGTCCGCGGTTGAATCGCAGCGCGTCGAAGCCGAGCGCCAGGAGCAGGACGCCAAGCGCGTGAACGACGCCAACCAGGCCGCCATTTTGCGGCTCATGAACGAGTTGCAAACCGTGGCCGAGGGCGATCTGACACAGGAGGCCACCGTCACCGAAGACATCACCGGCGCCATTGCCGATTCGGTCAACTACACCGTGGAGGAGCTGCGCAGCCTGGTGACCAATGTGCAGAGCACCGCCTCCCGGGTGGCGCAGACCACGGCCGACGTGGACGCCACCTCGACCGAACTGCTGGCCGCCTCCAAGGAGCAGCTGCATGAAATCCGCGAGACCGGGCAGAACGTGCTGGAGATGGCCGGCCGCATCAACGACGTGTCCGCCCAGGCCCAGGAGTCGGCCCGCGTCGCGCGCCAGTCGCTGCTGGCGGCCGAGTCCGGCCTGACGGCGGTGCAAAACACCATCGGCGGCATGAACGCCATTCGCGACCAGATTCAGGAAACCTCCAAGCGCATCAAGCGCCTGGGTGAGTCCTCGCAGGAGATTGGCGAAATTACCGAGCTGATTTCCGACATCACCGAGCAGACCAATGTGCTGGCCCTGAATGCCGCCATTCAGGCCGCCTCTGCCGGTGAAGCCGGCCGCGGCTTCTCGGTTGTGGCCGAAGAAGTGCAGCGTCTGGCCGAGCGCTCGGCCGATGCCACGCGCCAGATTGCCGCGCTGGTGAAGGCCATTCAGACCGATACCCAGGACGCCATCAGCGCCATGGAGCGCAGCACCCAGGGTGTGGTGGAAGGCGCCAGGCTGTCCGACAACGCCGGCACGGCACTGAGTGAAATTGACCGTGTCTCGCGCCGTGTGGCCGACCTGATCGAACAAATTTCCAAATCCGCCTCGCGCGAAGCGGGGCTGGCCAATGACATGGCCGAGAGCATCCAGCACATCTTCGCCGTGACCGAGCAGACCGGCGAGGGCACGCGTGTCACGGCCGGGCAGGTGCGCGAACTCTCGCGCATGGCAGAAGAACTGCGCCAGTCGGTGTCGCGGTTCAAGATTGTTTGACGTGTGCAACCCATAGAGGCGCCAACCATGCCATCGACAAGCTCCGCTGCTGCTGAAAATGATGCGGTTCTGAACGACCTGGGGCCCTTGGCCTGGGTGCTGGAAGAGCTGCGCCGATCGCTCGACAGTGCCACCAAGGCCATGCACCGCTTTGTGCGCGAAGCCCAGACGGCGCGCGGCTCCGAACTCGGGGAGCTCGATTCCAGCCACCTGCGGGTGGCGCGCCAGCAACTGCACCAGGCCGTGGGGGCGCTGGAAATGGTGGGCATGCCGGCACCGGCCAGGCTGCTGCATGGCATGGAGTCGGCGGTGCAGAAATTTGTGCAACACCCGGAGCTGTGCAGCGAGGACGCCGCCACCCGCATCGAGCGCGCCGGCTTTGCCCTGACCGAATACCTCGAAGGCATGCTCAAGGGCAAACACGCCTCCAGCGTCGCCTTGTTTCCACAATACCGGGCGGTGCTGGAGCTGTCCGCAGCGGAACGCATTCACCCGGCCGACCTGTGGCCGCCGCAGTGGCGCTGGTTGCCGGTGGCGCTGAACGCCAGCCAGCCGCCGCTGCCCTATGTGCCGGAAGTGCGCGCGCACCTGGACCAGGCGGTGCTGAAGGTTGTGAAGTCGGCCGATGCAGCCGCTGCGGCCAAACTGGCCCGTGTGTGCGCCGGCCTGGCCGGTGCACAAGGCACGCTGGAGTCGCGCAGTTTCTGGGCCATTGCGGCGGGCTTTTTTGAGGCCATGGCGTTGTCCCTGCTGCCCACGGACATCTATACCAAGCGCACGGCCTCGCGCATCCTGCAGCAGTACGCCGCGCTGGCCAAGGGTGAGTCCGGCCCCAGCGAGCGGCTGGCACAGGACCTGGTGTTCTTCTGCGCCCAGGCCTGCCCTGCAGGCGACGCCGCAGCCCCTGCGCTGCGCGCGGTGCGGCAGGCCTATGGACTGTCCGACAGCGTTGCGGTGGATTACGAAACCCCGCAATTCGGCCGTTTCGACCCGGCACAGCTGGCACTGGCCCGCAAGCGCATTGGCGCCGCAGCCGAAACCTGGTCGGCACTGGCCGGCGGCGACACCCACCGCATCAAGCTGGCAGGCGAGCAGTTTGCGGCCGTGTCCGACTCCCTGCTCAAGCTGCACCCGGCCAGCGGCGTGCTGGCCCGGGCCCTGACCGGCGTGGTGGATGCCAGCGTGCAATCGGGCGCAGCCCCCACACCCGAGGTGGCCATGGAAGTGGCCACCTCCATCCTGTACCTGGAAGCCGCCTACGACGACCTCGATCCGACCGACGACCAGATAGTGGAGCGCGGCAACCGGCTGGCCCAGCGCCTGGAACTGGTGCGAGCCGGTGCCGAGCCGCAGCCGCTGGAAGGCTGGATGGAAGAGTTGTACCGCCGCGTCAGCGACCGCCAGACCATGGGCAGCGTGGTGGAGGAATTGCGCTCCACCCTGGGCGAAGTAGAGGCCGCGCTGGACCAGTATTTCCGCCATCCGGCAGACCCCTCCTGCCTGCGCGAGGTGCCCTCGCGGCTGGCGCAAATGCGCGGTGTGTTCTCGGTCCTGGGGCTGGACCAGCCGGCCTTGGCTACGCTGCGCATGCGCGCCAGTGTGGAGCAGTTTCTGCACGACGAAGCCGATGCGGCGGTGGCCCACAGCGGTATTTTTGAACACCTGGGCAACAGCCTGGGCGCCCTGGGGCTGCTGATCGACATGCTCAGCTACCAACGCGCCATGGCCAGAACGCTGTTCGTGTACGACGAAGAGGCCGCAGAACTCCGGCCCCTGATGGGTCGCCAGCGCAGCAGCACACCCGCCGCCCCGGTCCTGGAAGACGCGGCGACTGCCCGTGCAGCGCCGGAAGTGGCCGCGACGCTGCTGGTCGAAGTTGCACCTGCAGCCCCGGCGGACGCGGCAAGCGCGGGCCTGCAAGCCAAAGAAGAAGACGAAGAAGACGAAGCAGAGTTGCAGGATATCTTTCTGGAAGAGGCGCGCGAGGTCGTGGTCGCCGCGCTGCACGCGCTGCGTCAACTGGACCAGGAGCCCTCCAACCTGGCCGAGCAGACCACCTTGCGGCGCGCCTTTCACACCCTCAAGGGCAGCTCGCGCATGGTCGGCCTGAGCGACTTTGGCGAGGCCGCCTGGTCGTTCGAGCAATTGCTCAACGCCTGGCTGGCCGAACAAAAACCGGCCGGCGCTGCGCTCATCTCCCTGGCTGGCCGTGCCATGGCCGCGTTTGGCCGCTGGATAGAAGACATTGCCGGGCAACGGGCCGCGCAGTGGAGTGCCGCGCCGTTTCGCAGTGCGGCAGATGCCTTGCGCCTGCAAGGATGCCTGGTACCGCTGCAGGTGCCCGGTGAAGAGGAAACGGCCGCGCCCCAACCGCCTGAGGCCGCCACGCCGTTGCAGGAGTCTGCGGCGCCCGAGCCGGCCCTTGAGTGGCCGGACTTTGTTGCGACCCAGATTACCGGCCTGGCGCCCGAGCCGGCCCCGGCCGAACTGGACCTGGACGAGCTCGACTTTTTCGATCTCGGTGTCAGCCCGGCCGAACCCCCGGCGCAGGAGATCGCTGAACCCCTCGCCGAACCCCCCGCTGACCCCCTAGACGAGCCGCGAGCCGAGCCGGTTGTTGAACTGGTGGCCGGGGGGGCAGATGCCGACGAGCAGACCAAGGTCATTGGTGACCTGCGCCTGGGCATTCCGCTCTACAACGTCTTCCTCAACGAGGCCGACGAATGGTCACGTCGTCTGATGACCGAGCTCAGTGAGTGGGCTCTGGAATTGCACCGCCCGATTGCCGGCTCCAGCGTGGCGCTGGCCCATTCGCTGGGTGGCGCTTCGGCCACCGTCGGTTTTGTCGCCTTGTCCCAAATGGCGCGGGCCCTGGAGCATGCCTTGGCGCATGTGAAGCTGCACGGCCAGGGCAACGCCGCACATGCGCAGGTGTTCAATGCCGCGGCCGAAGACATCCGCCGCTTGCTGCACCAGTTTGCCGCCGGCTTCCTCAAGACCGGCGACCCCCAGGTGCTGCAGGAACTGCAGGCCATTCTGGCCAGTGAATTTGCCGCACCGGCGCTGGCGGCAACCCCGGCGTCCAAGCGGGCCGATGCGCGCGAACACCACACCGACGCGGTGGATCATCTGGATACCGACCTGTTCCCGATCTTCCAAGAAGAGGCGCAGGAATTGATGCCGGCTCTGGGCACGGCGCTGCGCCAGTGGGTGGCACGCCCGGAAAACACAGGGGCACGCTCAGAGGCCCTGCGCGTGCTGCACACCCTCAAAGGCAGTGCCCGCCTGGCGGGTGCCATGCACCTGGGTGAAATGGCGCACCGCATGGAGTCCGGCATCGAAGCCCTGGGCACCGAGGCGTTGCACAGCGCGCAATTGGAGCCCCTGCTGGCGCAGCTGGACGCATTGCAAGCCACCTTGGACGCGCTGGACCTGGCGCAACGGGAGGACATCAGCCATTTGCCTCCTGCCACGACCGATGCGGCCGGCGCTCCTGTCGACTCTGCGGTCTCAATGGCAGGCGCCGCAAGCCCGGTAGCGCCGGCCGAACCAGTGCACACAGAGCCGGGGATGCGCGCGCTACCCCGCACCGTGGCAGGCCCCACCGTGCGGGTACGCGCGCTCTTGCTGGACCGCCTGGTCAACCAGGCTGGCGAGGTGATGATCAGCCGTTCGCGCCTGGATGCCCGCTTGTCGCAGATGCGCGGCGGCCTGGATGAACTGACGGGCAACCTGGAGCGCTTGCGCCAGCAACTGCGCGATGTAGAGCTGCAGGCCGAATCGCAGATGCAGTCGCGCATGGCCTATACCCCGGACGAGGCCCAGACCTTTGACCCGCTCGAATTTGATCGCTTCACCCGGGTGCAGGAGCTCACCCGCATGATGGCCGAATCCGTCAACGACGTGGCCACCGTGCAGCGCAATCTGCAGCGCGCGATTGAAGGGGCCGAAGACGACCTGATCGCCCAGGGCCGTCAGGCGCGTGAACTGCAACGCGATCTGCTGCGCACCCGCATGGTGGAGTTTGAAAGCATCGCCGAGCGCCTGTACGGCGTGGTACGCCAGGCGGCCAAGGAATGTGCCAAGCCAGTCAAGCTCGAGATTGAGGGCGGTTTGATCGAAATGGACCGTGGCGTGCTCGACCGCATGACGCCGGCCTTTGAACACATGCTGCGCAACGCCGTGGCCCATGGGATTGAAGAGGCGGATCTGCGTGCGGCCGCCGGCAAGGCGCCCGTGGGCACCGTCACCATCACCGTGCACCAGGAAAGCAATGACGTGTCGGTCTCGTTCAGCGACGATGGCGGTGGCCTGCATTTGGACAAGATCCGCGCCAAAGCGATTGCCGCCAAACTGATCGCAGCCGACGCGGTGCTAAGCGATGAAGCCGCTGCCAAGCTGTTGTTTACGCCCGGTTTCTCCACGGCCACCGAGGTTACCGAGTTGTCTGGCCGCGGCATTGGCATGGACGTGGTGCAGACCGCCCTGAACGCGCTGGGCGGCCGGGCACAGACCCGCAGCGTGGCCGGGCAGGGCACGACCTTCGAGCTGGTGCTGCCCCTGACCACCGCCGTCACCCAGGTGGTGATGCTGCGCATGGGCGAGCTGAGCATCGGCGTGCCATCCAACCTGATGGAAACCGTGTTGCGTGCGCCGCTGGCTGCGGTGGATGCGGCCTACGCGCGGGGCGCTTATGACGTGGGCGGCGAGGACATCCCGTTTTTCTGGGGTGGCGCCCTGTTGCAGGGAGCGGGCCGCAGCCGGGAAGTGCAGACCCGTAACCTGCCGGTGGCGGTGTTCCGCAGCGCCGGCCAGCGCCTGGCCTTGCATGTGGACGAAGTGCTGGGTAACCGTGAAGTAGTGGTCAAAAACCTGGGGCCCCAACTGGCCCAGCTGCCCGGCCTGGCCGGCATGTCGGTGCTGGCCTCCGGCGCGGTGGTGCTGATTTACAACCCGGTGGCCCTGGCCACCGTCTATGGTGCGACCGCCAGAGCCTTGACCCGGGCGGCCGAAGCGGCCCAGGCCCAGGGCGCCCAACCCTTGGTCGAAGCCGACGCCGCTGGTGCCCTGGCGCCGCTGGTGCTGGTGGTGGACGACTCCATTACCGTGCGCCGCGTGACGCAGCGCCTGCTCAAGCGCGAGGGCTTTCGTGTGGCACTGGCCAACGACGGACTGCAGGCGCTGGAAGTGCTGGCGCAGGAAAAGCCGGCTGTGCTGCTGTCGGACATCGAGATGCCGCGCATGGATGGCTTCGACCTGGTACGCCAGGTTCGTGGCGACGCGCACTTGCGCGATTTGCCGGTCATCATGATTACCTCGCGCATTGCCGAGAAGCACCGCGAGCACGCCATGGAACTGGGCGTGGACCACTACCTGGGCAAGCCCTATTCGGAAGAAGAGCTGCTGGCGCTGATCCGCGCGTATTGCCCCCAACCGGTGGAAGAGTAAGCCCCGGGTCCCGATCCCTCAGGGCTGCGGGGCCACGATCCCCTCAGGCCCCGCTCTTGACCAGCAGCAGGCTCTCGTCCCAATTGGCGTGCTTTTCCAGCCCCGCCAGGTTGGCGACCGTGGCCGCAATATGGGACAGTCCCGCCGTGGCGGTCTGCGTCAGCCCCAGCTTGCCGCCGGTGACCTTGTCAAACAGGATCAGCGGCACCGGGTTCAGGGTGTGGGCGGTTTTGGCCTTGTAAGAGCCATCGGTGTTGAGCGAAGGCTGCTTGGTTTTCTTGTCCAGCTCGTACATCTCGTCGGCGTTGCCATGGTCGGCGGTGATCAGCGCCACACCGCCAGCCGCTTCAATGGCTGGCAACAGGCGCGCCAGGGCCAGGTCCACCGCTTCCACGGCCATGGTGGCGGCGCGGAAGTTGCCGGTGTGGCCCACCATATCGCCGTTGGCAAAGTTACAGCGCAGCAGCTTGTACTGGCCGCTTTGCACGGCGGCGATCATGGCATCGGCAATCTCGGCCGACTTCATCCACGGTCGCTGCTCAAAAGGCACCACGTCGCTGGGCACTTCCTGCCAGGACTCGCCCTCAAACTTGTTGGAGCGGTTGCCGTTCCAGAAGTAGGTGACATGGCCGAATTTCTGGGTTTCGGAGCAGGCGAACTGGGTCAGGCCGGTTTTGCTGAACCACTCGCCCGAGGTGTCCCGGATGGCTGGCGGCGTCACCAGAAAACGCTTGGGCAGTTGCAGGTCGCCGTCGTACTGCAGCATGCCGGCAAAGGTGACATCGGGTGCGCGCACGCGGTCGAAGCGGCTGAATTCTTTGTCGACAAAGGCGCGGGTGATCTCAATGGCGCGGTCGCCTCGGAAGTTGAACAGCACCACCGCATCGCCGTCTTCGATGGTGCCGATGGGCTGGCCGTTATCGGCGATCACAAACTCCGGCAAATCCTGATCGATGGTGCCGGGGTGGCTGGCACGCAGGCCCTTGACTGCCGCCGTGGCGTCGGCAAACTGCGGCCCCTGGCCGAGTACATGGGTTTTCCAGCCCTTCTCCACCATGGGCCAGTTGGCGTCGTAGCGGTCCATGGTGATGTTCTGGCGCCCGCCGCCCGAGGCAATGCGGGCATCAAAGCTGGCGTCGCTGAGCGCGGCCAGAAAGGCTTCGAACGGCACCACATAGTCCAGCGCGCTGGTTTCGGGCACATCGCGCCCGTCCAGCAGGGCGTGGATGCGCACGGTCTTGACACCTTCCTGCTTGGCCTGGCTCACCATGGCCTTCAGGTGGTCAATGTGGCTGTGCACATTGCCATCCGAGAACAGGCCGATGAAATGCACCACACCCCGGCCCGCCTTGGCACCGGCCACGATGTCCTGCCAGGCCTGGCCCTGCCAGATCGAGCCGTCGGCAATGGCATTGGCCACCAGCGCCGCGCCCTGGCTGTACACCTGTCCGGCGCCAATGGCGTTGTGGCCCACTTCGGAGTTGCCCATGTCGTCGTCCGACGGCATGCCGACGGCCGTGCCATGCGCGCGCAGGCTGATGTGGGGACATTCGGCAAACAGGCGGTCCAGCGTGGGCTTGCGCGCGGCGGCAATGGCGCTGCCCACGTCGAGTTTGGGGATGCCGTAGCCGTCCATGACGATGACAACCACCGGGCCGGGTACGCCGTGAAAGGCAGGGAATTTTTGAAGCATGGTGTGACGGGGACTTTGCAGTTTTTAACCGCTGGGGATGGAAGGGGAACTGTTTCCCAATATTGTCCCACGCTGTGGCGACGGGGGATGCTGTGCACAGCGACCCCCTTGAACGCACGCTAGACCGGCGCTCAAGTCCGCACAAGGCGGTGCAGTTTCAGACTCGCATCAGGACACAAATCAAGATCCATTCCACCGGGTGCCCGGAATAAACAGCCTTTGCCGGCGAACGCCACCATGAATCGAAAACTTAGGCCGCCTCAGCCTGCGGTGTCAGCGCGTGCAGCGAAGCCAGCAAATCGGCAAAGCGTTCGCCCTGCACCACCACGTGGCTGCGCAGGGCCTGGGCGGCGCCTTCGGTGTCGCCATCCGCTATGGCCTGCACCACGGTTTGGTGCTCCTGGAAGGACGTGACCATGCGGTTGCGCACGCGCAGCTGCAGGCGCCGGTAGGGGCGCAGGCGGCGCTGTAGCTGGCTGGCCTGCTCGATCAAAAAGAGGTTGTGGCTGCCGGCGTAAATGGCGCTGTGAAACTGCTCATTGCAATAAAAGTAGGCGTCGGAGTCGTCCTTGGAGCGTGCGTCTTCGCAGGCCTGGTGCGCGGTCTGCAGTGCGCGGCGCTCGGCATCCGTCATGCGCCGCGCCGCCAGCCGGGCGCACATGGCTTCCAACTCGGCCATCACTTCAAACATCTCGCTCAGGCGCGTGGGGCCAATGCTGGTGACCACGGCGCCGCGGCGTGGGCGGATTTCAATCAACCCTTCGGTAGCCAGTTGGATCAGTGCCTCGCGCACCGGCGTGCGCGACACGCCGTACTGCTCCACCAGCGTTGCTTCGTCCAGCGAACTGCCCGGCGGCAGAGCGCCGGTGGCGATCTGCTCTTCAATTTTTTCACGCAGTGTGTCGGAAATTTTCATGCGCTGATTGTCCCACTTCTTTTGATTAATGGATTCTAATTCTGCATCAGGGTATTCACCAGTATCAGCAAAAAATACAAATGAATACATTAATGTATACATAAACACGACGGACATCCAACCCGAGGAGACAAACCATGCAGCGCAGACACCTACTTCAAACCCTTTCCGCCCTGACCCTGGGCACGCTCGGCCTTGCTACGGCCACCAGCGCCTTCGCCCAAAGCGCCACGCTGAAGATTTCGCACCAGTTCCCCGGCGGTACGCTCAAAGAGGGCGACTTCCGCGACCGCCTGGTGCGCCAGTTCGCCGCCGATGTGGAAAAGCGCACCAAGGGCGCGCTGAAGTTCGAGATCTACCCCGGCTCTTCGCTGATGAAGACCAACGCCCAGTTCTCCTCCATGCGCAAGGGCGCGCTGGACATGGCGCTGATTCCGCTGTCCTACGCTGGCGGCGAGATTCCGGAAGTGAATATCGGCCTGATGCCCGGCCTGGTGGTGTCCTACGAACAGGCCTATGGCTGGAAGACCAAGCCGGTGGGCGCCGAGCTGGACCGCGTGCTGCAGGCCAAGGGCATCCAGCTGATCAGCTGGGTCTGGCAGGCTGGTGGCGTGGCTTCGCGCGGCAAGCCCATCATTGACCCGGAAGATGCCAAGGGCATGAAGGTGCGCGGCGGCTCGCGCGAGGTGGACATGATCCTCAAGGAAGCCGGTGCCTCGGTGGTCAGCCTCCCAAGCAATGAAATCTATGCCGCCATGCAGACCGGCGCCATGGACGCGGCCATGACCTCTTCCACCTCCTTCATCTCCTTCCGCCTGGAAGAAGTGGCCAAGTCGCTCACCAGCGGGCGCACCGGTGCCTACTGGTTCATGTTCGAGCCGCTGATGATGTCCAAGCAGATTTTTGACGCCCTGCCCAAAGACCAGCGCGACGCCATCATGGCCGTGGGCGCCGATATGGAAAAGTTCGCCATGGAAGCCGCCAAGAAGGACGACGTGGATGTGGCCAAGGTGTATGAGAAGGCCGGCGCCAAGGTGGTCGATTTGTCCGCTGCTTCCATCAAGAAGTGGCAGGCCATCGCCCGCCAGACCGCGTGGAAGGACTACGCGGCCAAGAATGAAGGCAGCGCCAAGCTGCTGGCCCTGGCCGAGCAAACCCTATGAGCCACGGTTTCGAGCTGGAGCCTTCACTGGCTCCGGGCACCCTGCGGCCCAAAAAAGCGGTAGCTGCCGCTGCGGCCACCGCCTTGAATGTGCTCAATGCGCTGGTGCTGCGCATCTCCATGGTGGCCCTGATATGTGCGGCTGCGGTGTTGACGTGGTCGGTGGTGACGCGCTACTTTCTCAAGACCTCTACCGACTGGCAGGATGAGGTGGCTGTGTTCCTGCTGGTGGGTGCCACCTTCATGACAACAGCCCATGTGCAGTCGCTGCGCGGCCACGTGGGCATTGAGGCCTTTGCCAATCTGTTGCCGCCCCTGCTGAACCGGGCGCGTCTGTTTCTGGTGGACATCATTTCCACGCTGTTTTGCTGTTTCTTCAGCTGGAAATCTTGGGCGCTGTTCCATGAGGCCTGGAGCGAGGGGCAGACCACATCGAGCAGCTTTGCGCCGCCTTTGTGGATTCCCTATTCCCTGATGGCCGCCGGCATGACCATCCTGACCCTGCAACTGTTTTTGCAAACCCTGGTGCACCTCACCGGCGGTGAAGTTCCGAAAGAAAAGAAATGAGCGAACTCGGCATAGGCCTCTCCTACGGCGCGGCCACCCTGCTGGTGATGTTCTCCGGCATGCCCATCGCCTTTGCGCTGGGCACGGTGGCGGCCACCTTTATGTACCTGTTCATGCCCGCATCCTCGCTGGACACGGTGGCGCAAAACGTCTACGAGGAGATGGCCTCCATCACCCTGCTGGCGATTCCGCTGTTTATCCTGAAGGGCGCGGCCATTGGCCGCTCGCGCGCCGGCAAGGACTTGTATTCCGCCATCCACGCCTGGTTGCACAAGGTGCCCGGCGGCCTGGGCATCGCCAATGTGTTTGCCTGCGCGCTGTTTGCCGCCATGGCCGGCTCATCCCCGGCCACCTGCTCGGCCATCGGTTCGGCCGGCATCCCAGAGATGCGCCGCCGGGGTTACTCGCCCGGTTTTGCGGCCGGCATCATCGCCGCCGGTGGCACGCTGGGCATTTTGTTGCCGCCCTCGGTCGTGATGATTCTGTACGCCGTGGCCGCCGAGCAGTCGCTCGGTCGTTTGTTTCTGGCCGGCATTGGCCCGGGCATTCTGATGGTGGGCCTGTTTGCCGCGTACGCGGTGATGAAGGCGCGCCAGGAATACAAGGCAGCACTCGTCATTTACGAAAACGGCGGACCCAAGTCGGCCTATCTGGAAAAAGAGCATTTCACTTTGGCGCAAAAGGTCGAGATGCTGCCGCGCGTGCTGCCCTTTCTGATTCTGTTGCTGGGCGTGATGGTGGCGCTGTACGGCGGCCTGGCCACGCCTTCCGAGACCGCCGGTCTGGGTGGCCTGCTGGCCCTGGGTCTGGTCGCGGTGGTGTACGGCCTGTGGCGTCCGAAAGACCTGGCGCCCATCCTGGGTGCCACGCTCAAGGAGTCCACCATGCTGATGCTGATCATTGGCATGTCGCTGCTCTATAGCTATGTCATGAGCCACCTGCACATCAGCCAGGGCGCGGCGCAATGGATTGTCGGCATGGCCTTGTCCAAGTGGGTGCTGCTGGCCGTGGTGCTGGTGATGGTCATCGTGCTGGGCTTCTTCCTGCCGCCGGTGTCGATTATTTTGATGACTGCACCCATCATCCTGCCGCCGCTCAAAGCCGCCGGTTTCGACCTGATCTGGTTTGGCGTGGTGATGACCATCGTGATGGAAATGGGCCTGATCCATCCGCCCGTGGGCCTGAACATCTTCGTCATCAAGAACGTTGCGCCGGACATTCCCCTCAAGGACGTGATCTGGGGTGTGATGCCTTTTGTGGGCCTGATGTTCCTGGCCGTGTTCCTGCTCTGCGCCTTCCCCGGCATTGCCACGGGATTGCCGAACATGGTGATGGGAGTGAAGTGAGATGAATGCCCCCGACCGCATCTGGAACCAGCAGGCGCAAAGCCGCGCCCGCCGCCTGGCCCGCGCTGCCAACGCCTTGGGCAATGGCTTGCGCGGCAAGCAGGTGGCAGCGGACGACACCGTCAAGTTACTGACGGCCGTGCTGGAATGCGGCGACCGCGTCTGCCTGGAAGGCAACAACCAGAAGCAGGCCGACTTTCTGGCTCGGGCGCTCACGCAACTCGACCCGGCCCAGGTGCACGACCTGCACATGGTGCAGTCGGTGCTGGCCCTGCCCGAGCATCTGGACCTGTTCGAGAACGGCATCGCCAGCAAGCTGGACTTTTCCTTCTCCGGCCCGCAGAGCGCGCGCCTGGCCAAGATGGTCTCTAGCGGGCGCATTCAGATCGGCGCCATCCACACCTATCTGGAACTGTTTGCCCGCTACTTTGTCGACCTGACGCCGCGCATCTCCCTGGTCTGCGCGCAGGCTGCGGACGCGCAAGGCAACCTGTACACCGGTGCCAACACCGAAGACACGCCCGCCATCGTCGAGGCCACGGCCTTCAAGGGCGGCATCGTCATCGCCCAGGTCAACGAGATGCTGGACCACCTGCCGCGCGTGGACATCCCCGGCGACTGGGTGAACTTTGTCATCCTGGCGCCCAAGCCCAATGTGATCGAGCCGCTGTTCACGCGCGACCCGGCGCAGATCTCCGAGATCCAGGTGCTGATGGCGATGATGGCCATCAAGGGCCTGTATGCCGAATACGGCGTGCAGCGCCTGAACCACGGCATCGGCTTTGACACCGCAGCCATCGAGCTGCTGCTGCCCACCTATGCCGAGTCGCTGGGTCTGAAGGGCAAGATCTGCCAGCACTGGGCGCTGAACCCGCACCCCGCACTCATCCCTGCGATTGAGGCCGGTTGGGTGCAGTCGGTGCACTCCTTCGGCTCCGAGCTGGGTATGGAAAATTATGTGAGCGCGCGGCCCGATGTGTTCTTTACCGGCGCCGACGGCAGCCTGCGCAGCAACCGCGCGCTGTGCCAGGCGGCAGGCCATTACTCCTGTGACATGTTCATTGGCTCGACGCTGCAGATCGACCTGAACGGCCACAGCTCCACGGCCACGGCCGGGCGCATTGCCGGCTTTGGCGGCGCACCGAATATGGGTGCCGATGCGCGCGGACGCCGCCATGCTTCTCCCGCCTGGCTCAAGGCTGGCGCGCAGGCCCGCCAGGGGCGGGGCGGTGTGCATGCCATGCCGCGTGGCCAGAAGCTGGTCGTGCAGATCGTGGAGACCTTCCGCGAGCACATGCAGCCCGCGTTCGTCGAAACCCTGGACGCCTGGAAGCTGGCCGAGCAGGCGAAGATGGAAATCCCGCCGGTGATGATTTACGGCGACGACGTGACCCACATCCTGACCGAAGAAGGCATTGCCAACCTGCTCTTGTGCCGCACGGACGAGGAGCGCGAGCAGGCGATCCGCGGCGTGGCCGGTTACACCCCGGTGGGTCTGGCACGCGATGCGCGCATGGTGGAAAACCTGCGCGACCGCGGCGTGATCCGGCGCGCCGAAGACCTCGGCATTGACAAGCGCCAGGCCACGCGCAGCCTCTTGGCCGCGCGCAATATGCGGGACCTGGTGCGCGCCTCGGGCGGGCTCTACAACCCGCCGCAACGTTTTCGCAATTGGTAGGGCGCTACAGACTTATGGAACATTTGAGCTATGCATTCGCGGGCCAGCATGTGCCGCAGCAATTTGATGCGATTTTGGTGGGCGTCGTGGGATCGGGCAACCTGGAAGTGCTGATGGAGCCAAGCCAGGATTCGGCCCGTTGCACGATTTCCATCACCACCTCGGCACGCGGCTTCGGTCCCATCTGGGAAGCGGTGGCGCACAACTTTCAGGCGCAGCACCAGCTTGCCGGCGTGGCCATTTCCATCAACGACATGGGCGCCACCCCGGCCGTGGTCAGCCTGCGGCTGGACCAGGCGGCGGCTTCGTTGCCCGGCTTGCCAGGAGCCATGCCATGACACACCGTGACCCTCACGCCATCCTGGCCACGCCCGATGTGCGGCTGCCAGCGCGGGCACGATCCGGCGGGCCTTTGAGCTTTGCCGAACTGAGCGCCCGCGAGCGCGTGGCGCATCTGCTCGATGCCGGCACGTTCACCGAGATCCTGGGCCCCGCCGAGCGCGTGGTCAGCCCGCATCTGGCACTCCTGGGCGTGCCCTATTCTTTTGACGATGGCGTGGTCATCGGCAGCGGCACGCTGAACGCGCGGCCGGTGTTGATCGCCGCGCAAGAGGGCGAATTCATGGGCGGTGGCGTGGGCGAGGTGCATGGCGCCAAGCTGGTCGGCATCCTGCGCCGCGCCCTGCAAACGCGCCCGGCCGCCGTGCTGGTGCTGGCCGAGTCCGGCGGCGTGCGCCTGCACGAGGCCAATGCCGGCCTGATCGCCGTCTCCGAAGTCATGCGCGCCCTGCTCGATGTGCGCGCCGCCGGCATTCCGGTGGTGATGCTGATCGGCGGCGCCAATGGCTGCTTTGGCGGCATGGGCCTGATTGCCCGTTGTGCCGACCACATCGTGATGAGCGACACCGCCCGCATGTCCATGTCCGGCCCCGAGGTGATCGAGTCCTCGCACGGCGTGGAAGAGTTTGATTCGCGCGACCGCGCCCTGGTCTGGCGCACCACCGGCGGCAAGCACCGCTTTTTGATGGGCGACTGCGACCGGCTGGTGGAAGACGATATGGACGCCTTCCGCGCCGCCGCCACCGCGCTCCTGGGTGACAGCTGTGCACTGACCTTGCAAGGCCTGCTGGCCGAACACGCGCTATTGACCGAGCGCATCGAACGCTTTGGCGATTGCCACGACGCGCTGGAGATCTGGCAGCGCCTGGGTGTGGCGCACCCCGAGCAGGTGACGGATATGGAAGCAGCGCAGATGCAATCCCTGCTGAACGACAACGCAATGGAGCGCGCATGAACTGGCAAACACTGGTGCAGGCCCTGTTCGGCGCAGCACACACGATTGAGCGCAACGGCGATGTCCTCAGCGGCACGGCGCAACTGCAAGGCCAAACCCTGGCCGTGGTCGGCACCACCGACCATGCCCCCATCGGCGTAGAGACCGCCCTGGCCCAGGCCAAGGTCATTCTGGAAACGGTGCAACACCACCCCGGCCGCCCCATCCTGCTGCTGGTTGACACCCAAGGCCAGCGCCTGCGCCACCGCGACGAACTGCTCTGCATCAACCGCTATATGGCCCACATGGGTTGCTGTGTGGACCTGGCGCGGCGCAGCGGCCACCGCGTCATTGCCCTGGTGTACGACCAGGCCCTGTCCGGCGGCTTCATCACCTCCGGCCTGATGGCCGACACCTGCCACGCATTGCCCGAAGCCGAAATCCGCGTCATGCGCCTACCCGCCATGAGCCGCGTCACCAAGATCGCTGAGGACGTGCTCGCGGCCCTGTCGCTGTCCAACCCGGTGTTCGCACCAGGCGTGGAAAACTACGTGGCCATGGGCGGCATGGCCTCGCTGTGGCGAGGCGATTTGCAGGCCAGTTTGCTGGCAGCATTGGCTGACGAAGACACCACCGACCAGCGTGCCGCCCTGGGCGCGCAGCGCGGCGGGCGCAAGCTCGCAAACGCCGTGACGCAGCGCGTGCTGGCGGCCTGACAGGCAACAGTCAACCATGCGCGCCGTGCATCGCAACCAACTGGTGTGGCTGAGCGACGCGGCCTGGCAACAGGTGCGCGCGCGCGCCTGGGATGCGCAGGCGCAATCCCTGCTGAACCACTGGCACACGCAGCAACTGCCGCTGGTGGTGTGCCGCCAGCGTGTGCCGCAAAACCTGCAGACCCCCCAGACCCTCAGCCTGGGCCTGCCCGCACCGCTGCGCTGGGAGCGGCGCAAACTGGCACTGGAAGTGGCACCGGCGGACGTCGAACGCGTGGGCGAATTTCCTTTGTTGACCGTGAGCCTGTTGGGGCCCGCAGATGCCGCCGCACTGCAACACTTTCTGCAACACCTGGCAGCGCTGCAGGTCCCGGCGCGGGTTTACGGCTCCTATGGCTGGCAGCAGCTGACCGGTCTGCCCTGTGTGCGCGACGGCTCGGACCTGGACCTGCACATTGCAGTGCCGGACATGGTCATTGCCGGCCAGGTTGTGTGGCTGTTGCGGGGGCTGCATCTGGCGTGCCGGGTGGATGGCGAGTTGCTGTTCCCCGATGGCCAGGCCGTGGCCTGGCGCGAATACGCGCAGCTGATCGGCGGCAGGGTAGAGCGCGTGCTGGTCAAGCACCACGGCGGTGTGCAACTGGCCGGCATGGCCCAACTGCAGGCCCTGCCGTGCTGAGCCCGACGGTGGAACGCGACGCGCAGCGCATGGCCCGCTGCGCCGTGCGTGCGCTCTACGCCGAAGTGGCGTTGGAGCCCAAGCCCGGCCTGGTGTCCTTTCGCGACAACGGCAGCCATACCGACATGACAGCCGCCACGTTTGTCAAAAGCCTGTTCGCGCTGCGCCACTACTTTGGCCACATGGCGCGCGCCGGGGCACTGGCCCATCCGTTTGAATTTCTGCAGGCGTTGGGCATGGGCGCTGAAGAACGCATGCTTGGCGCCACAGGCGGCGTCAACACCCACCGTGGTGCCGTGTTTGCGCTGGGCCTGCTCTGTGCGGCAGCCGGGCGCTTGTCGGCCCAGGGCGAGGTGTTGACTGCGCAAAGCCTGCGCGACGCACTGCTGACCCACTGGGGTCAGGCCCTGCGCTGGCGTGCCGCGTCGGCCGCGCAGACGGCCCCCCTATCCAACGGCCAGCGCGCGGCAAG
>CANFIH010000072.1 GCA_947446855.1 Burkholderiales bacterium
CAACAAGCTGTGGAACGCCACCCGCTTTGTGCTGATGAACTGCGAAGGTCAGGACTGCGGCCTGTTGGAGCACACCAAAGAGCAATGCTCCGTCGGTGGCCCGGCCCACGGCTACCTGAGCTTTACCGCAGCCGACCGCTGGATCGTCTCACTGCTGCAAAAAACTGAAGGCCAGGTGGCCCAGGGCTTTGAAGAGTACCGCCTGGACAACGTGGCCAACACGATTTACGACTTTGTCTGGAACGAGTTCTGCGACTGGTACCTGGAAATCGCCAAGGTGCAGATCCAGACCGGCGACGACGCGCAAAAGCGCGGCACCCGCCGCACCCTGATCCGCACGCTGGAAACCATTCTGCGTCTGGCCCATCCGGTGATTCCGTTTATATCCGAAGAGCTGTGGCAAAAAGTGGCGCCCGTGGCAGGACGCGCGGGCCCCTCCGTCAGCATCGCGGCCTATCCCGTGAGCCAGCCTGAGCGCATTGACGAAGCGGCCATTGCCCAGATCGTCAAACTCAAGCTGTTAGTGGATGCCTGCCGCAACCTGCGTGGCGAGATGAGCGTGCCGCCCAGCACCCGCCTGCCGCTGTATGTGGTGGCGCAAAACGCAGCCGAAGCCGCCTTCCTGCAAACCTCCGCGCCGATTCTGCAAGCGCTGGCCAAGCTCAATGAGGTCAAGCTGTTTGCCGACGAAGCCTCCTGGCAAGCCGCAGCGCAGGCAGCCCCCGTGGCCGTGGTGGGTGATGCGCGCATCTGCCTGCACATGGAAGTGGATGTGGCTGCCGAGAAGCTGCGCCTGGGCAAGGAAGTGGCGCGCCTGGAAGGTGAGATCGCCCGGGCCAATGGCAAGCTAGCCAACGAGGCGTTCGTGGCCAAGGCGCCACCGGCCGTGATTGAGCAGGAACGCAAGCGCGTGGCGGGCTTCTCGGATACAGTGGTCAAGATGCGCGACCAGTTGGCGCGGCTTGGCTGATAGCGGAAACTTCAGGGTTCCTGGCGAACGCTGAAACCTTAGGAAGCGGGCCACTTGGCCCGCTTTTGTGTTTTAGCGGCGGCGAAAAATATGCAGGAAGTCCGCGCCCTGCGTCTGCTGGTCCAGCAGCTCGTTGCCGGTTTGTTTGGCGAAGGCCTGGAAATCCCGCAGCGAACCTGCATCGGTAGAGACAACCTTCAACACCTGACCACTTTGCAACTCGGCCAAAGCCTTCTTGGCCTTGAGTATGGGCAAGGGGCAGTTCAAGCCACGGGTGTCAATTTCTTTGTCGATCTGCATATGTTTTCCTAGGTCGGTCGCATTGTAGGGTTGCGCACTGCAAGCCCGCACCTCAGGCCGGGAATACACCGGTGGAAAGATAACGATCCCCGCGGTCACAGACCACAAACACGATCGTGGCATCGGTTTCGCGTGCGGCAATCTGTTGCGCCACCCAGCAGGCACCGGCCGCCGAGATACCGGCAAAAATGCCTTCCTCGCGCGCAAGGCGCCGGCACATGGATTCGGCGTCAGCCTGGCTGACATACACCAGTTCATCGACATTGGCGGGGTTGTAAATTTTGGGCAAATACGCCTGCGGCCACTTGCGGATGCCGGGAATGCGAGAGCCCTCGGACGGCTGCGCACCGATGATGCGGATGGCCGGGTTCTTCTCTTTCAAAAACTGCGCCACGCCGGTAATGGTTCCCGTAGTACCCATGGCGCTGACAAAGTGTGTGATCCTGCCCTGGGTGTCGGCCCAGATCTCAGGGCCGGTGGTCTCGTAATGGGCGCGCGGATTGTCAGCGTTGGCAAACTGATCGAGCACTACGCCCTGCCCTTCGCGCACCATCTTGTCCGCCAGGTCGCGGGCGTACTCCATGCCGCCGCTCTTGGGGGTGAGGATGAGTTCGGCACCAAAGGCCTTCATGGTCTGGACGCGCTCAATCGACAAGTCCTCCGGCATGATGAGGATCATGCGATAGCCCTTGATGGCCGCTGCCATGGCCAGGGCAATGCCGGTGTTGCCAGAGGTCGCCTCAATCAACGTGTCGCCAGGCTTGATTTCACCGCGCTCCTGCGCGCGCTGAATCATGCTGAGTGCAGGCCGGTCTTTCACCGACCCCGCTGGATTATTGCCCTCCAGCTTGCCCAGCACTACGTTGTTGCGCAGGGCATTTTCCTGTGCACCAATGCGCTGCAGGGCAGCCAGGGGAGTTTTTCCGATTGCGTCTTCGATGGTGGGATAGTTCATGCCCATAAATGTGCCATAATTTGAGTCGTTCCTCATTCCAGCCCGGGTGGTGAAATTGGTAGACGCAGGGGACTCAAAATCCCCCGGAGAAATCCGTGCCGGTTCGATTCCGGCCCCGGGCACCATCTGATGATTTCAGACGGTATCAAGCAGTCTCAAAACCCGCATGTTTCGGCATGGCGGGTTTTTTGTTGTCTCAAAGGGATACGGTGCTTGCGAAATCCGGAAAAAGAACCCATTGCTTGCACCGCCTTTTGCTGGTGCCATCTGCTTGCTGTTGTGGTTGGTGATCAGGATGATTCGCTCGCAGATCGCAGCTCGCAGCTCGCATCAACCTGCCGCTCTTTTTTGTGGCCTCCCCTTTTGAAGATGTGCTTAGAATCACTTTGGGATCCATGGTCCCTGCAGCACGACTCTCTTGCCATGGTTTTCTAGCTGCATCAGGGTAGATACTTCCAATAAAAAAACCCAATCAACCGCTTCAGGAGCCCTCATGTTTCCAGAATTCCGCGAACTTATTTCCAACCTCAAGACCACGGACCACCATTTTGGTCGCCTGTTCGAGCAGCACAACGTCCTCGATCAGAAAATCAAAAATATGGAAAACGGCCTCGAGTCCGCCAGCCATGAGCAAATCGAGGTTCTCAAAAAAGAAAAACTGCAACTGAAGGACCAACTCCACACCATCTTGCGCAAGGCCAGCGCATCGGCCTGAGGCACAACCAGACGCCGCGCACTGCATAGGCAGCGTTGTGGCGCGTTACATTTACCCCGGCGAAAGCAAGTGGGCTGTCAGATTCCTCGCTACCATTGGCGTCAGGAACTTTATGACTCAAATACTGGTCGTTGATGACAACCCCCTCATCCGCAAATTGCTGGGTGTGGCGCTAAGCCGTCACTTTTCCGTGTGTGAGGCACAAGACGTGGTTTCCGGCTTGGCCTGTGTACTGCGACACAAACCGCAAATCATGTTTTTGGACATCATGATGCCCAGCGCGAAGGAAGGTCTGGAATTGCTGGAGACGCTGCGCCAGCACCCGGAAGGCAAAAACATTTTGGTCGCCATGGTCAGCGGCCATACAGATCCTGAAACACGCGCGTTGGCATTCGCCAAGGGGGCCGATGCCTTTTTTAGCAAACCCTTCAATCTTTCCGAGATCGCCCATTGGGCCAATGAACACTTGGCGGTGCAGCCCGGTGTTATATGACGTAGAGACCGTGCTCCACAATTTTCTTCGCAGCCAACGCTTCGTAGGCGCTATTGACCGACAGGTGTACCTGGCCAGATAAAGCCTGCCAGAGCGCGCAATGCAGCAAGCGGTCCTGCACCGGGCCCTTGACCTCGGCCAGATGCAGTCGGATGCCGCGCTCCATCAAGTCGCGATTCAAGTCCGTCAGTACTTCCATCGCCGTGGTGTCCACCCGGTTCACCGCGCTCATGATCAGCACCACGTCCTCAATGCGAGGGTCCTTCATCAGTTCTGTGGCCAAGCGCGCCTCAATCGCATTGAGGTTGCCAAAGAACAGACTCTCATCAATACGCAGGAACAGCACGCCAGGGATGGTCTCCACACCGTGGCGTTCAATGTTCCGGAAATGCTCGGTGCCCACGATTCGGCCGATGACAGCAATATGGGGGGTGCTGGCGCGTACCAGCAAGGTGATCAACGAAAGCAAAATGCCCGCTGCAATGCCCAACTCCAAGCCCATCAGCAAGACGCCGGCAGCCGTGCCCAGCAAGGCAAAGGCATCAGCGCGGTCGTAGCGCCAGGCTTGCACAAAGGCCTTCACATCAATCATGCTGATGGCGGCCACCACAATGCCAGCGGCCAGCACCGCCAGCGGCAGACGGGCAAACCAATGCGTACCGGCCAACACGAGCAGCAACATGCTGAGGGCGGAAACCATACTGGCCATGGGCGTTTGCGCCCCTGCAGCCAGATTGATGGCCGAGCGCGACAAACCGCCGCCCACCGGCATCCCGCTGTAAAAGGCTGACACCACATTGGCGGCGCCCAGGCCTACCAGCTCGCGATTCGGGTCAAGCCGTTCGCGCCGCCTGGCAGCCAGTGCCTGGCCCATGGTGATGTTTTGCACTGTACCGATAAAGGCCATGATGAGCGCCGGCGTCAGCAGTACATGCAATGCCTCCAGCCCAGGAACGAAAAAGTTGACCGTGCCCAACCCTTCCTGCACGGCGCCCACCACAGCCACGTGGTGGTTGATATCCAGGTCCAGGGCCACCACCGCAAGGGTCGCGACGCCCAGCACCACCAGTGGCATCACGCGCACCCAGACCTCTGCCCGCTTCGGGGGCAGGCCCATGCGCCGGGCGAAGCTGACCAGCCCATAGCGCGACAGCAACAGCCAGACCAGAGCGACGGTGGACAAGGCCAGCGTGGCAATATTGGTTTGCTCCACATGGGCCAACAAGGACCGCAGCGCCAGCCAGCTATTGGCACCACTGGACTGCACGCCAAAAAAGAACTTGAGCTGGCTGATGATGATCAACACCGCAGAGCCGGAAATAAAACCGCTGACTACCGGGCGGCTCAACAATTGCGACAGGAAGCCCAGGCGCAACACACCAAAGGCCAGCGTCAGCAAGCCGGAACACAAAGCCAGGCCAGCTGCCAACTCAATGTACTGCGGGCTGCCGGGTGCGGCCAGCGGGCTGAGCACCGAAAAAGTCATGATGGCAGTAATGGCCACCGGTCCGACGGCTTGCAAAGCGCTGCTGCCCAGCCATGCGTAAGCGACGACGGGAAAGATGCTGGCGTACAAACCTGCCTGCGGTGGCAGGCCGGCCAGCAAGGCGTAGGCCAGACTTTGCGGAATCACCAGAATGGCTACGATGACACCGGCCAGGGCATCACTGGACAGGTTTTCTCTACGGTAGTTGGCAAGCCAGAGGGGTAGCACGGAAGGGACAGGCGGGTTGCAGTTCTGCAGCAGGTTAGCATACCCCCACCCGCAAATATGCAATGACTGGCCGCACCGCGCACATGACATCCCCCACCCCGACCGAAGCACCCGCCAGCAAGACGCCTGACCTCTATGGGTGGATCACTGCACTCTCGGTACTGGCGGCACTGGTGCCCACGGTGTGGACTGCACTGGACCTTCAGGCCGCTGCCATTTTTGCCGGGCCCCAGGCGCCCTTGCATGCCGTGAACTGGTGGTGGGTGGAGTGGATCAATGGCTGGATACCCGCGGTGTTTCGCGTCTGCCTTGTCATTGCCCTGTTGGGCCTGGTAGCGGCCCATTCCCATACACGCTGGAAGGCCTGGCGTCTGCCGCTGGCTTTTGTGGTGGTAGCCGGCGTTTTGGGGCCCGGCATGGTGGTGAACTGGGGTTTCAAGGAAAACTGGCAGCGCGCCCGCCCCTACCAGGTGGAAAACTTTGGTGGCACCCAGAAGTTCAGCCGTGCAGCCGTCCCCTCAGACCAGTGCAACAATAACTGCTCGTTTGTCAGCGGCCATGTATCGTGCGGGGTGTTCCTCATTTCATTGGGCCTGGTACACCGCAGGCGCCAGCGCCTATGGGCCGTGGTGGGTGTGGTGTCCGGCCTGGTCATTGGCTTTGCCCGCATGGCCGACGTGGCGCACTGGTTCAGCGATGTGCTGTGGGCATTTCCCATCACGCTGCTCACCAGTTGGCTGGTTTGGAAATTCCTTTTGCTGATTTACCGCAGTCCGTCACCCACCGTGGGGTAGCGCAGGCGCAGGCCCAGCTCCCGCTTGAGGCGCAGGTTCTCCAGGCGGCGCGACTCGCTCATAAAGCTCAACAGCATCACCGGCAACTGTTGCTGTGCACCGTCGCGTGCCACGCGCGGCGGCCGGGGCAACTGGTACAGATCAGCGGCCAGATCAAAGTAGTCGCCCATCTTCATTTGCGTGTCGTCACTGACGTTGTAGATGCGTTGGGGTCTGCCCTTCCACAGGGCCGCTCGGCATGCGCTGGCCAGATCGTCCGAGTGGATGTGGTTGGTATACACATCGTCTTCGGTACGCAACACCGGCGTTCCCCGGTGCAGGCGCTCGCGCGGCGTGCCGCCTTCGCGGTCCGGTGCGTAAATACCGGGGATGCGCAGAACCTGAGCACTGACACCTGCGGACCGTCCGAAGAAGCGGACCTGTGACTCCGCATCCACACGGCGCATGGCGCGTGGCGTGCCCGGGTTCACGGCGCGCGTTTCACTCACCCAGGCGCCAGCGCAGTCGCCATAGACGCCACTGGTAGAGCCATAGACCAACTGCACCGGGGCACTGCGCCTGCGCAAGACACGCAGTAGCGCCAGCACACGCGGATCACCCCAGCCCTCGCTGGGTGGCGGAGCCAGATAGACCACCCGCTGCGCCAGGCCCGCCAGTCGCGACAAGGTCCTGGCCCGATCCAGATTGCCTGTCAGGGGCACCACTCCCTGGGAGCGCAACTCCGGCACGCGGGATTCGGACGAGGTCAGAGCCAACACCCGGGTTCCGGCCGTCAGGCTGCGGGCAAGTCTTGTGCCGATATCGCCACATCCCACAATCAGGATGCGCTGGCGTCGAAAGCGCGCGGGCAGCGCACCGAGGGGAGTTTGGTTTGAAGGCACAATTCAGTCTGCTTGAAAATACAGATCACAGGATACCCAAAAAGATGACGACAAACGGTGCAGGCGCAGGCCACTTCGCGGTCACGGTGCAACCCAGCGGCCGAACATTTTCGGTGGAGCGCAATGAAGCCGTGCTGCCAGCCGGCATACGCCAGGGCATTGGCTTGCCGTATGGCTGCAAGGATGGCGCTTGCGGCAGTTGCAAATGCAAAATGATCAGCGGCACGGTGGTGCATGGCACCCACCAGGAGAAAGCGCTGAGCCAGGAAGAGGCCGCAGCGGGCATGATTTTGACCTGCTGCGCCGTGCCGCAGAGCGACCTGGTGCTGGAGTCCCGCCAGGTGACCGAAGCCGGTGCCCTGCCGATCAAGAAGATGCCGGTGCGCGTAGCCAGCATGGAGAAAAAATCGGACGACGTGGTCGTCATGAAACTGCAACTGCCGGCCAACGACACTTTCCAATACCACCCCGGCCAGTACATTGAATTCTTGCTGCGCGATGGTGCGCGGCGCAGCTATTCCATGGCCAATGCACCCGCTGAAGGGGTGCAGATGGAGCTGCACATCCGCCATATGCCGGGTGGGAAATTCACTGATCTGGTGTTTGGCTCGATGAAGGAAAAAGACATTCTGCGCATCGAAGGGCCCTTCGGCTCCTTCTTCCTGCGCGAAGATTCGACCGCACCGATGGTCATGCTGGCATCGGGCACCGGCTTTGCACCCATCAAGGCGCTGCTGGAGAACATGCAGCAAAAAGGCATCACCCGCGCCAGCACCCTGTACTGGGGTGGACGCCGGCCTGCAGACCTGTACATGGATGCCTGGGTGCGCGACTTTGCCGCCGCACACAGCTGGTTCAGTTACGTGCCGGTGGTGTCCAACGCCCTGCCGGAAGACGGCTGGACCGGCCGCACAGGCTTTGTGCACCAGGCCGTGCTGGACGACTTGCCGGATCTGTCGGCCTACCAGGTCTATGCCTGCGGCGCACCGATCGTGGTGGACTCGGCCAAAAAAGACTTCTGCTTTCTGGCAGGTCTGTCGGAAGACAATTTCTTTGCCGATTCGTTTACCAGCGAGGCCGACAAGGCGCAGGTCTGAGTCAGGTTCATGCCAGGCCTGCGCGGGTCTGGCATGCGATCACTGGCGCACTGCCGGCTTCCACTCGCTGAACACCACGGCAAACACCACCACAGCGCCGCCCAGTGCGGCCCTGGCTGTCAGCCCCTCGGAAAGCCAACCCCAGGCAAACAGAGCGGCAAACACCGGCTCCATGGCATAGATCACGGCTGCTTTGTCGGCCGTCACCTGGCGCTGCGCGCGCGCCTGCAAAAACAGCATGCCGGCAGTAGCGATGATGCCCAGGTAGGCCAAGCCCCAGAGAATTTCAGCACTCAGGCGGGCTCCCAGCGTCTGCAGCTTGTCAGTCCCCTGCGCGTCGGCCAGCATCCACAAACCACCCAGCACGGCCATCCAGACAATTTGTGTGGCTGCCAGACTGCGTGCCTCGTGGCGACTGGCACGCGCCGACAGCACGATCACATACAGCGCATAGCCCATGGCACCGGCCACCGTGGCCGCATCTGCTCGCAAATTCGCACCACCGTCCCAGGACATCAGACCAATACCGGCACAGGCCAGGGCAGCGGCCAGGATGACGCGCCAAGACAGCGCATTGCCAAACAGCAAACCCAGCAAGGGCACCATCAGCACATTCAAGCTGGTCAAAAAGGCGCTGCGGTTCGACGAAATGAACTGCAGACCATAAGCCTGGGCCACATAGGAAAACAGCACCAGTGCGCCCAGCAGGGCGCCATCCCACCAGGCCTTGCGCGGCGCGCGCAGTGCCCAGGGCAGCATGCACAGGGCGGCCAGCAAAAAGCGCAGGGCCGAGGTTTCGACCCCGCTGAGCTGCGCCGTGGCAATTTTGAGCACCGGAAAGGTGGCGCCCCACACCACGGTGACAAACAGCAGGGACAGGACTGGAATATTCATGAGGCGATTAAAAGCAACAAAGCCACACGGCAGGTGACCGTGTGGCTTTGCAAGACGGCAAACGCAGGTTTATTCGCCCAGATACGCCGCGCGCACCTTGGGGTCGTTGAGCATCTCATGGGCGTCGCCGCTCATGGTCACAATGCCCGACTCCATCACGTAGCCGCGATTGGCAATACCGAGCGCACGACTGGCGTTTTGCTCCACCAGCAGCACCGTCACGCCCTGGGCGTACACGTCCTTCACGACCTCAAAGATTTTGTCGACCATGATGGGCGACAGACCCATGGAAGGCTCGTCCAGTAGCAGCACTTTGGGGCGGCTCATCAGGGCACGGCCCATGGCCAGCATCTGCTGCTCACCGCCCGACATGGTGCCGGCCAGCTGGTCGCGCCGCTCTTTCAGGCGCGGGAAGATGGTGAATACCTTGTCGATGTCGGCCAGGATGTCGGCCTTGTCGTCACGGATGTAGGCGCCCATCTGCAGGTTTTCCAGAATGGTCATACGGGTGAACACGCCACGGCCTTCCGGCACCATGGCCAGGCCCTGCTTGACCAGATCCCAGGGACCCTGGCCCTTGATGCTCTTGCCCAGGTATTCGATGTCACCGGCCTTGATCGGCAGCGTGCCGGTAATGGCCTTCATGGTGGTGGTCTTGCCGGCGCCGTTGGAGCCGATCAGGGAAACCAGCTCGCCTTCGCGCACTTCGAAATCCACGCCCTTGACGGCCTGGATGCCACCGTATGCGACCTGCAGGCCGGTGACCTTGAGTAATACTTTTGTTGTCATGTCTGATCCTTAGTGCCCGCTGGTGCCCAGATAGGCCTCAATCACTTTTTCATTGCGCTGCACGTCGGCAGGTGTGCCTTCGGCGATCTGCTTGCCGTAGTCGAGCACGGTGACGCGGTCGCACAGACCCATCACCAACTTCACGTCGTGTTCGATCAGCAAGATGGTGCGGTTGTCCTTGCGGATGCGGTCAATCAGCTCGCGCAACATGACCTTCTCGGTGGCGTTCATGCCGGCGGCGGGCTCGTCCAGCGCAATCAGCTGCGGGTCGGTCGCCAGGGCGCGGGCAATTTCCAGACGGCGCTGATCACCATAACTCAGGGTGCGCGCCTTGTAATCGGTGAACTTGCCGATACCCACATAGTCCAGCAGCTCTTGTGCACGCTGGGCAATTTCAGCCTCTTCCCGCTTGAAGCTCTTGGTACGCAGAATCGCGCCAAACAGGCCGGAGTGGGTGCGGATGTGACGGCCGACCATCACATTTTCCAGGGCCGTCATTTCAGCAAACAGACGGATGTTCTGGAAGGTGCGGGCAATACCGGCCTTGGCCACCAGATGCACGGCGTTTGGCTCATAGGGTTTGCCGGCCAGCTCGAACTTGCCGCTGTCGGGCGTGTACAAGCCGGTCAACACGTTGAAGAAGGTGGTCTTTCCCGCACCGTTGGGGCCGATCAGGCCGTAGACCTGACCGCGTTTGATCTGGATGCCCACATCGCTCAGAGCCTGCAGGCCGCCGAAACGCTTGGAAACGCCGGAGACGTTCAATACTGTATCTGTCATATTCGTTCCTACTGCTTAGGATTTGGCAGTCTGCAAGGACTTGCCGTGCTCGGGCGAGGGCCACAGGCCGCGCGGACGCGAGAGCATGATGGTGATCATGGCCAGCGCGATCAGCAACTGACGCAGGATGGAGGCGTCCAGTCGGCCGCCGGTGAAAGCTTGCAAGGGGCCGGCCACATAGCGCAGCACTTCAGGCAAAGCCGAGAGCAGCACCGCGCCCAGGATCACACCTGGCAGATGCCCCACACCGCCCAGCACGACCATGGCTACGATCATCACGGATTCCATCAGGGTGAAGGACTCGGGCGAAATAAAGCCCTGGAAAGCACCGAACATCACGCCGGACACACCGCCAAAGGTGGCACCCATGCCGAAGGCCAGCAGCTTCATGTTGCGGGTATTGATGCCCATGGCCTTGGCAGCGATTTCGTCTTCACGAATGGCCATCCAGGCGCGGCCCACGCGGGACAACTCCAGGCGATGGCAGATCACGATGCTGACCAGCACCAGGGCCAGGAACAGGTAGTAGTACAGCGAGACCGAGGCCAACTCGATACCGCCCACCACGATCTTCTTGCCCAGGTCCAGGCCGAAGAAATGCAGCGAATCGATCTGGTTGATGCCCTTAGGGCCGTTGGTGATGTTGATGGGCGCATCCAGGTTGTTCAGGAACACACGGATGATTTCACCAAAGCCCAGCGTCACGATGGCCAGGTAGTCACCCCGCAGGCGCAGTGTGGGCGCACCCAGCAGCACGCCAAACAGGCCCGCCAGGCCGGCACCGGCCGGAATGATCACCCACAGCGGTTGGTGCAAACCATTCGGAAAGGCTGCCGCAATGAACTCGAAGGACTCGGTCAGTTGCGGCGAAGACAACAGCCCGTACATATAGGCGCCAATAGCAAAAAAGGCCACGTAACCCAAGTCGAGCAGACCGGCATAGCCCACCACAATGTTCAGACCCAGCGAGAGCAGCACATACAGCAGGGCCACGTCGGCAATGCGCACCCAGGCATTGCCAAAGGTTTGCAGCAGCAAGGGCAGCACCAGCAAAGCGATGCCGGTGGCGATAAAGGCGAGAATTTTCTTTTGTTGTGTCATGTTGGAGTTCTCCTCAGGCACGGTCAGCAACACGTTCACCCAGCAGGCCCGAAGGACGCAGAGTCAGAACGACGATGAGAACGATGAAGGCAAAGATGTCCGAGTAATTGCTACCGAGCACGCCACCGGTCAGGTCACCGATGTAGCCGGCGCCGATGGACTCGATCAGCCCCAGCAGAATGGCGCCGACCACGGCACCCGCCAGGTTGCCGATGCCACCGAACACGGCTGCGGTAAAGGCCTTCAGGCCGGGCAAAAAGCCCATGGCATGTTGCGCGGTTCCATAGTTGGAGGCATACATCACACCGGCAATGGCAGCCAGAATGGCGCCAATGATGAAGGTGGCAGAAATCACCATGTCAGGCTTCACACCCATCAGGCCCGCAACGCGGGGGTTCTCAGCGGTGGCACGCATGGCGCGTCCCAGCTTGGTGAAATTCACCACCCACATCAGCAACGCCAGCGATGCTGCAGTCACGCCCAGAATCATCACCTGGGTCGGGGTGATCACAGCGCCACCGATTTCAAACGGTGTATTGGGCAGCAGCGTGGGATAGGACTTGTAGTTCGGCTTCCAGATGATCATGGCCAGGGTCTGCAACAGAATGGACATGCCGATGGCGGTAATCAAGGGGGCCAGTTTGGGGCTGTTGCGCAGCGGCCGGTAGGCCACTTTTTCAATCACAAAGTTCAACGAGGCTGACACCACGCAGGCAATGATCAGTGCAATAAAAAGGATGACAGGGCCGGGTGTTCCCGGCATGGCCGACTGCATCCAGCCGATGATGGTCCAACTCGTGAGGGCGCCGACCATCATCACTTCGCCGTGGGCAAAGTTGATCAGGTTAATGATGCCGTACACCATGGTGTAGCCCAGCGCGATGAGCGCATACATGCTACCCAACACCAGACCATTGATGATCTGCTGCAACAAAATATCCATAAGACTTATCTCCGATTTGTGGCCGGCGCCTGAAGCAAACAGCTGGATTCGCAATTTGATGACAAGCGGCTCGGCCTTGTGGGCTCTACCTGTTCTTAAGCAAGAAACTCGCCACACAGGTGGGTGCGGCAATTGAGTGGGGGGGATTGTAACGAAAGGGGGGACAGGTTAACGGGCCCGGTCCGCGGGGTTTACCCTCGCGCTGCCGTTTATCGCTAAGCATTAGTCGCTTTGACGCTTGTTTTCATTCAAGGCCTGCAAATGACGCATCTTTTCAGCAATCCGAATTTCCAGGCCACGCTCCACCGGCTGGTAAAAACTCAGCGCAGCAAGGCCATCGGGCAGGTACTGCTCTCCGGCAGCGAAGCCGCCCTCCTCGTCATGCGCATAGCGGTAGCCCTTGCCATAGTCCAGCTCTTTCATGAGCTTCGTCGGTGCATTGCGCAGGTGCATGGGAACCGGCCTGGTGCCGTCTTTCTTGATGAAGGCCTTGGCCGCGTTATAGGCCTTGTAAACCGCATTCGATTTGGGCGCGATGGCCAGATACACCACGCATTCGGCCAGTGCCAGTTCACCCTCGGGGGTTCCCAGACGCTCGTACACTTCGGCCGTATCCAGCGCCAGGCGCAGCGCACGCGGATCCGCCAGGCCAATATCCTCGCTCGCCATGCGGACCAGACGCCGCGCCATGTAGCGGGGATCGGCACCGCCGTCCAGCATGCGCACCAACCAGTACAAGGCCGCATCAGGGTCCGAGCCGCGCACGCTTTTGTGCAGCGCTGAAATGGTGTCGTAAAACTGCTCGCCCCCCTTGTCATAGCGGCGCATGCGCTCACCCAACACCTTGAGCAACCAGACATCGGTGATCTGCTCGGTCTTTTCCTGCATGGCCGCAATGGCTAGGGTCTCCAGGGTGTTGAGCAGGCGGCGTGCATCGCCATCCGCATAGGCAATCAGGCGCTCCACGGCCGCCGCTTCCACCGGCGGTATGGCGCTTTGCGTCAAGGCACGGTCGACAATATGCTGCAGGTCTTCGGCACTGAGCGGCTGCAACACATAGACTGCGGCCCGTGACAAAAGCGCAGAGTTCACTTCGAACGAAGGGTTCTCGGTCGTGGCGCCGATAAAGGTAAACAGGCCGCTTTCCACGTGCGGCAAAAACGCGTCCTGCTGGCTCTTGTTGAAGCGGTGGCATTCGTCCACAAACACAATGGTGTGGCGCTGCTCCAGGCCATCGCGCGCGGCCTGGGCCTGCTCCACCGCCTCGCGTATATCTTTCACACCGCCCAAGACCGCGCTGATGGTGATGAACTGGGCATCGAAGGCATCGGCCATCAGGCGCGCAATGGTGGTCTTGCCCGTGCCCGGTGGCCCCCACAGGATGCAGCTATGCGGCTGCCCAGACTCAAAGGCCAGCCGCAAGGCCATGCCCTCGCCCAGCAGATGCTGCTGCCCTATGACTTCGCCCAGGTTTTTCGGGCGCAGGCGCTCAGCCAGGGGCTGCTGTGTGGAGGTGTGCTTGCGCGGGGCTTGGGCCATGCATCGTCCGGCAAGGCTATTGCTGAATCAAATCCGCGCCGGCGGGTGGCTTGAACTGAAAAAGCGCAGGCTCCAGCGGGGTGTTGATGCGCAAACCGGAAAACGACATGACGGAGCGTTGACCAAAACTGTCCACAATTTCCAGCACTGCCAGTTCCGCGCCCTTGAAGCCCACCCGCACCGCCTGCAGCATGCCCTCCTTGGCTTTCGGGCTTGCCAGCACCCATTCCAGACCATCTTTGTCGGGCGCAGCAGTCAAGGTGAAGTCAGCCTGCAAGGCCTTGATATCTGCCGCTGAGGCAATCAGTGCCGCAGGTGACGAAGCCAAAACCGCCGATTGCTTGCGCGAGGTCACCTGATTGAGGTCCACATCGTAAAGCCACAACGTTTGGCCGTCGGCAACGATGGTTTGCTCAAAGGGCTTGCGGTAGGTGAATTTGAAGCGGTTGGGCCGTGAGAACTCAAACGTACCACTGGAAGTCTTATGGCGTGTCGCCTGCCCTTCCTTTGGCGGCGCGGTCACCACCTGGGTAAATTCGGCACGGCCGGTTTTGGCAGTTTTGACAAACTGCTCCAGGCTGTCCAAACCGGAAGCCTGGGCGAAGAAGGCACAAAGGGCCAGTGAACACGCTGCAATTTTTGGGATGAACATAGTTACTCGTTGCGCGCCGGCACCAGAATGTCACGCTGACCACTGCTGCTCATGGAGCTGACCAGGCCGGCATTTTCCATGTCTTCCACCAGACGGGCGGCGCGGTTGTAGCCGATCTTGAGGTGGCGTTGCACCAAGGAAATACTGGCCTTGCGGTTCTTCAACACCACTTCGACGGCCTGGTCATACATCGGGTCTTTTTCGCCTGAGGTATCGCCGGCACCGCCACCGTTGCCGTCATCGCCGTCCACGGTGCCGCCTTCGAGAATTCCCTCGATGTAATTGGGCTCGCCCTGGGCTTTCAGGTAGTCGACCACGCGGTGCACTTCTTCATCGCTAACAAAAGCGCCGTGTACGCGAATCGGCAAGCCGGTGCCACTGGGCATGTAGAGCATGTCACCCATGCCCAACAGGGCTTCGGCGCCCATCTGATCCAGAATGGTACGGCTATCAATCTTGCTGGATACCTGAAAGGCAATCCGCGTCGGGATGTTGGCCTTGATCAGGCCGGTAATCACGTCCACGCTGGGACGTTGTGTGGCCAGAATCAAGTGGATGCCGGCGGCGCGCGCCTTTTGCGCCAGGCGGGCAATCAACTCTTCAATTTTCTTGCCCACCACCATCATCAGGTCGGCCAGTTCATCAATCACCACCACGATGTGCGGCAGGCGCTCCAGCGGCTCAGGCGCCTCGGGCGTCAGGCTAAAGGGGTTGCCAATCAGCTCGCCGCGCGCCTTGGCTTCGTCCATCTTGGTGTTGTAGCCTGCCAGGTTGCGCACGCCCATCTTGCTCAGCAGCTTGTAGCGCCGCTCCATCTCCATCACGCACCAGTTCAGGCCATTGGCGGCCTGCTTCATGTCGGTGACGACCGGACACAGCAAATGCGGAATGCCCTCGTAGATCGACATTTCCAGCATCTTGGGGTCGATCATCAAGAGGCGCACATCGCGCGCTTCGGCCTTGTAGAGCAGGCTCAGAATCATGGCATTGATACCCACCGATTTACCCGAGCCGGTGGTACCGGCCACCAGCACATGGGGCATCTTGGCCAGATCGGCGACGATGGGGTTGCCGATGATGTCCTTGCCCAGGCCCATGGTGAGCATGGATTTGGCTTCGCTGTAAATTTGCGAGCCCAGAATTTCGGCCAGCCGGATGCTTTGCCGTTTGGCATTGGGCAGTTCCAGCGCCATGTAGTTCTTGCCGGGAATGGTTTCCACCACACGGATCGACACCAGGCTCAGTGAACGCGCCAGGTCCTTGGCCAGACCGACAATTTGTGCGCCCTTGACGCCAGTGGCAGGCTCAATTTCATAGCGCGTAATCACTGGACCGGGCTGGGCCAGCACCACGCGGGCCTCCACGCCAAAGTCCTTCAGGCGCTTCTCAATCATGCGGCTGGTCATCTCCAGCGTATCGGGCGAGACGGTTTCCTGGCGCAGCAAAGCCTCATCCAGCAGGGCCACCTGCGGCAGCTTGCTGTCAGGCATTTCGGTGAACAAGGGTTTCTGGCGCTCCTTGGCCACGCGCGTACTCAGCGGCACTTCCAGTTGCGCCGGCTGCTCAATGATGACCGGCGCTGTGTGGTGCTGAACAATCTCCTCGCGCTCTTCAAACACCACTTCCTCGCGCTCGCGCATGGCCTGCTGGCCTATTTCCATATCCTGCGCCATCTCGCGCTTTTCACGCTGCTGCTCGATAAAGGAATAGGCCCAGGCACCCAGGCGCTCGGCCACCTGCATCCAGGAAAAGCGGAACACCAGCGCGCAGCCCACCAGGCCCAGCACGATAGCCACTAACCCGGAGCCGGAAAAGCCCAACCAACGCACACTCCAGGGGCCCATGGCATAGCCCAGGACACCTCCGCCATGCCCCGGCAACAGCGCCTCAAAACGGTACAGGCGGGTCCACTCCAGCGTGGTGCTGCTATACAGGAGCAGGGCCAAGCCCAGCCAAAAGGTCCAGCGCTGTGTCAAAAGGAGCATTGGTCCGCCAGATGGCCGGGCAGATTCAGACTGAAACTCATCACCACGCAGGCGCTGCGCCAACAAGGCCAGCCATTGCCTGAGCGCCACAGCCACACACCACCAGACAGAGAAACCGAACAAAAAGTAGCTCATGTCGGCCACCCAAGCACCCAGTCGACCGGCGCGGTTCATCACAACGGCACCGGCACCCGAGGTCGTCCAGCCTGCATCTTGCGGCGAATAGCTCAGCATGGCGATCAGCCAGATAGCGATCAGCACAAAACCAGCCACCAGGGCCATTTCGTTGGCGAAGCGCGCAATGCCCGTGGGCGGCTCAGCGGGACGCGGCGCGGAAGATTGGAGCGTATGAAGCGAATATGTCATTTGAAAAACCAGTGCCTGCAAGCTTAACCCAAGCCAAAAGCCGGCATAACCCGACCCGGTGCCTGTCAAATCCCACTTATTTACAATGAAGGCCATGGGCGGCAACCCCATTTGCCCGACCCCTTTGTCACCATCCTCTGAAAGCACCCCATGTCTGCATCCAAACACGCCAAGGTCCTGATTCTGGGCTCCGGCCCGGCGGGCTACACCGCCGCCATTTACGCCGCCCGCGCCAACCTGAGTCCCATGCTGGTTACCGGTATTGCCCAGGGCGGACAGCTCATGACCACCACCGAAGTGGACAACTGGCCCGCCGACGTCAACGGCGTACAAGGCCCGGAGTTGATGCAACGCTTTCTGGAACATGCCGAACGCTTCAAGACCGAGATCGTGTTCGACCATATCAATGCGGTAGACCTGAGCAAGCGCCCATTCACCCTCAAGGGCGATACAGACACTTACACCTGTGACACGTTGATCCTGGCCACCGGCGCCTCCGCCAAGTACTTGGGACTTCCCTCCGAGACCGCTTTCATGGGCCGCGGCGTCTCCGGCTGCGCCACCTGTGACGGCTTTTTCTACCGCGAAGAGGTCTGCTGCGTGGTGGGCGGTGGCAACACCGCCGTGGAGGAAGCACTGTATTTGTCCAACATCGCCAAAAAGGTGTACCTGGTGCACCGCCGCGACAAGTTCAAGGCCGAAGCCATCCTGATCGACAAGCTGATGGACAAAGTCGCTGCCGGCAAGATCGAGCTCAAGACCTTTGTCACGCTGGACGAAGTGCTGGGCGATGCCTCGGGTGTGACCGGTATCCGCCTGAAGAGCACGGTGGACGGCTCCACCGAAGACCTGACCCTCAAGGGCTGCTTTATCGCCATCGGCCACGCACCCAACTCTGAAATCTTCAACGGTCAGTTGGAGATGAACAGCGGCTATCTGGTGACCAAGGGCGGTCTGAACGGTTTTGCCACCATGACCAGCGTGCCCGGCGTGTTCGCCGCCGGCGACGTGGCAGACCATGTCTACCGCCAGGCCATCACCAGCGCCGGCACCGGCTGCATGGCGGCGCTGGATGCCCAGCGTTTCTTAGAGCAGGAATAAGTCCTGCAGCGGGCACGTAGCGGCCCGCTGCGCCTTCAGGCTATAATCTCAGGCTTTGCTGGAAACAGCATCAGGGTTACCGCCACCCTTTTTCTTGGCGAGGTGAGGCTAGAGCGAGATC
>CANFIH010000073.1 GCA_947446855.1 Burkholderiales bacterium
CCTGAACGCCATCACCAACCCCGGCACCAACAGCTACAAGCGCCTGGTTCCGCATTTCGAAGCTCCGGTCAAGCTGGCGTACTCCGCCAAGAACCGTTCCGCCTCGATCCGCATCCCGTTCGTGGCCAACCCCAAGGGCCGTCGCGTGGAAGCCCGCTTCCCCGATCCTCTGATGAACCCCTACCTGGGCTTTGCTGCCCTGCTGATGGCGGGTCTGGACGGCGTGGAAAACAAGATCCATCCCGGCGAAGCAGCCACCAAGGACCTGTACCATCTGCCTCCCGAGGAAGATGCACTGGTGCCGACCGTGTGCCACAGCCTGGACCAGGCGCTCGAGCACCTGGACAAAGACCGTGCGTTCCTGACCAAGGGCGGCGTGTTCACCGACTCCATGATCGATGCCTACATCGAACTGAAGATGCAGGAAGTGACCCGCTTCCGTATGGCCGTGCACCCGGTCGAATACGACATGTACTACTCCCTGTAATAAGGGCTTAGCACAGCTTTTCCCGCAAGGGGAAGGCAGGAAAAAAGGACTGCCCTGGCAGTCCTTTTTTTGTGGCTCTTTAGCCGGATGGAAGGCAGCACTCTGCGAGCCACAGGGTGTGCATTACAGCCCTTAACAATTTTGGCGCATACTTCCCCACTGACCCTGCATTCGCGATGGGTGGACTGAAAATGAAATCTGTTTTTCTCCTGTTTTTGATGCTGATAGGCCCTGCCGGTGCACAGGCTGCAGACGAGCGCATTTACCGCTGTGGCAACGAGTACACCAACACGGTATCCGATGCCCAGTCCAAGAACTGCAAGCTCATTTCCGGCAGCAATGTGACCGTGATCCAGGCCGTCAAGCCACCGCCGGCCAAGGCCTCCACGCCCGGTCAGCGCGCCGACACGGCCGATCAGCGGGCCAAGGATTCGGATGCCCGACTGATTCTGGAAGCCGAACTCAAAAAGGCGGATGCCAAGCAGGCTGAACTACAGAAGGAATACAACAGCGGTGAACCTGAGCGCACCGGGCCCGAGACGCGCAACAACCAGAAATACATAGACCGGGTGGCTGAACTCAAAGCCGCCATGGGTCGCAACGAAGCCGATATTGCCGGCATCAAGCGCGAGCTGTCGCGCCTGCCGGCGCAGCCCGGTAGTTCGTCCAGCGCCTCCAGCGGAAAATAGTCGGCTTGAATCCGTTCAGACCATTGCCGTTAACGGCCGGGCCCCAGGAACTTGCAATGACCAACTACCAATCCTTCGATCTGCTGGCCACCCTGGTGACGGTTGTGAATCGCAGCGGCCGGGTGCTGTTCTCCAATGCGGCACTGGAAGATGTGCTGGGCATCTCGCGCCGCAGCATTGTCGGCACTGCCTTTGCGGAGGCCTTTACCGAACCCAGCCAATTGCAAAACGCGCTGGAAGGCGCAATTGAAAATGAATTTGGTGCCCTGCGCTACGACGCCTGGCTACGGCGCGTGGGTTACGACGCGCTGCCGGTACACGTCATCATCACCCGCACCGACCCGGCCGAGGACATCATTGTGGAAATGGTGCCGCTGGAGCAACAGACCCGGCAGGACCGCGAGGAGCGACTGCTCGAGCAGGCCCAGAGCAACAAAGAACTGATCCGCAATCTGGCACATGAAATCAAAAACCCGCTGGGCGGCATCCGTGGCGCCGCCCAGTTGCTGGAACTGGAGATGGATTCGCCGGATCTCACCGAGTACACCCAGGTCATCATCCATGAGGCCGACCGGCTGCAAAGTTTGGTGGACCGTTTGCTGGCGCCGCACCGCCGGCCGCATATGGTCAGTGATGTCAATATTCACGAGGTGTGCGAACGGGTGCGCTCGCTGATTGTGTCCGAGTTCCCCAAGGGTTTGAAGGTTGTGCGTGACTACGACACCTCCATCCCCGAGTTTCGGGGTGACCATGAGCAACTGATCCAAACCGTGCTCAACATCGCCCACAACGCCGCGCAGGCTTTGAGCGAGCGCATCGCCGAAGGGGATGCGGAACTGATCTTCAAGACCCGCGTTATGCGCCAGATTACCTTCGGCAAGCAGCGCTACCGGTTGGCATTGGAATTGCATGTGATTGACAACGGACCTGGCGTGCCAGATTCGATCAAGGATCGCATTTTCTATCCGCTGGTGTCGGGCAGAGATGGTGGTTCAGGCCTGGGGCTGACATTGGCGCAAACCTTTGTTCAGCAGCACCAGGGAATGATCGAAGTCGATAGCGTGCCAGGCCGTACGGATTTCAAAATCTTGATTCCGTTACCGTAATGCCAGACACAAGGGATAAGAAGACCATGAAGCCAATCTGGATCGTTGACGATGACCAGTCCATACGCTTCGTGCTGGAGAAGGCCTTGCTGCGCGAACATTTGCCTACGCGCAGCTTTTCCAATTCACGCGATGTACTGGCAGCTTTGAGCACGGCTGCCGATGACGAGGGGCCACAAATCCTGGTGAGCGATATCCGTATGCCGGGTGGTTCGGGCTTGGATCTGCTGGAAAAGGTCAAGGCCAAATACCCCGCCTTGCCTGTGATCATCATGACCGCTTTTTCCGACCTGGATAGCGCGGTCAGCGCCTTTCAAGGCGGTGCTTTCGAGTACCTGCCCAAGCCGTTCGACCTGCCCAAGGCGGTGGAGTTGATTCGCCGTGCCGTGGAAGAAAGCCAGCGCGAAGAGGTCAGCGAAGAGCGCATGGCTGAGGCGCCTGAGATGCTGGGCCAGGCACCGGCCATGCAGGATGTGTTTCGCGCCATCGGACGCCTGGCGCAAAGCAATGTGACCGTGCTCATCACCGGCGAGTCCGGCTCCGGCAAGGAGCTGGTGGCCCGTGCCCTGCACAAGCATTCTCCGCGCGCCAATGGCCCGTTTGTGGCCATCAATACCGCAGCCATCCCCAAGGATCTGCTGGAGAGTGAGTTGTTCGGCCACGAGCGCGGTGCCTTTACCGGCGCCCAGACCATGCGTCGCGGCCGCTTTGAGCAGGCCGATGGCGGCACGCTGTTTCTGGACGAAATCGGGGATATGCCCTTTGAGTTGCAGACGCGGCTACTGCGCGTGCTCTCGGACGGCCATTTTTACCGCGTCGGCGGCCACAGCGCCGTCAAGACCAATGTGCGCGTGATCGCCGCCACCCACCAGGACCTGGAGCAGCGCGTCAAGGACGGGGGCTTCCGGGAAGACCTGTTCCACCGCCTGAACGTGATCCGCCTGCGCCTGCCTGCGCTGCGCGAACGCAAGGAAGACGTGTCCATGCTGACGCGCCACTTCCTGCAGCAAAGCGCCCAGCAACTCGGTGTGGAGCCCAAGCGTATTTCCGACGCGGCGCTGGTCTGGCTGGAAGGTTTTGCCTTCCCCGGCAATGTGCGCCAGCTGGAAAACCTGTGCCATTGGCTGACCGTGATGGCACCGGCGCAATTGATTGAGCCCAAGGACTTGCCGCCCGAAATCGGGGTTTCACGTAGTGATGCCGCACAACCTCAGCAGGCCTCAGTGCCTGTGCCAGTGCCTGCGGAAGCGATCGCTCCGGTCCCCGTGGCGCCGCTGCCGTATTTCCCCGAGGTGGTAGCGGTGGGCTCGACGAGCCTCTCGGGCAACCTGCAGGAGTGGGAGCACGGCCTCGAGGGCGAAGCCATCGCGCTGCTGGGCTCCGGTCGCCTGGACGTGTGGGACGTGCTGACCAAGCGCTTCGAGTCACGCCTGATACTCGCAGCCCTGGCCAACACCAAGGGTCGCCGCATCGAGGCCGCGCACAAGCTGGGTATCGGCCGCAATACGATTACCCGCAAGATCCAGGAGTTGGGTCTAGAGTAAGCCGATCTCCACGACCACGGGGGCGTGGTCGCTGGGACGCTCATTCTTGCGCGGGGTCTTGTCGATGACGCAGGACAACACTTGCGGCTTGAGCGCGTTGCTCACCAGAATGTGGTCAATGCGCAGGCCGCGGTTGCGCCTGAAGCCTGCATCGCGGTAGTCCCACCAGCTGTAGCTTTTGGGCGGTTGTGGGAACATCCGGTGGCTATCGGTCAGGCCCAGCGCGATCAGCGCGTTCAGGTGGTAGCGTTCTTCGTCGGTGCAATGGATCTGGTCACGCATGCCTTGCGGGTCCCACACGTCCAGGTCATCAAACGTGATGTTGTAGTCACCCATCAGCAGCAGGCGGGGGTGGGCTACCAGCTCGTCTTTCAGCCAACTGCGCAGGCCCTTGAGCCATTCCATCTTGTACTCAAATTTGTCGCTGCCAGGCTCTTGCCCGTTGGGGAAATAGGCGCCCACCACGCGCACGCTTTGCGCACCTTCGCCCACCGTGCCGGTGATCACCCGCGCCATGTCGTCATCAAAGCCGGGAATGTTCTTCACCACATCGCCAGCGGGTGTGCGCGAGAGCAGGGCAACTCCGTTATAAGTCTTCTGGCCGAAGCATTGGGCGTGGTAGCCGGCCTGGGTAAAGGCTTCATGCGGAAACTTGTCGTCCGTCATCTTCAACTCCTGCAGCACCAGCACATCCACCGGGTTGGCGGCCAGCCAGTCCAGCACCTGTGGCAATCGCACGCTAAGAGAGTTCACGTTCCATGTGGCAAATTTCATGTTGCTTGCTTTGAGAATTTTTGTATCGGCGACGCCGGAAAGTCTGCGGCACTATAGTCCATGCATCGTGCCCTCTGTGCGTGAGGTCTACCAAATGTCCTTTCAAGCCGTTTCCCTGTCTGCCCGATGGCGCGCTCGCTTGCAGGCCTTGCTGCTGTGCAGCAGTCTGGTGTGCGGCGCCTGTGGCGCGGGGCCCGTGCATATTTCACTGATCGCCCTCAACGATTTCCACGGCAACATCCAGCCGCCCGCCGGTAGCGTGCTGATGCCCGATGCAGCCAACCCCGGTGGCATACGGGTGGCTGCTGGTGGCGCGGCCTATCTCGCCAGCCTGGTGCGTGACCTCAAGAGCCGCAACCCTGGCCACACGCTGGTGGTGGGCGCGGGGGACCTGGTGGGCGCCTCGCCGCTGGCCTCCGGCCTGTTCCATGATGAGCCCACGATTGAGGTGCTCAACCAGATCGGGCTCGACGTCTCCAGCGTCGGCAACCATGAGTTCGACAAGGGCCGCGACGAGCTGCTGCGATTGCAGCATGGCGGCTGCTATCCGCGTGCGGCCAATGGCGCCAGCGGCGTGGTGGGTGTGGACACCTGTATGAACGCCGGGGCGTTTACCGGGGCCAGCTTCCAGTACCTGGCGGCCAATGTGCTGGACCGCAAGAGTGGCAATACCTTGTTTCCCGCCACCGCAATGCGGGAGCTGGGCGGCGTGAAGATCGGTTTTATTGGCCTGACGTTGCGCGCCACGCCCTCGGTGGTGACGCCGGCCGGTGTGGTGGGGTTGCAGTTCTTAAGCGAAGTGGCCACTGTGAACCGGCTGGCGCCCCAGCTCAAGGCCCAGGGTGCGGCGGCCGTGGTGGTGCTGATTCACCAAGGGGGACAGACCAGCGCACGCACGGTGCAGGACAAGACCTGCCCGGACTTCAGCGGCCCTGTCGCGGCGCTCTCCGACCAGTTCGACAGCGCGGTGGATGTGGTGATTAGCGGCCACACCCACCAGGAATATGTCTGCCTGCGTGCGGACGGCAAGCTGCTGACGCAGTCCGGTTTTTACGGGCGCATGCTGACGCTGATTGACTTGCAGATAGACCCGCAAGCCCGCAAGGTGCTGTCCAAGGATGCCAACAACTGGGTGGTGCTCAATGGTGCGGTGGTGAAAGACGCCACTGGCAATCCTCTGCCCCCGCCACAAGGTGCCAAGGCCCTGCAGCCCGACCCCGTGGTGGAGCAGATCGTGCAGCGCTATGGCGACCTGACCGCACCACTGTCCGCGATGGAGGTAGGCCGGCTGGCCATGCCTTTGGACCGCCGCGCGAATGTAGCCGGTGAGAGCACGCTCGGTGCGGTGATTGCCGATGCCTATCTGGCCGGCACCTCCGACGCCAGCTATGGCAACCGGCCGGCGCAAATCGCCTTTACCAATCCGGGTGGTTTGCGCAGCGATTTACCCAATCAGGCGTTGACCTTCGGGCAGCTATTCAACGTGCTGCCCTTTAACAACAACCTGGTCACCATGGACCTGACGGGGGAGCAAATTCTGCGTCTGCTGGAGCAGCAGTGGGAGCGGCCTCAGCCGGCCGGCGGGCGCATCCTGCCGGTGTCAAAGGGCTTTAGCTACACCTGGGACGCCAGCCAGCCCGAAGGCGCAGCATCCGGCACCGGTCACCGGGTGGTGCCGGGCTCCATGCGTCTGCAGGGCAAGCCCATGGCCATGGCGCAAAGTTACCGGGTCACGGTGAATAGCTTCATGGCCTCCGGCGGGGATGCCTTGAGTGTATTCAAACAGGGCCGCAATGTGCAGGAAGGGGAAAGCGACCTGGTCACGGCCAAACTGTATTTCCTCGGCAATCCAGTGTTGCCGCCACCGCAGATGGGGCGCATCCAGCGGCTGAATTGAAGGTGGCAGCGCCTGGTGCCGACCGCAGCGCCACCGGGTTTGCTACAGGTGCAGGGCCGCCAGGCCACCCACCACGATACCCACGCCACCCGCGCCAAACATGGCGTACTCCAGCCATTTCTTCTTGGTCAGCAGCGCGATGGCAGCCAGGGCAATCGCCACCTGCAGCACAGTGGTGGCCTGGGCCCAGCGGTGGTGCTGGTGCATTTGCTCATCGCTTTGATGCTCCCACTCGGTGGCTTCGCTTTCCAGCTTTTCAGCCACCAGCTTGATGTCGCCCTTTTCCTTGTCGTAGCGCTCCACCTTGGCCTGGTAATTGGGCTTGTTGGCCTCGGTACTCAGGTCGCGCGCCAGTTCGGCCAGGGCCTGTTTGGTGCTTTTGGACTGGTAGAAATTCCACTGGTTGGAGGCCTCGGTCTTCTTGATCGCCGCATTGTTTTTGTACAAGCCGGCATTGGCTTGCGTGGCGCCGCCCATGTAGGAGAACACGGCGCCTACGGTGGCGATGATGGCGGTGAACATCGCGATCTGGTTGATCATCCCGCCGCTGCCGTGGCCGCCTTGCTGGGCGTGCTCAATCTCGTGGTCGTGCGGGCCGTGTACGTGAAAACCATGGTCAGACATTGTTCAAACTCCTGTGCGGGTCAAGGTAATAAAGCGGTAGGGCAGCCCGCTGGCTGCCCGGTGTTCTTCGCGGGCGGTTTCCTGCCACGCAGTACCGAAGGTGGGGGCAAACGCATCGCCTTCCAATACAGTATCTATTTCGGTGATGACAGCTGTGTGTGCGAGGGGCTCTGCCAGTGCATACAACTGCGCGCCGCCAATCACCCAGACATGGGGCGCATCACCGCACAGCGCCATGGCGCTTTCCAGCGAAGCGGCGCGCAGGGCGCCAGCGTCCTGCCAGTCGGGCTGGCGTGTCACCACCACATTGGCGCGTCCGGGCAGCGGGCGAAACTTCACCGGCAGCGAGTCCCAGGTCTTGCGGCCCATGATCACCGGGCAGCCCAGCGTCATGCGCTTGAAGTGCGCCAGGTCTTCCGGCAGATGCCAGGGCAGGCCGCCGTCACGGCCGATCACGCCATTGCGGCTGCGCGCAAATATCAGATGCAAATGCATAAAAGCCTCAGACCGAAACCGGGGCCTTGATGGCGGCGTGGCATTGGTAATCCAGCACCTCGAAGTCTTCAAACTGGTAGTCGAAGATGGATGCGGGTTTGCGCTTGATGTGCAGCGTGGGGTAGGGGTAGGGCGCACGGCTTAGCTGCTCCTCCACCTGGGCGTGGTGGTTGCTGTAAATATGGCAGTCGCCGCCGGTCCAGATGAAGTCGCCTACCTCCAGGTCGCATTGCTGCGCCAGCATGTGGGTCAGCAGCGCGTAGGACGCAATGTTGAACGGTACGCCCAGAAAAATGTCGGCGCTGCGCTGGTACAGCTGGCAGCTAAGGCGCCCCTTGCCACCGGGCTCGGTAGCTGGCGCCACGTAGAACTGGAAGAAGGCATGGCAGGGCATCAGCGCCATTTTGGACAGATCGGCCACATTCCAGGCGCTGACGATCATGCGGCGCGAATCAGGGTTGGTTTTCAGCGTGTTGACCAGCTCGGTGATCTGGTCGATATGGCCGCCGTCCGGTGTCGGCCAGCTGCGCCATTGCACGCCGTACACCGGGCCGAGTTCGCCATCGGGCCTGGCCCATTCGTCCCAGATGCTGACGCCGCGTTCTTTCAGCCAGTGGTTGCTGCTGGAGCCCGTGAGGAACCACAGCAGCTCCTGGATGATGGAACGCAGATGCACCTTCTTGGTCGTCACCAGCGGAAAACCTTCGTTCAAGTCAAAGCGCATCTGGTAGCCAAAGGCACTGCGTGTGCCGGTGCCGGTGCGGTCAGCCTTGTTCACGCCGGTGGCGTACACATGGCGCATGAAGTCTTCATACTGGGAGCGCACGGGGCGCGATGCTTGCGGGCTGGTCATGGCAGTAGGGCGATAAGGCGGTGTAGAGAATCTTGGTATTTTCGTCGCATATGCCAAAAGTCTGGGGCGCAGAGCGGACTGCGCAGGTAAAGGAGGAGACCGCGTAGCGGTCGGGGGACACGGAGCAGGCCGCTCTGCGCCCCAGACGCCTCAGTCAATCAAAGCTTCAGCGTACGCCCGGGGTTCATAAGGTTGTGAGGGTCCAGCGCCAGTTTGATACTGCGCATCAGTGCCAGAGCGACCGGCGATTTGTGCTCGGCCAGCTTCTCGCGTTTCAGGCTGCCGATGCCGTGCTCGGCCGAAATCGAACCGTTGTAGCGGTCCACCTGGGCATAAACCAGGGCGTTCATGGGCTTTTCCTGCTCACGCAAAAAGGCTTCGGCATCGGCGCCCTCGGGCGCCTGCACGTTGTAGTGCAGATTGCCGTCGCCCAGGTGGCCGTAGTTCACCATGCGTGCGCCGGGGAAGGCTTCCTGAATCGCAGCGTCGGTCTCGCGTACAAAGTCGGGGATGCGCGACACCGCAATCGAGATGTCGTGCTTGATGTTCAGGCCTTCCTGCGCCTGCGCCAGCGGAATGCTTTCGCGGATGTGCCAGAGCGCGCGGGCTTGGGCAATATTCTCAGCCACCACGGCGTCGAGCACGCAGCCGTCCTGCAGCGCCTCTTCGAGCAGGCCTTCCAGCAAGGCGCGGGCGTGGGTTTCGGAGTCGTGGTCTGACAACTCCAGCACCACGCAGAACGGCTCATCGCCAGCAAAGGGAATGTTCTGCTGCGGGAAGTGCTTGCGCACCAGCCTCAGGGCAAACTGGCCCATGACTTCAAAGCCGGTCAGGCCCGCGCTCAGGTGCTGGTGTGCCAGGCCCAGCAGCTCCACCGCTGCGTCCAACGAGGGCACGGACGCGAAGGCGGTCATCATGGACTTGGGCATGGGGAACAGCTTCATCGTGGCGGCGGTGATCACCCCCAGCGTGCCCTCGGAGCCAATGAACAGGTGGCGCAAGTCGTAGCCTGTGTTGTCCTTGCGCAGACCCGAGAGGCCATTCCAGACCTCGCCTTCCGCGGTGACGACTTCCAGACCCAGGCACAGCTCGCGCGCGTTGCCGTAGCGAACGACTTGCGTGCCGCCGGCATTGGTGCCCAGATTGCCGCCCACGGTGCAACTGCCTTCCGACGCCATGCTCAAGGGGTACAAAAACCCCGCTGCCGCGCAGGCTTCCTGCAGGGTTTGCAATACGCAACCGGCTTCCACCGTGACGGTCAGGTTGGCGGCGTCCAGTTGGCGGATGCGGTTCATGCGCGCCAGACTCAGCACGACCTGCGTACCCGTTGCATCCGGTGTGGAGCCCACCACCATGCCGGTGTTGCCGCCCTGCGGCACCAGGCTCACCTGCGCTGCAGCACAGGCCTGCACCACGTGCGCCACCTCGTCGGTACTGGCAGGGCGTACCACGGCCAGGGCCCGGCCCCGTTCGCGCTTGCGCCAGTCCAGTTCCCAGGCGCTCAGGTCGCCTTCGGTCAGCACGTTGGCGGTGCCGACGATGGTTTGCAGGGTTGCCAAGAAGGCTTTATGTTCGGTCGGTGTCATTTGCGCGGGGTTTCAGGCTGCGGGTGCCGGCGAGGCGACTGCAGCCGCGCTGCGCTGACGCGTGCGGATATGTAGCAGGCAAGCACCAAACAGACTCAGGCACAGCGCCACCTCCAGCAGGGCCAGATAGTTGCCGGGCGCGCGGTCACCCCAGGCGCGCACCACGCCTTCGATGAAATACAGCCACACCACCAGGCTGACCCAGCGGTAGGTGTACATCTTGTTTTTGAGCAAGCCCGCAATGGGGATGCACAGCGGCAGCACTTTGAGCGCCAGCCAGGAGCCACCGGGGCGTAGCGGGCTGAGCCACAACTCCCAGGCCAGGCCCAGAAGAATGAGCGTGGTGAGGCTGCCGACGGCCAGCCAGCGGCTGAGTTGTATGGCGGGAGAGGGGGGTGTGGAGGGGGCTGGGGAGGCAATATTCATGTGAGTGGCATCATAGCGGGATGCGATCAATCGAACGTTTCCGGATTTGGCTTGCCGACGCCGCCAGTGTGCGGTGGCTGGATGCCGCCCATACCCTGCGCGAGCGCTTCCGCGAGGACCGTCTGGGCCTCACTGCCAGCAGTTTGACCTTCACCACCACCATTGCGCTGGTGCCGCTCATCACGGTGGCGCTGGCCGTGTTTACCGCCTTTCCCATGTTTGCCAAGTTTCAGGACGTGCTGCAAAAGTGGCTGGTGGAAAGCCTGGTGCCCGACAACATTGCACGCCAGGTGCTGGGCTATCTGAACCAGTTTGCCGGCAAGGCCAGCAAACTGGGCGTGGCCGGTCTGGCGGTCTTGCTGGGCAGCGCGCTGGCCCTTATTTTTACGATTGACCGCACCCTGAACAGTATCTGGCGTGTGCGTACCAAGCGACCTTTCGGCCAGCGTGTGCTGGTTTATTGGGCTGCCATCACCCTGGGTCCGGTGTTGCTGGGGGCATCCCTGAGCATGACGTCCTATGCGCTTTCGGCCTCCAAGGGGGTGGTGGGGGCCATGCCCGGCGGCGTCGGTCTGCTGCTGGATCTATTGCAGTTTTTACTGGTGGCGGGTGGCATGGCGTCCATGTTTCACTACGTGCCCAATACCTTTGTGCGCTGGGGCCACGCCTGGATGGGTGGGCTCTTTGTCTCGGCCTGCATGGAGGTAGCCAAAAAGCTGCTGGCGCTGTACCTGAGCCAGGTGCCGACCTACTCGGCGGTGTACGGCGCCTTCGCCACGCTGCCGATTCTGCTGGTCTGGATTTACATGGCCTGGGTGATTGTGCTGCTGGGTGCGGCGCTGACGGCCTATGTGCCCAGCCTGATTGCCGGCATTCCGCGCCGGCGCAGCGGCATCGGCTGGCAGTTTCAGCTCGCGCTGGAGGTGCTGCGGGAATTGGATCGGGCCGCCGCCTTGCCGGACAGGGGGCGGACCATGGCGCAAATATGCACCACGCTATCGGCCGACACCCAGCGCATGGAAACCGTGCTGGAAGCGCTGATTGCGCTGGACTGGATTGGCCAACTCAACGAAGCCGATGTGTATGGCGCCGAGGCGCGCTATGTCCTGCTGGTACAGCCCGAGCGCGTGACCCTGGAGCCTTTGATGCAAAGCCTGCTGCTGCCGCGCAGTAGCGCGACCGAGAAGCTTTGGAGCCATGCGCACTGGCCTACCATCAGCTTGCGTGCGGTGCTGTAAACCAGCTGCAAAAATAGCGCCCAAGCTTCACTGCCGCAGCGCCGCAATTCAATTTCAGAACACCGTATGGTCGCCGCGCTCGCTGGCTTGGGCTCCGCTCAACAGATCGCGGTAGTGGTCAACCAGCGTGCGTGTGCCAAACGAGGGTGTCGCCGTGGCGTCGTAGCGGCCTTGCCTGGAATCCCACACCAACATCGATTCGGTTGCGTAGTACCTGCCGATCCGGGCCAGTTCCGCCTTCGCCGCCAGGGCAGGCATCAGGCGCCCAAGTTGGCTCAGGAGTGCGATGACGATGTCCAGCACCCGCAGCGGCACCTGTTGGAAACGGGGTTTGCGGCCCAGTAGGGCAAAAAGCAATTCGCCCTGTTGCCGCGGCGAGATGGCATCGCCCGGCCCGCCTATGGGCAAGACGCGGTTGTGGCGACTCTCGTCGTTCAGGCAGCCGGCCAGATAGTCGCCCACATCGTCGTCGCTGATGGGCTTGCACGCAGTCAACCTGCCTTCACCAAACACCAGGAAGGGCTTGCCTTGTTTCACGCGTTTCACTTGGCCGGACAGGGACTTGAAGAATGCAGTCGGTCTGACGATGGAGTAGGTCAGCCCTGATTCCACCAGTAGCTTTTCAAAGTTCAATTTGGCGAACTGAAAGGCAAGGCGCGGCTTTTGCAGACAGAGGGCTGACAGCAAAACCCATTGCCGCACCCCGGCCTGCTGCGCCAACTGCAGCACCTGCCGATGCGCCTGGTAGTCGATGGCCAAGGCGTCCTCGGGCGCGCCGGTGCGCGAAGCCAGGCACGACACCACCACGTCGAATGGCTCGCCGCAAAATCCGTCCCGCACCAGGGACTCTGCGTCGGTCACATCGCCAAAGCGCACCGTTGCGCCAGGCAACAGGCGCGCAGTGTCAACGGCGGCCAACTTGCCGCCTACGCCTGCCTTGGCGCGCACGAAGCACACGACAAGGTGTCCGCTGCGGACCAGAGCGCGCACCGCAGCTTGACCGATGGTGCCCGTGGCACCGATGACAAAAACCCGACGTGCTGGCATGTACGGTCGTCCTTCCACCTGCTCAGGCAATGTTTGCATTTCCCAACCCTGGGTTCATTTTATGAGTGACAGGTTGAGTTGACGCTGTAAACTGTCAGCATTATTTTCGTATCCGGAGTTCCCATGACCGAAAGCGAACGCGACCTGTTGATTCCGTTTTTGCGCCAATTGATCAATACCCGGACCACCCCGGGTGACGCGGCTGCCCGCAAGCTGATTCAAGCGGCATTGAAAAAGCAGCCCAACGCGCACTACCTGCTGGTGCAGCGCGCACTGTCGCTGGAATGTGAACTCTCGCAGGCCAAGCACCGGCTCCTGCAGTGGGAGGGCCAGGCGCCAGTACAGGCACAAAGCCATCCGGCTGCGGATTTTCTGAATCCCCACACAGCTGGCTGGGGTGAACCGGTGGATCGCAACCCCGCAGTGTCCAGTAGCAAGAGGCTTTACGATTTCTTCGAGCAGGCGCATTCCTCCCAGGACATGGACCTGGAGAGCCGGGCGGTGTCATTCATCGGCAAGCACTCCGGCCGCATTTGGCTGTTCATTCTGGCGCTCGCAGCCGCGGTCGTGGCGTTCAAGCAACAGGGTCTGTAGCGGTCAGCGGCGGCCTCAGAGCGCGCCCTGGCCGGGGGCTGATGGGCTAAGCAGCGGCCAGTGCGCGTTTGCGGCGTTCCATCATGCGCCAGACAAAGGGCGTGAAGATCAGTTGCATGGCCAGTTCCATCTTTCCACCCGGCACCACCACGGTGTTGGCACGGCTCATGAAGCTGTCGCCAATCATGTTGAGCAGGTATTGAAAATCAATGCCCTTGGGGTTGGCAAAGCGGATGACCACCATGCTTTCATCGGCGCTGGGAATATCGCGCGCGATAAACGGATTGGAGGTGTCGACCATGGGCACGCGCTGGAAGTTCACATGGGTATGGGCAAACTGCGGGCAGATGTAGTTCACGTAGTCGGGCATGCGCCTGAGGATGGTGTCGGTGACCGCCTCGGTGCTGTAGCCGCGCTGGTGTTTGTCGCGCCACAGTTTTTGAATCCACTCCAGATTGATGACGGGCACCACGCCAATGAGCAGGTCAGGGTGCCTGGCGATGTTGTGCTGAGGCGTCTGCACCGCACCGTGCAAGCCTTCATAAAAGAGGATGTCGGTCTGGGCGGGCAAATCGGCCCAGGCCGTGAAGGTTCCGGGCTCCTGCTGGTAGGGGGCGGCTTCCTCTGCGTTGTGCAGGTACTTGCGCGCGCGCCCCTGGCCGGATTCGCCATAGGACTGAAACAGGGCTTCCAGCTCACCAAACAGGTTGTTGTCCGGTCCGAAATGGCTGAAGTTCTTGTTGCCTGAGTTCTCTGCCTCGGTCTGCCGCAGTTTCATCTCCTGGCGGTCATAGCGGTGGAAACTGTCGCCTTCAATGATGGCGGCGCGCACATGTTCACGCCGGAAGACGTTGGAAAAAGTGCGTGTGACCGTGCTGGTTCCAGCACCGGAGGACCCGGCGATGGCGATGATGGGGTGGCGTTCAGACATGGGGCTTCCTTTGCATGGTGCGGGTCAGTCGCGAAACAGGCTGCTCTTGCCGAATAAGGGGTTACCCGACTCAAATTCCACAGGCTCGGTGTGGTAGCGCTCAATGCGTTCCACTTCGTTTTTGGAGCCAAACACCAGGCCGATGCGCTGGTGCAGGGAGCTGGGCGTGACCCGCAACACGGGTTGGCGGCCCGTGGAGGCCCGCCCGCCTGCCTGCTCCATGATGAATCCGATGGGGTTGGCCTCGTAGAGCAGGCGCAGGCGCCCGGGCTTGCTTGCGTCCTTGGTGTCGCGCGGGTACATGAAGACGCCGCCGCGCATCAGGATGCGGTGAGCTTCTGCCACCATGCTGGCAATCCAGCGCATATTGAAATCCTTGCCGCGCGGGCCCGGTTTGCCGGCCAGGCACTCGTCGACATAGCGCTTGACCGGCGCCTCCCAAAAGCGGCTGTTGGACGCGTTGATCGCAAACTCCTGGGTGTCCACTGGCACCTGGATGTCGGGGTGCGTCAACATGAATTCACCCAGGGTAGGGTCCAGGGTGAAGCCGGCCACGCCGTTGCCCACGCTGAGCACCAGCATGGTGGTCGGGCCGTAGATGGCGTAGCCTGCTCCCATCTGGCTGGTGCCCGGTTGCAGAAAGTCGGCTTCCTTCACATCACGTCCCTGCGCAATCACGTCTTGCGGCGCCCGCAGGATGCTGAAGATGCTGCCCACCGAGACATTGACATCGATATTGCTGGAGCCGTCCAGCGGGTCAAACACCAGCAGGTACTTGCCGCGCGGATGTTGCGCGGGTATCTGGTAAGGGTGTTCCATCTCTTCCGAGGCCATACCGGCCAGGTTGCCACCCCATTCGTTGATCCGGGTGAAGTACTGGTTGCTCAATACATCGAGCTTCTTTTGCGTTTCGCCCTGTATATTGACGGCACCGCCCAAGGTGCTGTCCTGGTTGCCCAATACGCCGCCGAGTTCGCCAAAGGCCACCGCACGCGCAATGGCTTTGCAGGCCAGTGCGGCGTCCAGCACCAGCGCGTTGAAATTACCGCTCGCCCCGGGAAAGCGGCGGCGTTCCTCAATCAGGGACTGGGTCAGCGTGAATCGCTTGGAAAATGGCATGCGCAGGTCTCCTGAAGTTAAAAATTTATTCAGCCACCTGCCGCTCAGGCAAGTACCGCCTCGCCGGCATGCCAGGCCTGCAGGTCCGCCAGCCCCGCAGGTCCGGTGGCAGCCGCTTCCAGTAGTGCAGGATGCGCTCTTTCCCCCCGGCGACGTCCAGCAACTCGATGTAGAGCGTCTCATCCCAGACCCACCCCAGGCCGGCTTCGGCAAACGCCTGGTTAAAGGCCGCGCGGTGCGCCTCTTCGGTGTCGGCCAAGGTGCCGTCCACATCGAATATCAGGGCTTGCAAAGGCGTTTTTGTACGGGCGGTTTCCATGCGCGTGCTCCTCACCTGTCAGCTGTTCTGAAACAGGCGGCTGGCCAGAATGTCCTCTGGCTCAATCGTCGTCAGGGCATGGACAGCCAGCACCTGGTCCCGGTTGGCAAAAAGGCGGCTGGCCTGGCGCAGGCGGGCGCGGTCCAGCGCGTTGCGCACGCTGCGCGCATTGGCAAACTGGGGCTGTTGCATACGCAGCGTGAGGTACTGCTCAAAGGCTTCGCCCGCACCCGCGCCAAAGTGGTAATGCTGCTTGGCCAGTGTCTTGTCGGCAATGTGCATCAGCTCGGGCACGGCGTAATCCGGGAAATCCAGGTGGTGGGCGATGCGCGAACGCATGCCCGGGTTGGACTGGAAAAACGTCTCCATGCGGTCGTGGTAGCCCGCCAGGATGACCACGAGGTCGCTGCGCTGGTTTTCCATGACTTGCAGCAGAATTTCGATGGCCTCCTGCCCGTAGTCCCGTTCGTTCTCGGGGCGGTAGAGGTAGTAGGCCTCGTCAATAAACAGCACACCCCCCATGGCACGCTGCAACACCTCTTTGGTCTTGGGCGCGGTGTGGCCGATGTACTGGCCCACCAGATCGTCACGGGTCACCGAGATCAGGTGTCCCTTGCGCACATAGCCCAGCCTGTGCAGTATGTGTGCCATGCGTTGGGCCACCGTGGTCTTGCCGGTGCCCGGGTTGCCGCTGAAACACATGTGCAGGCTGGGTGCCTGGCTGAGCAGCCCGAAGTTCACACGCAGCCGGTCGATCACCAGCAGGGCAGCAATGTCGCGAATCCGCGCCTTGACGGGAACCAGGCCCACCAGCTCGGCATCCAGTTCCTGCAACACGGCATCCACCTGGGTGCCGGCGAGCACCTCTGCCACGGACCGCGCGCCTGCCAACGGATCCGAGGGCAGGGCAGGCTCCTCTGTTCGGGGACGGGATGCGGCAGCCGGTGTGCTGCCGGGAATGGTGTAGGAAGGAGCGCTCATGGCAGGTGCGTGGGGGTAGGGTGGATGTGCAGCTCAGTCACCCCGCTTAGAGGTAGCGCTCCCCTTCCGGTTGCGCTGCCGCGTAACCGCGCGTGCTGTAGCGAATAGAGCGGCCCTGCACCTCCTGGCGTTCGAGCATGAAGCCCGGCTCCACCGCAGGGCGGTTCACGATGAAGCTCATCGCGATGGTTTCCACATTGCGGGTCGAGTCAAAGGCCATGAGCCGGATGTAGTGGCGCGGAAAGGCAGCCCGGCAAGCAGACAATTCCTGCATCACGCCTGACGCATCGTGCAGGTCAAACAGCGGGTTGCCGTACATGCTCCAGTAGGTGTTGCGCGGGTGCGGGTCGTCGGTGTATTCGACGCTCCAGGCGTAGCCCTTGCGCAGGCCGTATTCAATCTGCAGCATGATTTCTGCATCGGTCAAATCCGGCAGGAAACTGAACTGGCCCTGTGTCAGGCGCCCGGTGGGGTTGGTCATCATGGTGGTGGTCTCCTTGCGTGGGATGGGAATATCAGGCCACCTGCGGGGTGGCGGCGTAGTCGCTGGTATCCGTGCTCTGGTAGTTGAAGCTGATCTCGCCCCAGGTATCGAGGGCTGCCTTGAGCGGGCTGCATTGCTGGGCTGCCTGTTGGAGGATGGCTGGGCCTTCCTGCAGCAGGTTGCGCCCTTCGTTGCGCGCTTTCACCATCGACTCCAGTGCCACGCGGTTGGCCACCGCGCCGGCCTGAATGCCCATGGGGTGCCCGATGGTGCCGCCGCCAAACTGCAGAATCACATCGTCGCCAAATAGGTCCAGCAGCTGGTGCATCTGGCCTGCGTGGATACCGCCCGAGGCCACCGGCATGACCTTGCGCAGGTCGGCCCAGTCTTGGTCGAAAAACAGCCCGCGCGGCAAATCGGCCTTGGTGTAGCTGTCACGGCAGACGTTGTAGTAGCCCTGTACGGTCATGGGGTCGCCTTCGAGTTTGCCCACTGCGGTGCCCGTATGCAGGTGGTCGCATCCGGCCAGGCGCAGCCATTTGGCGATCACCCGGAAGCTCACGCCGTGGTTCTTCTGGCGCGTGTAGGTGCCGTGGCCGGCGCGGTGCATGTGCAGGATCATGTCGTGCTTGCGGCACCAGTTGGACATGCTCTGGATGGCGGTATAGCCGATCACCAGGTCCACCATGATGACCACCGAGCCCAGTTCCTTGGCAAACTCGGCGCGTTCGTACATGTCTTCCATGGTGGCGCCGGTGACATTGAGGTAGGAGCCTTTGACCTCGCCGGTCTCTGCGCTGGCCTTGTTGACCGCGTCCATCACGAACAGGAAGCGGTCGCGCCAGTGCATAAAGGGCTGGCTGTTGATGTTCTCATCGTCCTTCATGAAATCGAGCCCGCCTTTCAGGCCCTCGTACACCACCCGTCCATAGTTGCGACCCGACAG
>CANFIH010000074.1 GCA_947446855.1 Burkholderiales bacterium
CGGCCCGCCTTGCAGGCCGGGGAAGATGGCGCTGTTGATGGCTTTTTCGTGCTCGGCCTTCATCAGGATGATGCCGCCGCGCGGACCGCGCAGGCTCTTGTGTGTGGTCGATGTAACGATGTCGGCATGGGGCACAGGGTTCGGGTACACGCCCGCAGCGATCAGGCCGGCGTAATGCGCCATGTCCACCATGAAGATGGCGCCCACGTCCTTGGCCACCTTGGCAAAGCGCTCAAAGTCGATGTGCAGGCTGTAGGCCGAAGCGCCGGCGATGATCATCTTCGGGCGGGTCTCGTGCGCCTTGCGTTCCATGGCGTCGTAGTCGATGGCTTCCTTGGCGTCCAGGCCGTAGCTCACCACGTTGAACCACTTGCCGCTCATGTTGAGGTGCATGCCGTGGGTCAGGTGGCCGCCTTCGGCCAGGCTCATGCCCATGATGGTGTCGCCGGGCTTCAGGAAGGCCAGGAAAACGGCTTCGTTGGCCGATGCTCCGCAATGGGCCTGTACGTTGGCGCAGTCGGCACCAAACAGTTGTTTGACGCGGTCGATAGCCAGTTGCTCAGCCACGTCCACATATTCGCAGCCGCCGTAGTAGCGCTTGCCGGGGTAGCCCTCCGCATACTTATTGGTCAGCTGACTGCCTTGCGCTGCCATGACGGCAGGGGAGGCGTAGTTTTCGCTGGCGATCAGCTCAATATGGTGTTCCTGGCGCGCGTTTTCAGCCAGGATGGCAGCCCACAGTTCGGGGTCGGTTTGTTCAACAAGAATATTGCGGTCGTACATGGCAGTCCTTTAAGACATTGGGCCTGTGAAGGGTTGGGGGAACACAGGGCTGCCCAGGCGAACGGCTGATCGCAGCGACTTGTAACCATCGCGCGGCAACGCTCCCCTGTGGTGTCCCACATCAACCCCGGGACCTGTGGGGTCCGGGGCCTATCGCCAGTCGCGTGCAAGAGGAGTTTAACTGACCATGCTCAGGAATTGAAAAGGCTTGCAACGGTCTGGGTTGCGGGCTTCTCGATTGCAGGCGCCTTCGCGGGAATAGATTGCGGGACCATGGTGGGAACCGAGCGGCCCGCCGCTACTTGCTGCAAACGGCCGTGTTCGGCCATCACTTTGGCGGCGTAGCCACCGTCATCTTCCATATTGCCAGCACCCACATAGAACTTCAGGCCGCCTTCCAGTGAGCCAGCACGGGCGATACATTCCTGCAGCACTTTGACACCGACGCGCAGATTGGTCAGCGGGTCAAAGGCCGCGAGTTGGCCGCCAAAAAATTGGTACTTTTCGCTGTGCACCTTGGTCATGACCTGCATCAGGCCCTGAGCGCCCACATTGCTCTGGGCGAAGGGGTTAAAGCCCGACTCCACCGCCATGATGGCCAGAATCAGGGTGGGGTCCAGTTTGGCCTTTGTGCCGGTTTCATAGGCTTCCGCCACCAGCGCACTCAGGGGCTCGGGTGCAATGCTGTACTTGCGGCTGAGCCAGTAGGTAACGGCAGCTTGCTGCTTGGGCAGGCTCTTGGGATCGGCTGCGGTGGCGCGGTCGACCGCGTCGGTACTGCTGACGAAGCCATTGATGCTGGTCTGGCGATCTTGCAGCCAGCTGATCAACTCTACCTCGCCGGCTTCACGCAGTTCGGGGCGGGCAACCAGGGTAATGGTGGCAAACATCACGGCCAGGCCCAGCAGGGCGAAACCGTTGTGTGTAATTTCAAAAAAACCTTGGGCAATGTCGCTTGCAAATATGCGAAGCCCACGGGCAAATTTGTCGGTCGCTGTCATAGCTCTTCCTTCTTAGGCGGGAGCCCATTCCATTCGCTCCAGCAGAATCACTGGTGCTCAGGTGGGTACCACGTTTAGGTTGGTACGCTATCAATATCCTGCGGCGTCATCCAGACATGTGCAGCGATTTGAATATGCCGGGTTCGGCAGCGGATGCGGGTAATCCCTAGTCGTATCAGGGATGCGCGGATTTTAGGGGTCTGAATATAACGAGTCAACCATATCAAAGTCATTCGATATATCGATGTTGGCTTTTGGGGACAAAAATGCAATCCCAGCAGAGCTAATCCCGGAATCCGGGCTTTCTTTTGCGCCCCTCAGGCTGCTGTGAGCCGAAAATCAGGGAAAGCGCCCAATAAACAGCGAAAATAACGGGCTATCTCACCCCATTACCCTGACTCGAGCCTACTGTGACGTCTTCTCATTCCGCAAAACATATCGACATCTCCCAATTGGACGCCTTGACCAAGGGTGCGTTCTCCGCGCCCACTGCCGGGGAGCGGGCAGCACGGGTTCGTGATTGGTTGGCTGGCAAGCCGCCGTCTGACGAACTGGCCGAGGTTTTCAAAGAGCTCAGTGTCAAGGACAAGGGGGCGGCCAAGCTGGTGCGCGAGCGACTTGACGAGATTCGCCGCTCCAAGGGGCAGGAAGCGCTGGGTGCCGAGTGGGCTGCGAAAGCCCAGGTTTTGCTGGCTGTGACAAAGCTCAACATCGCAGATGCATTGGCATGGCAGCGCGACGCCGCCAAGGCGGGCGCCCCGCTGAGCAAGGAGCCGCTGGCTACCCTGAAGCTGGAACTGGCTGAGCGCGTGCGAGGCATCGAAGATTTGCAGCACCAGGTGCAGGTGCAGCGCGAGGCGGCGGTGCTGCTGGCACAGCGCATTGAAGTGTTGTCCACCAAGCCCTGGAAAGACGCAGAACAGGCGCTTGAAAGTCTGAAGGCAGATGTCGTGCATTGGCAGGACCAGGCCTCCGGCTTGGTGTCCCATGCAGGGTGGCCTAGCGTGGATCTGAAATTCCCGCCCCTGCTGGAGGCATCGCGTGCCCAGTTGTTGGTGGTGTGGGAGGCTTTCCAGGCTGCTATTACGCAGGCAGTTGCCGCGTCGATTGACGTGAGCGCAGCCTTGCCGCCGGTGCCGGTGTGGGCTGACGAGTTGCGTGTGGCCCGTGGCGTGCCTGTGGAGACTGCCCCCAGGCCAGCCAAGCCCCAGGTCGATCCCGAAGTGCGCGCCCATGCGGTCACCGCGGTGAAAGAGGCTTTGGGCAAACTAGAAGCCGAAGTGGGCGAGGGCCATGGCAAAGCCAGTGCCGGTGCGGCAGCAGCGCTGCGCCAAGCCCTCAAGGAATTTTCCAAACTGATTGACTCGGCTCTGGAAAATCAGGCCCATGCCGCGCTGGCCGCCGCTGGGGAGTTGGAGGGCTGGCAACGTTGGCGTGCCGACCAGCTGCGCGAAGAGTTGGTGGCCAAGGCCGAGGGCTTGCTCAAGCGCCCGGACGGCCAGGCCATTGGCGGACGCAAGATGCAGGAAAACCTGCGCACCCTGCGCGAGCAATGGAAGCAGACTGACCAGGGCGGCGTGCCCAACCATGCGCTGTGGAAACGATTTGACGAAGCCTGCAATGAAGCCCACAAGGTGGTCGAAGCGTGGTTGGAAAAGGTCAAGGCCGAAGCCGCAGAGCACCGGGCCCAGCGCCTCGCCCTGATTGAAGAGATCAATGCCTGGGCCGAGGCCAATCGCACGGCGCTGGACGATGATTGGAAGGGCTTTAACCGCATCCTGCACCAGTTTGGCGATCGTTGGCGCGATGGCGGTCATGTGGGCGAGAAGGTGTTTGCAGAACTGCAGCCACTTTGGAAGAAAGCTATCAGCCATGCGGCGGCTCCCCTGGAGGCCCTGCAGGCACAGAGTCTGGTGAATCGCCAGGCCATGATTGAAGAGGCCAAGGCCTTGGGTGCTGCGCCCCTGTTGCGCGTGGACGCGGTCAAGGCACTACAGCAACGTTGGCAGGCAGAGGCGCACACCGTGCCTATGGACCGGCGTCAGGAACAGAAGCTTTGGGATGCGTTCCGCAAGCCCATCGACGATGCATTCAACCGCAAGACCGAAGAGCGTGAGAAGGCCCAGACCACACTGAACGCGCGTGACCGTTCGGTGCTGGATGCTTCCAAGGCCTTGCAAGCAGCGAACGCGTCCGGTGACGCGCAGGCCATCCGTGCCGCTATGGCCGGCCTGGACGCCGCTTTAAGCGGCCAGGCTTTGGCCCAAGCCGAAGCCAAGCAAGCCAGCGCACAGGAAGACGCGGCCAAGTCGGCAGTGCCAGAGGCGCCAGTCGCAGACGCGAGCGAAGCAGCGGCCAAGACCCCTGCGGACGTTGCGGCAGAAGGCGAAGCCACCGTTGTCGAGGCCGCGCCTGCCCCCGCACCGGTCGTCGCCAAACCCAAGCCGGTGATTGCGGTACGCGGCGATGACCGACCCGGCATGAAAAAAGAGGCACCGGCACTGCCGGCAGGACGTGCTGGCAAGTGGAATGACCGCAAGGACGCCCCACGCCCTGGTCGTGATGGCAAGCCCGATTACCCAGCCCGTGGCGATGACCGCCCGCGCGCTGCTTGGCAAGAGGCCCCCCGTTTGGGTGATGCCGCTTTCCGTGCCCAGCGCGAAGCGCTGGAGCATGCAGAACTCGCACTACGAAAGCTGGCTGCGCAAGCCCATGGCGAGGCCTTGACCCAACTGTTGGCTGCCTGGGAAAAGCGCGATGCGTCGCTGCTGCCCAGTGCCCAGGAACTGGGCCCCAAGGTCAGTGCGGCTACCCGGGGTGTCTGGCAACAGGCCGTGGCAGGCGAATTCAAGGCTGCGCCCAAGGCATCCAGCCCGGCAGAAGCCCTGTTGCGTCTTGAAATGGCAGCCGAGGTGCCCACTCCAGCGGAGCACATCAGTGCCCGCCGCATGTTGCAATTGCAATTGCTGACACGCCGCAATGATCCGGCGCCTGCGCAGACCTGGGGCCAGGATGCCGCCCTGGTGTTCAGCGGTAGCTTTAGCGCCGAGGAGGCGCGCCGCCTGCAGAATGCGGTAAAGGTTTTGCTCAAGCGCTAAATCGGCCGGCCCAGCGCCGCGAGTCGGAACACAGACTTGCGGCGTCTTACATAAGTTGTCTTTGCAGCACGGTTGTCCCGGGTGTTCCGGTTAGTACCGGATAGATGTGGCCGGCTCAGGCCGCAGTGACTGCCATGCGAAGCAGGCTCGCCGTGCCATCCGCCTGGCAGGTGATACGCAAAACCTGGGCCCTCGGTGGCGAAGCCTGAAGGTCCCAGTCGCTCAGCACACTGCGCATCTTTTCAGCGTTCAGATTGTTTTGGCCCGGCCTATGGGTATGCCCGTGAATCAGGTGGTCCGCCTTGGCTTGGTCCATGAGCGCCAGCGCCGCGGCGACATCGACATCGGCATACACCGTACCGGCTTGCTTGCGCGATTCACTGGTCTGGCGGATCCCCCGCGCAACTTCCTGCCGCTGCGCCAGGGTTTGGTTCAGAAAGGCTTGTTGCCAGTCGTTACTTCGCACCTGCAGTCGAAAGGCCTGGTAGGCATGGTCATCCAGGCACAGCGCATCGCCGTGGCTGAGCAGCCAGCGTTGGCCTGCAAAGTCCAGTGTGGACGGGTCGGGTAGGGCGCTTGCCTGACAGGCTGCCATCAGGTCGGACCCCATCAGAAAGTCGCGGTTGCCCTGCATGATGAACAATGCCAAACGATTACCCGCTGCGCGCAAGATGCCAACACATTCGGCTTCGAACGAGCCGGCAAGCTGTGCGGCATCGTCGCCGACCCAGACCTCAAACAAATCGCCTAGGATAAACACTGCGTCTGCAGTGGTGGTCTGCATATAGTGCGCCCAAGCCAGAAAAGTCGCACGGTCCGCCGCCTGCAGGTGCAGGTCGGAGATGAAATCCGCGCAACGCCAACGGGATGGAGCCAGGAGTTCCATCCCGTGGTGCCGGTGTTTAAACCAAAACGGCTTTTTCGATGATGACGTCTTCAGCGGGAACGTCGTCGTGGTAGCCCTTGCGCGCTGTCTTCACGGCCTTGATCTTGTCCACCACATCGGTGCCGGCGACGACTTTGCCAAATACAGCGTAGCCCCAGCCTTGCGCCGTGGGCGAAGTGTGGTTCAAAAAGCCGTTGTCCGACACGTTGATGAAAAACTGAGCCGTGGCAGAGTGGGGCTCACCCGTGCGGGCCATTGCCACGGTGTATTTGTTGTTCTTCAGACCGTTGTTGGCTTCGTTCTCGATCGGTGCGTCGCAGGTCTTCTGGGCCATGCCGGGCTCCATGCCGCCGCCTTGCACCATGAAGCCGGGAATCACACGGTGAAAAATGGTGTTGTTGTAGTGGCCCTTGGCCACATAAGCCAGGTAGTTGGCCACTGACTTGGGGGCTTTTTCCTGATCCAGTTCCAGGGTGATGACACCGTAGCCGGTAACGTGCAGTTCTACTTGAGGGTTGCTCATGATTTATTTCACCAAAGTGGCGGAGTTGATAAGAATGGGTGTGGTGGGGATGTCTTGTCTGCCGGTGGGTGTGGCGCGGATCTTGTCGATCGTATCCATGCCAGCGGTCACCTTGCCGAAGACAGCGTAGCCATAACCGTCCGGCGACGGTGCGTTCAGGCCGTTATTGTCCACGACGTTCACAAAGAACTGGGCGGTAGCCGAGTTGGGTACGCTGGTACGCGCCATCGCAATGGTGCCGCGGTCATTTTTCAGGCCGTTTTTGGCTTCCAGAACGATCGGCTCACGCGTGGCCTTCTGGCTCATGTCGGGCGTGAAACCGCCGCCTTGCACCATGAAGTTGCCGATCACCCGGTGGAAGATTGTGCCGTTGTAGTGCTTCTCTTTTACGTATTGCAAGAAGTTCTCTACCGTCTTGGGTGCCTTGTCCGGATAGACCTCGACGGTGAAGTCGCCCAGACTGGTCTGAAACTTCACCTGAGGTGCCGGTTCGGCAAAGGCCGTTGCACTGAGCAGCAGGGCTGTTGTCAGTCCGATCGCCATGCGGCGACCCATGCGTGTCATATTCATTAAATGGTTCCTTCAAAAAAAATCTTCCACTGACCACCTTGGCGGTTCCAGTATTGTCGCTTGGTCCACCCGGTGCGTTTGCCGGTCACCACTTCGCCGAAGGTCACCACCATGGTCTCTGCGCTGTCGGTCCAGCGCAAAAAGGACTTGTCCTTGAGCTCAATGGTGTGGCCCTGCACCTTGGTCAGCTCGGTCTTGAGATTACCCGCCCATTGGTCCCGCGTCTTGCCATAGGCATTGAAGTCCGTCGCGTAAAAAGACATCAGCCGATCAAGATTGCCATCCATCTTGGCATGTGCCCAGGCCTGCAGCGTGTCATCGAAGGGTTGGCTCTCCTGCTTGGTGCTGCGTGCGTCCACCCATTGCAATTGGGGCGCAATGACCACGGGTGTGCTGCCAACCTCCACCGTCTTGATCAGATGGCGCAGGTCAGGATTGGCCATTACCAGGCAACCGTCAGTCGCCAGGGGCGGGCGGGAAAACTGGTTGGATGGCGTGCCATGCAGCCAGATGCCCCCCCCGGTTTTGCCGCGCTTGGCATCCAGCATATTGGGGTAGTTGATCGGCAGGGCGCCCGAGCCATAGAAATCTTTTAATGACTTGGGGTCCAGGTTGCTGGTGATGTAGTAAACGCCCAAAGGTGTTCGCTGGTCGCCCTGGAAGTTCTTGGAGACACCGGCCTTGCCAACCGAGGTGTAGTAGTCGGCCACCAAGGTCAGGCCGGTTGGCCGGTTTTCAAACAGGTACAGGCGGGAACGTGATGCATCCACAGCAATGGCATAACGCGTTTTCTGCGAGATTTGCAGAAATTGGGAGGGAATCATGCCGGCACGCGGGCGCTCCCGTCCGGCGGTGACACGCTTGCGCGACTCGTCGCGCAACTCGATGAGTGCCCCGGCGCTCGCCTGGGCCTGGGCCGCAGGGATGTCCCCCAGGGTATTGACCGGACGGATGCGCGCAGCAAGCAAATCGCCATACACCAGTTGCGCCAGCTGGAAGTTCGGGTATTCCTGTACCAGATGACCGGCCCGCTCTAGGGCCTCGCGGCTGCGCCCCTTGGCCATCAGGTCGTAGACCTCCATCAAGCGTGTTTCTGCCAATCCATCTTCAGCAACCTGCGGAGCCGCAGCCTTGGCCGGGCTATTGCGGCTCTTGGCAGCAACCGGCATGTGCACTGCAAACAGCAGCGACAAAACAACCCACGGTGCCGCCCCCAGCGGACGCATTCGAAACGCCATACGTCTCAGGCCGGCAAGGCTACACGCAACAAGTGCCAGGGCGTCAAAATCAGTTGCCAACAGATTCTTTGATGATGAGCCAATGCTCACCAACTTTTGCAAAGTCCAGCGTCTTATGGCTTGAGACGGCCAGTCCACCGGCTTTGTAGTCCTGGCGGAACTTGGCCACCGCATGGTTTCCATTGATGTTGACGACCAGTTTGTCCACTTTGACGCTGATGCTGGCCTTGCTGGTAATGCGCTGCTGGCGCTCCTCTTCCCAGGCCTTGCGGTTCAGGGAGCCTGCTGGATCAAAGTCTTTTCCATACGCTGCCAGATAGCCTTTGACGTCACGCGCTGACCAGGCACTCGCCCACTTGGCCACCGCAGCCTCAACGTCCTTGACCTGAGGGCTGGGGGCGCTGTCTGGCGCAGTGGAGCCATTGCTGGTCACCGGAGTGGAGACCGCTACAGCTGGCGGGCTGACAACAGGGGGTGTCGGCGTTGGTGGCACGACCTTGGGCGGCGCAGGCACAACCGGCACCGGTGCAACAGCGACCGCCGCCGGCTTGGCTGCGGCAAGCACTTGGGGTGCAGATGCTGGCGCATTGGCAGTTGCCAGGCGCTGTCCCTTGGCGTTACCGAATATTTCCCTGATCAACGCCAGCTTGGGGGGTACGGCCGGGTTGGTGCTGTCGAGCTGCAAGGCTTTGTTGTACGCCTGACTGGCCAGCTTGGCATAAATGTCACCCAGGTTCTCATGCGCGGTTGAATAACTCGGGTTGGTACGAATGGCCATTTCCAGCGCCGCGCGGGCCTTGTCAAACTGGCTTTGCCCGGCATACACCACAGCCAGGTTGTTGTAGGGTTCGGGCAGCTCGGGATAGTCTTCGGTCAGCCGGGTAAAGGTGCTGATGGCTTCCGCTGTCTTGCCGCTATCGCGCTGGATGACCCCTTTGATGAAGCGCATTTGGGGGTCTTTGGGCTGTATGGCCAGGTACTGGTCGGCGCGGGCAAGTGCCTCGGTCAACTTGCCGGCCCGCACCAGCTGCGACACGTCGCTGTAATCATCCGCAAGGGCTGGCAGGCTGCTGATGCAGGTCGCCAGGGCAACGATGCGAAGTGACAAAAACAGGGGGGTGCTTATTCTCTTCATACAACCTCTCGTATTTGACCTGCCACGTGGCCTGTGTATCAGGTTCTTCTTTTCAGTGGCGCTTTATACTGCGCAGCATTGTATCTGAGCAGCTTATAAACAGCGCACCCTACAAAGTCCGCCTTTCCTCTGAAGAAAATCAATCACCGAAGCTACCGTTGCCAGTTCTCCCAAGCGCTGGCTTCGATCCCATAGACCCATGAGTTTGCGCATACACAACACGTTAAGCCGTTCCACCGAGCCCTTTGTTCCTTCCGAGCCCGGGCATGTCCGCATGTACGTGTGCGGCATGACGATCTATGACCTTTGCCACATCGGTCACGCACGCATGATGATGGCCTTCGATGTGGTGCAGCGCTGGCTCAAGTGCAGTGGCTACCGCGTGACCTATGTGCGCAATATCACCGATATCGACGACAAAATCATTCAACGCGCGCTGGACCGCGGGATCACCATCCGCGCACTGACCGACGAAATGGTGCTTGCCATGCACCAGGATATCGACGCTCTGGGCATAGAGCGCCCCACGATAGAGCCGCGTGCCACCGAATACGTGCCGCAGATGCTGGACCTGATTGCCAAACTGCAGACTAAGGGACTGGCCTACCAGGCCAGCTCGGGCGATGTGAATTACTCCGTGCGCAAATTCCCCGGCTACGGCAAGTTGTCCGGCAAGTCGCTGGACGAGTTGCGTGCCGGTGAACGCGTGGCGGTGCAGGATGGTAAGGAAGATCCGCTGGACTTTGTGCTGTGGAAGGCCGCCAAGCCCACGGAGCCGGCCGACGCCAAGTGGGACGCCGCCGCCCTGGGCCATCCATTTGGCGTGGGCCGCCCGGGCTGGCATATTGAATGCTCGGCCATGAGCTGCCAGACCTTGGGTGAGAGCTTTGACATCCATGGTGGCGGCGCTGACTTGCAGTTTCCCCACCACGAAAACGAGATTGCCCAGAGCGAAGGAGCCAACGGCAAGCCGCTGGCGCGCTTCTGGGTGCACAACGGCTTTGTGCGCGTGGACAACGAGAAGATGTCCAAGAGCCTGGGCAATTTCTTCACGATCCGTGAGGTGCTGGCCAAGTACGAACCCGAGACCGTGCGGTTCTTCCTGCTGCGTACCCATTACCGTACCGCCCTGAACTACAGCGACGCCCATCTGGACGATGCACGCAGTGGCCTCAAACGCTTGTACACGGCCCTGGACCTGGCGCCTGCCCAGTTGGCGGCCGAGGTGGACTGGACCCATCCTTTTGCCCTGCGTTTCAAGGCCGCGATGGACGAAGACTTCGGCACGCCCGAAGCCATTGCCGTGTTGTTCGATTTGGCCTCCGAGATCAACCGCAGCAAATCGGCCAGTCTCGCCGGCCTGCTCAAGAGCCTGGGTGGCTGCCTGGGCTTGTTGCAGCAGGAGCCGAAAACGTATTTGCAGGCCGGCGCCGCGCTGTCCGACGAGCGTATCGCTGAGCTCATCGCTGAACGCGCTGCGGCCAAAGCTGCCAAGAACTTTGCCGGTGCCGACGCCGTGCGCAAGTTGTTGCTGGAACAGGGCATCGTGCTCAAGGACTCGGCTGCGGGCACGACCTGGGAAGTGGCCCAATGATGGTGGTGGCCAATGCGGCGGAACCTGCTCCCATTACGCCTGCCTATTGGGAAGATGCCTGCAAGCATCTGGTCAAAAAAGACCGGGTCATGCGCAAACTCATTCCGAAGTTTGGCGACGCGTGTCTGCAAACACGGGGCGACGCCTTCGTCACCCTGGCGCGCAGCATTGTTGGGCAGCAGATTTCGGTGGCTTCGGCGCAGAAGGTCTGGGACCGCTTTGCTCTGCTGCCCAGCGAAATCAGTCCGGCCAATGTGTTGCGGCTCAAAGTGGACGACATGCGTGCTGCCGGCTTGAGTGCGCGCAAAGTAGAGTACCTGGTGGATCTGGCCCTGCATTTCGACAACGGTGCGCTGCATGTCAAAGACTGGGCCAGCATGCCCGATGACGAAATCATTGAGGAGCTGGTGGCCATTCGCGGCATTGGCCGCTGGACCGCCGAAATGTTCCTGATCTTTCACATGTTGCGCCCGAACGTGTTGCCTTTGGACGACGCCGGCCTGATTTCCGGCATCAGCAAGAGCTATTTTTCCGGTGATGTGGTGAGCCGCAGCGACGCACGCGAGGTGGCAGTTGCCTGGGCACCATACTGCAGCGTTGCAACTTGGTATATTTGGCGATCGTTGGACCCTGTTCCGGTCGCGTATTAACAGAACGGTCTCCCGCAGGAGGCAGGTTTCTTTTTGAGGAGAAGTGCATTGGCCAAAAAAACATTTTTGGATTTCGAGCAACCGATTGCCGACCTGGAAACCAAGATAGAAGAATTGCGCTACGTGCAGAACGAATCTGCCGTGGACATCTCCTCCGAGATCGAGCAACTGGCCAAAAAAAGCCAGCAGCTCACCAAAGACATTTACAGTGACTTGACGCCCTGGCAGATCACCAAGATCGCCCGCCACGCCGAGCGTCCTTACACGCTGGACTACGTGGCAGAAATCTTCACCCATTTCGTCGAACTGCACGGTGATCGCCACTTTGCCGATGACTTGAGCATTGTGGGTGGGCTGGCGCGCTTCAACGGCATGCCTTGTATGGTGATCGGGCAGCAAAAAGGGCGCGACACCAAGGAGCGCGGACTGCGCAACTTCGGCATGTGCAAGCCCGAGGGCTATCGCAAGGCGCTGCGCCTGATGAAACTGGCTGAAAAATTCAAACTGCCGGTGTTTACCTTTGTCGACACCCCCGGTGCCTACCCCGGCATTGACGCGGAAGAGCGTGGACAGTCCGAGGCCATCGGTCGCAACATTTTTGAAATGGCCCAGCTCGAAGTGCCCATCATCACCACCATCATCGGTGAAGGGGGCTCCGGCGGCGCCTTGGCGATCTCGGTGGCCGACCAGCTCATCATGCTGCAGTACGCGATTTATTCGGTCATCAGCCCCGAGGGCTGTGCCTCGATTTTGTGGAAGACTTCCGACCGGGCGCAGGACGCGGCCGACGCTTTGGGCATCACTGCCCACCGCCTGAAAGCACTGGGCGTGATTGACAAGATCGTCAACGAGCCCGTGGGTGGCGCGCACCGTGACATCAAGCAGGCGGCTGCGTTCCTGAAGCGTGCATTGGCCGATGGCTACCGCCAACTGGCTGATCTCAAGGTCAAAGAACTGGTGGACAGGCGCTACGAGCGCCTGCAGAGCTATGGCCGCTACACCGACACCAAAGCCAACGCCAAGTAACTTGCATTTGTTTTTGCCATGACGCAATCGCTGGAGCTGGCGATGCGCAACTTCCGCCCGGCCTTGCCGCTGGGTGTGGCCCTGAGTGGTGGTGCAGACTCCTGTGCCTTGCTCGTGCTGTGCGCGCGGCGCTGGCCGGGCCAGGTACACGCCCTGCACATCAACCACGGTTTGCAGCAGGTGGCTGTGGTGTTTCAGGAGCACTGCCAGCGTCTGTGTGCCTCTCTGAATGTGCCGTTTCGGCTGTTGGCCGTCAACGCTGCACACCGGGCCGGCCAAAGCCCCGAGGATGCCGCCCGCATTGCGCGCTACCAGGGTTTGCTGGACTTGGCCCGTGGGCATGGGGTGGCACCTGCGCTGCAGACCATTGCCGTGGCGCAACACGCCGATGACCAGGTGGAGACCCTGCTGCTGGCACTGAGCCGGGGTGCCGGAACGGCCGGCCTGAGTGCCATGCCGGCCCGGTGGTCGCGCGGTGGAATGGAGTTCCAGCGCCCGTTTCTGGAAGTGTCGGGCTCCGATATTCGCGATTGGCTGGCGCGTGAGCACATCGACTATGTGACCGACCCCACCAACGTGGACGAGCGCTACACCCGCAACCGCATCCGCGCACTGGTGCTGCCTGCCTTGCAGGCGACGTTTCCGCACTTCCGGGATACGTTTGCACGCAGTGCAGCCCATGCTGCCCAGGCCCAGGCCCTGCTGGACGAAATGGCGGAACAGGATGTCGCCCAGGTCCTGCGCGAGCGTGATGGCTTGCCGTTGCTGGCCTCACTTCAGGGTTTGGGCCATGCACGCCAGGCCAATGCCTTGCGCTACTGGCTCAAGTCAGGCTTCGGGGTGATTCCCAGCGCCGCCCAACTGCGAGAACTGCAGGACCAGATCGGCGCCTGCACCACGCGCGGCCATCGCATCCGCATCAAAGTCGGCCTGGGCTTTGTGGAGCGGCGGGGGGCCACACTCACTTGGTACAATCCCGTGGTTTTGCCCCACAGAAAATGATTCCATGGCTTTGATTGTTCACAAATACGGCGGTACCTCGATGGGTTCTACGGAACGCATCCGCAATGTCGCCAAACGCGTTGCCAAATGGGCGCGCGCCGGTCACCAGATGGTGGTGGTTCCCTCCGCCATGAGCGGTGAGACCAACAGGCTGCTAGGCCTGGCCAAAGAGCTGGCGCCGGCCAAGCCGGGTGATGCCTACGGGCGCGAGCTCGACATGCTGGCCGCCACCGGCGAGCAGGCCTCCAGCGCGCTGCTGGCGATTGCGCTGCAGGGCGAGGGCATGGAGTCGGTGTCTTACGCCGGCTGGCAGGTTCCCATCCGCACCGACAGCTCCTATACCAAGGCCCGCATCGAGTCGATTGAAGACGCCCGCGTGCGCGCCGATCTGGACGCCGGCCGCGTCGTCATCGTCACCGGCTTTCAGGGCATGGATGACGAGGGCAACATCACCACCCTGGGCCGTGGCGGCTCCGACACCTCGGCCGTTGCGGTCGCAGCCGCCATGAAGGCCGCTGAATGCCTGATCTACACCGATGTGGATGGCGTCTACACCACCGACCCGCGTGTCGTGCCCGAGGCGCGCCGCCTGAAGACCGTGAGCTTTGAAGAGATGCTGGAAATGGCATCCATGGGCTCCAAAGTGCTGCAGATCCGCTCGGTCGAATTTGCCGGCAAATACAAGGTGCCCCTGCGCGTGCTCAGCAGCTTCACGCCTTGGGACATTGACATCAACGAAGAGGCCGCATCCGGCACCCTGATCACCTTTGAGGAAGACGAACACATGGAACAAGCCGTTGTTTCCGGCATTGCATTCAACCGCGATGAAGCCAAAATTTCCATTCTGGGTGTGCCCGACACCCCCGGGATCGCCTACCAAATCCTGGGCGTGATTGCCGATGCCAACATCGATGTCGACGTGATCATTCAAAACGTGAGCAAAGACGGCAAGACCGACTTCAGCTTCACCTGCAACCGCGGCGACTATGCCAAGGCCATGGACCTGCTCAAGACACAGGTGCTGCCCAAGCTGGGTGCCAAGGAAGTGCTGGGCGACACCAAGATCTGCAAGGTCTCCATCGTCGGTATCGGCATGCGCAGCCATGTGGGTATTGCCAGCAAGATGTTCCGCGTGCTGAGCGAAGAGGGCATCAATATCCAGATGATCTCTACCTCCGAAATCAAGACCTCCGTGGTCATCGATGAGAAGTACATGGAACTGGCTGTGCGCGCATTGCACAAAGCTTTTGACCTCGACCTGCCGGTGCTCTGAGGAAACAGCCCAAAGTCGTGCGATAATTTGAGTCGCCAGGAAACGTGACCGAGTGGCCGAAGGTGCTCCCCTGCTAAGGGAGTATGGGGTGTAGAGCCTCATCGAGGGTTCGAATCCCTCCGTTTCCGCCAAGAACCGGTTTTAGGTAGTCCGATACAGACCGCCAAAGACCCCTAAAAGCCCCTATCCATGGGGCTTTTTTGTTTTCTATCGTCCGATACGGTTGATTGACAGCCGACATCACTCGGGGGCATATTTGGGGGCATCAATCGGGATTTTCCGATGCCCCCAGAAATGTGCCCCCAAAATGCCGTTAACCGAGATCGAATGTAAGAAGGCTACATGCCCCGATGACCGTCCGTATGTCCGCCTCTCGGACGAGCGGGGGATGTACTTGGAGGTCACCGCTGCTGGTGGTAAATACTGGCGGCTCAAATTCCGTCACCTTGGTAAAGAAAAGCGCCTGGCCCTGGGCGTGTATCCCGATGTACCGCTGGCGGTGGCCAGGAAGGCCCGTGACAAAGCGCGCGAAACCATAGCAGCTGGTGAAGATCCATCTCAGCTCAAACGAGAGGCCAAGTTAACCAAGGCCCTCGATGCCGCAAACAGCTTTGAATTGGTTGCACGGCAGTGGTGGGATCACTGGAAGGGGCCCAAGAGCCCAAGGCATGCCGATTACGTCATTCGCAGGTTGGAAGCAGATGTTTTTCCAGCCATCGGTTCCAGGCCAATCACCAGCATTACGGCCCCCCATTTGTTGGCCATGGCAAAAGGTATCGAGGCACGTGGGGCTGTCGATATCGCAAAACGATCACTGCAAACCTGCGGTCAGGTTCTGCGCTATGCCATTGCCCACGGGTTCATTGAGCGTAATCCGGCAGCCGATGTCAAACCCTCAGATGCGCTCAAGCCTAGGAAAAAAGAAAATTACGCCCGGCTCGACGCCAAAGAAATGCCCGAGCTGCTGCGAAAGATCGAAGCGTATCAAGGTAGCGCCTACACGCGCCTGGCCATCAAATTGATGGCGCTGACATTTGTGCGCACGGGTGAATTGATTGGAGCACGCTGGTCAGAGTTTGACATCGATGCGGCAGAGTGGCGTATTCCGGCAGCGCGAATGAAGATGCGCACGCCTCACATCGTGCCGCTGTCACCGCAAGCAATTGAAGTTGTTCAAGCATTGCAGACGTTGGCGAATGGGCGCGAGCTGATGTTCCCTGGAGAGCGGGACCATGAGAAGCCGATGAGCAACAACACTATTTTGGGGGCGTTAAAGCGGATGGGTTATGCCGGGCGCATGACCGGACACGGATTCCGAGGTGTTGCGTCCACCATCCTGCATGAGCTGGGGTATGCACATCACTTGATTGAATTGCAATTGGCGCACCAAGAGCGAAATTCGACTGCAGCGGCATACAACCATGCGACCTATTTAAAAGATCGACGTGACATGATGATCTTATGGGCGAATCACCTTGATGGTCTTCGCAAAGGTAACGTTGTTCAACTGCATGGTAAGGCCGCGTGAGGCCTTGTTTGCCATTCTGGTAATTTTTGCGGCCAATTGAGGAGGGGATTGCTTTTCACTGTCCGGCGAAGATTCTTAGATGAAAAATTCCTAATTTGTGCCATCGGCGCTTTCGCCGACCGTGCCCGGCGTAAATCGAGCCTTGGGTCTCGGCCTTTAGGCTTGGTCACTTGTCAACTCGCGGGGCTGCCGCCGCCCCCCTGGCGCATGCTATTTGCCCATCCCCCAATGTATCCGAACCGTTACCGGCTCGAAGGGGCAGACTTTCCGCCAGTCCCGCCTAAAAACTATCGTGCCAGTCGCGTTGCTTGGTGGCACGCCAGTTTCGGAACGGCGGCGCTGGCGAATACCAAAACAGGCCATCAAGCCCTTCACCCCCACCAAGCGCCCGAACAGTTATGCCGGGGACTTGGTGGGGGTGACAGACAACGGGCTTGAAGGCCTGTTTTTCATTTCCAAAAGCACCCCACCCCTAATCCCCGCCCCGCTGGCGGGGACTCTCCCCCTATCCGTTCCCCCAGTGGAAGACGCCGAGAGCCGAGCGAGAGGGTCACTTTTTGAAGCTCTCCGAACTCAACTTCAAAGGGGCTCAGCATGTGCATTCGTCAAACCATCACCGACAAAATTATCAGCATCTTGGAAGCTGGCACCGCCAAGGGCAGGCCACGCTGGACCAGAATACCCACGCGGGTCAGGGCTTGCCACGCAACGCAAAAACACAGGAACCGTACCGGGGAATCAATGTGCTGTTGCTATGGTCCGAGGCCGCCGAACGAGGTTACAGCTCGAATCTTTGGCTCACCTATAAGCAAGCCGAATCCATGGGCGCACAAGTCCGCAAGGGTGAAAGATCCGTGATGTGCGTTTTTTTTGACAAGATCAAAAAAGAGTCTGACGACGGACAGGACGAAACTTTCTATCCCATGGCCAAACCGTTTTGGCTATTTAATGCCGCGCAGATTGACGGGTTGCCTGGCGCAGCATTGACCGTATCAGCAGCATCGCAAGAATTTTGCCCGGTATCGGAAGCGGAGCAGGTACTAGCCAAGACCGGCGCGACAATTCGTCATGGCTTCGACGGCGCGTTTTATGTGCCAAGCCGAGACGAAATCTGCCTGCCAAACCGGGAGCATTTCACCAGTGAAGTGAATTACTACGCCACGGCATTGCATGAATTGGCGCACTGGACAGGGAGTGAGTCAAGGTTGAATCGCACGTTTGGAAAGCGTTTTGGCGACGATGTCTATGCTATGGAGGAATTGGTGGCCGAGCTGTCGGCAGCGTTCAGCATGGGTTTTTTGGGCATGGTGGACGGCACGATTGAGAACCACGCCAGCTATCTGGATGGATGGATCAAATGCCTTAAGGCGGACAAATCTGCAATTTTTACCGCTGCCAGTCAGGCTGCGAGGGCATCGGATTACATCCTCGCATCGCGCACCAACCCCTGACCAAAATGGGTCGCGCCGTCCGGTGGCGGTAGCGAAATTTTGATCGGATCGTCGATATCCTCTCGTAGAGCCTTTCGTTGAAAGTCCATCTACGAGCGCCATACACGAGCCGATGCATCGAGTGGACTCGCTGCAACGGCAGCAGGGGCCGGGATTGTGCGGCTTGCAGACCGCACCCACGCTGGACGCGTGGGCAAGCAATCCCTAAACGCTAGGGCGTTTTCCCCTTTGGCGCACATGCTGTGCGCAGCGCCCGTCTTTGCGCCTCGCGGCGCGCGACAACCCAGCTTGCTGGGCAGCGCCATTGGCGTCCTCCCCATACGGGGCGGCCACCTGGCTTGGTCGTACTGCCGCACGACTCTCCCTGGACGGTCGACCGCA
>CANFIH010000075.1 GCA_947446855.1 Burkholderiales bacterium
AACGGTGCAGCGAGAGGTAATTGGCCTCCGGCCACCAGCCAAACAGCACCAGCACGCAGCCGGCCAGCACAAAAATACCCGTATCGCCACCGAACACCACAACACCTTTTTCGACACCCGGCACAAAGTGGGCCATGTCGCCAGCCAGCACATGGTTTACATGCAGCCAACCGGTCAACATGTACACCAGCAGCAGCAAACCCAAGGCCAGCAATACCGAACCTGCGCCCAGCAGCAAGCCCGTGGGAATGCGGTGTGTGTCGCGGCTGCGCGACTGCACGAAGCCCCACACATTGCCGATGATGCCCACCAGCGTGGCCACCACGCCGGCTGCCACCGGATTGCTCTTGTCGTCCTTGTTCAGCCATTGCAACCAGCCCTGCAGGTGGGTGAGGTGCAGCCCGGCCAGCAACTCGTACAACCAGGGCAGGCCGCCCAGCACCAGACAAGCGATGCAGACAACAAACAGGTAATGCACCGCCACCTCGTAGCCGCGCCGCAGACCATACGAGGAACGGCGGCCCCGCCGCTCCATGCGCTCGGACGCGCGCGTGAACACGATGTACAACACGGACAGCAAGCCGTACACCCCAAAGACCCAGCCCGCCAGGCGCAGGACGGGATTGCCCGCCGGCAGATTCAGCACCTCGGCAGGTGCAGCAGAGGAAGCAGGCTGCGGATGGAGCGCGAAAGTGAACCAGCCCTTGAGCAGCAGCACCTGGAACAGGACCACCAGCAGCGCCACGTGGACCAGCAAACTGCTGGTCAGATTGCGCAGCACCACGCCCACCAGCGACAGCAGCGTCAGGCCTTTGCCGGGAACCAGGTAATTGGCACTCTGGCGCAGGCGGCGCAGCAGACGGCCTTTGAAGTTTTCATGCTGGCGAAGGTGCTCCGGTGCCGGCACGCCCGGGGCCTCAGACACGGTACTGCCCACGCCGACCATGGGGTAAGAAACATACGGAAAATTCTCCCGCGACACATCAAACTTCGGGACCTCCTTGAGGTCGGCCGGCACAGTGCCCAAGCTTGACTGGTGCAGCAGGAACGACAGTGACACCCCGATGTAGCCGCCGCCCGACACGGTGGACAGGTAGTCCACCTGCGGCAGCGCCCGGCGGTAGGCCAGCGCCTGGAGCACCCCGAGACAGAAGCTGGCCGAGCGTATGCCGCCACCCGACAGCGCCAGGCCCACGCGGGGTTCCCGTCCCCGCCATTCCCGCAGGTGCGCGGCCTCGGCATGGACGATGCGGGACGCACCGTCGTAAAAAAGATTGTCCTCGCTGAATTTGTCGCTGCTATCACTCGCGGCCATGGGGTTCCTTTTTTTTCGCCCCTGCGCACCACATCGGTACCGGCAGGCATTTTTCATTCTGGGCAGTGAGCGCGTGTGCGACTTGAGAATTCGCAATGCACGCCCCGGAAAACAAAGCTGCGCGCGCAGCTCGATTTGATAAATCCAATCTAAAATGCCGTCAATTTTTGGCTTTCACGGGTCAAGTCTTCACCGGGAGAGCGGTGCATCGCACAGCGCAGTGGCTGAGCGCGGGCACCTCCGGAAATACATAAAGGAAAAAATCATGGCGAACAGAATGTCTGTGCGTTCCAAGCTGCTGCTCTTGTTGATGATCAGTGGCTTGACAGCCGCACTGTCATTGAGCTTTCTGAGCTACACGCGGGCCAATACGGCGCTACGCGGTGCCATCTGGGAGCAGCTGATCGCCATTCGCGACACCAAGAAGAGCGATATCCTGCGCTACCTGGACGGGCAGGAGCGCATCTTCGCTGTCTTTGCAGCCCAGGGCCAACTGCCCGCTGCTTTTGCTGCATTCCGGGCCGGTTTTGATGCCGAGAAGGGCACCCTGGCAGACAAGGAGTCGCGCGCGCTGGCCGAGTATTACCAGGCCGAAGTGATCAAGCGCATGCCGCAAACCGATGCCCCCCTCAAGCTTGCCGACCTGATGCCCGCGGCCGCAGGTGCCAGCCTGCAGCACCGCTACATGGTTGCCAACCCCAACCCGGTGGGCAAGAAACTGTTGCTCGATGTGCCCGATGAGAGCGCGCCTTCAGGTACTGCGCGCAGCGCTTACGACCAGGCGCACCAGCGCTTTCACGGCCTGTTCGCACGCATGATGAACACCATGCAGATGTACGACCTGTTCCTGATCGACGATCGCACCGGGCAGATTTTGTACACCGTGCAAAAGGAGCCTGACTTTGCGACCAATCTGCAAACCGGGCCCTACCGCGAGTCGGTTCTGGCCAAGGCCTTCCGTGCCGTGCGGGACGCGCCGGCTGCGGCCAAAGGCGTGGTCTTCGTTGACTTTGAAGCCTATGCAGCATCCTACGGGGCACCTTCGGCCTTTCTGGCGGCGCCGGTGTACGAGGGCGGCCAACGCGTGGGCATTGTGGCAGGGCAGGTGTCCATTGATGCCTTGAACGCCGCCCTGACCTCGTCGGGCAATTGGGCCAACGAGGGTCTGGGCAAAACGGGTGAGGTTTATCTGGTGGGCCGTGACGGCAAGGCGCGCACCGACAGCCGTTTTCTGGTTGAAGACCGCAAGGGCTATCTGGATTCGCTGGAGCACCTGGGTGTGCCCAAGGACGTGCGCTTGGCCATTGAGTCCAGCGGACACAACATCCTGAACCAAAAGTACGAGACCGATGCGGTGGAGCAGGCCATTGCCGGCGAGACCGGCTCCGCAGCGCTGCATGACTACCGCGGCGTGGATGTGCTGTCGGCCTATGCGCCGCTGGATTTTGGCGGTCACCGCTGGGCCATCATTGCCGAAAAGGATGTGGCCGAGGCGCTGGGCCCGCTGCACGAGTTAAGGCAGGTGATTCTGCTGGCCACGGGTGGCATCGCGGTGCTGATCACAGTCTTTGCGTTGCTTTCGGCACGCACCTTTGTGCGCCCGTTGATGCGGCTGCAGGAGGGCGTGGAACGCCTGAAAAGCGGTGAGACGCAATTCCGGGTTGCCGTCAAAGGCGATGACGAATTCGCCAACCTGGGCACGGCCTTCAACGGCATGCTGTCGGAAATGGTCCGCCGCAACACGGTGATTGAGGCCAAGACCGCCCAATATGAAAAGCTGCTGCGCAACGTGCTGCCCGACCAGGTGGCCGATCGCTTCAACGGCGGAGAAATCATGGTGGCCGAGACCTTCAAGGACGTCAGCATTGTGTACGGCGTGCTTGGCGGGCTGGACCAGGTGCAGCGCAACACCACAGCGGGCGGCACCATCCAGATCATGAATGAGCTGATTGACCTCTTCGATGACGCGGCCGAGCGCCATGGTGTGGAAAAGGTCAAGACGATTGGCGACGCCTATCTGGCCGCCTGTGGCCTGTCCACGCCCCGTCTGGACCACCGCCAACGCGCGGCGGCTTTTGCCGAAGACCTGCTGGTGGCGGTGCGCCGCTTCAACGAAGCCAAGGGTCTTGCGCTGACCCTGCGCATTGGCCTGACGCAGGGTGAAGTGGATGCGGGCATTGTGGGACGCAAGCGCTTTGTCTACGAAATTCTGGGCGAGTGCGTCTCTGAAGCACGGCGCCTGGCACTTACCAAGGTGGAGCCCGGTCTGCAGATGAGCGAAGCCATGGCCCTGGCGCTGCTGCCCGCGCCCAAGCCCGGAGCCGCGCCATGAGCGACAGTCTGACCGATCCGGTGTTGCTCTGGTCGACCGCGGTCGTCCTGGGCTACCCGCTGCTGGCCTTGCTGCTGGTGGAACTGCAGCGGGCGCTGCGCCTGTCGCAGCCGGCAGTGGCGTCCCTGTGCAACCTGCTGCAGGTGTCGGTGCTGCCCTTGACGGCCATCTACATTTTGGTGAGCCGGGTGGCCTTGATGGCCACCGATGCCGCCATGTTCAAGCTGCTGTTGAGCGTGCTGGCGATATCGGTCATCAATGCGCTGCTGTTTGCGCTCAACGTGGTGATGCGCTCCGGCGCTTTCAGTGGCGACTGGGTGCAGCGCACACCGGCCCTGATGCTGGACCTGGTGCGCCTGTTCCTGGTGCTGGTGGCGTCTGCCTTTGTGGCCTCGGAAATATGGGAAGTCGATCTGGGGGGCCTGCTGGCCGCGCTGGGCGTTGGCTCGGTGGTACTGGGGCTGGCCTTGCAGGACACCTTGTCCGGCCTTTTTGCCGGCGTGTCCCTGATGTCGGGGCGGCACTTCAAAGAGGGTGACTGGATCGAATTTGGCGAGGCCTCCGGGCGCATCGTGCGCATGGACTGGCGTTCCGTGACGGTCGAAACCCTGGACGACAACCACCTGATCGTGATCCCCAATTCGGAGCTGTCCAAGGCCAAGTTTACGGTGCTGTCCTCGGCCACGCGCGTATTTGGTCAGAACATCCACGTGGCATTCAGCTACGGCAGCCCGCCGGCCCGCGTCATGGCCGCCATTGAAAAAGCCGTGCTGTCTGTGGACTGCATTCTGCGCGACCCGGTGCACGATATCGACCTCATGGAGGTGGGCGACAAGGGCATGGTGTATGAGGTCACCATCCATACCCACGACCGCGAAGTCGGCGAGCAGGCCACCACCGAGTTCCTGAGCAAGCTCTGGTACATCTGCGCCAGGGAAGGCTTGACGCAGGCCGGAGCGGCCAACCTGCGTTACCAGGACAACAGCCTGCCAACCCTGCCCGCCAGTGAGATTGCCGCTGCGTTGCAGGGCACCGGCGTCTTTCTGTCGGGTGCGCAGGACTTTGGCACGCTGGCGGCACAGGCCAAGCCTGAGCTGTACGACACGGATGAGCTGCTGCTGCAGGTCGGACAGGCCTTCAACCGCTTGTTCCTGGTGGTGTCCGGGCGCCTGAGTGCCTCCCAAGGCAGCGGCGAAGCACGCCATGTTCTGCAGCACTACGGGCCGGGCGAATTTTTTGTCAGCCGCTCCTTTCTGACCAATGTGCCGGCCAGTGTGGATTTGCGTGCCGACTGTGAAACCCGCGTCATCGCGCTGACCAACGCCAGCGTCATCCAATTCCTGAACGTGAACCCGACCTTGGCCCGCGCTTTTGAGTTGACCATCGACGTGAGCGAGTCCGGGCTGGCCCATGCCAGCACCGCCACACCTTAGCCGGCGACCGCGCTATACAAGCCCCGGCCCCGGCACGCGGTGTGGCGGGCTCAGTGACCGAATTCGCGATGCGGGCGGTGCGGATAAAAAGTGACGGGCTGGCCTTGCGCGGCTTGGGCCAGTTCTTCCCGCGTCTGGCGCGCAACGGCGGTCTTGGCTTTGCCCACCACATGCATCTCGCAGGGTTTGCAGTCAAAGCGCAGGGTGAGTTTTTCCTTGCCGTTGATCAGTTGCAGCGGCTCAGCCTTGACCTGGCCCTGCACACCGGTCACGCCCTTGGCCTGTTTGGGGCACAGGCTTAACGAGAAGCGCACGCAGTGCTTGGTGATCATGAGGCTGACCTCGCCCAGCTCTTCCATGGCCTCGTAGGCCGGGGCAATCACCTTGACACCATGCTTGGCATAAAAGCGGTGCGCGGCCTGGTTGAACACATTGCCCAGGTAGCTGAGTGTGTCTTCGGGGAAGGGCACAGGCGGCTCCACCGGTTGGGCGCGGGGCAGGCGGACAAAGGCCTTGGCCCGCGCCGCTTCCAGCGAATCCACGGCCTCGCGCCGCAGCGCGTTGAGGGCGGAGGCAGGCACAAACCAGGGCTGGCTGAAAGTCACGCGCACATCCAGCGCCTGAAAAATCGTGTTGCCCATGCGGCTGAGTTGCTCGCGCAGGGTATCCAGTGAGGTGGCGGCGTCATGGGACAGCTGGCGTTGCAAGGCGCCATGGGCCTGGGCGCTGTGCCCGTCCTCATCGGTCAGGGTCAGCGCCATGGCGCGCCCGGTTTCCTCCAGCGCCAGCCAGACGCCGATGCGCCGGTCGCTGGATTTCTTCTCCAGCGTGCGGGTCCAGTGCACGTCGCGGTTGCGGTTCACTTGCGTGCCTTTGCGCAAATCCTTCAGTCCGGCGACCGCGTCCTTCGGGAATATGCGCCACTTGCCTTTGGCCGCGCTCTGCACCTCGGCACGGTTCACCGCCAGGCCCACCAGCTCTTTTTGCAGGTCGTAGTAGCACAGGCCGTCGCCGTTGTGCAGGGTGTCACTTTTTTCGTCCAACTGCAGCTCGACCCAGTTCGGCCCGACCTGGGTGACGTAGCCGATCGGCTGGCCCGGGTTCTTGGGGCTGTCAAAGGCGCCAATCGTGTCCTGGCGGCCATTGACAAAGTAATCGGTGAATTCGCGGTTGAAGTTCTGGTCCGGGTCGGGTGTGAAGCTGAAGGTGGTCATGCCGCTGCTGGAGCGGGCCAGCGGTTGGTCGGAGCTCTGGCGCTCTTCGATCAGTTCGTCCAGCAGCTTGCGGTAGTGCGCCGTGATGTTCTTCACATAGCCCATGTCCTTGTAGCGCCCCTCGATCTTGAAGCTGCGCACGCCGGCGTCCACCAGCGCGGCCAGGTTCTCGCTCTGGTTGTTGTCTTTCATGGAGAGCACGTGTTTGTCATGCGCCACAAAGCGGCCCTTGGCATCCACTACCTGGTAGGGCAGGCGGCAGGCCTGGCTGCATTCGCCGCGGTTGGCGCTGCGCCCGGTGTGCGCCGCACTGATGTAGCACTGGCCGCTGTAGGCCACGCACAGGGCGCCGTGCACAAAAAACTCGAGGGTGCAGCGCGCGGGGTCGGTGGCGGTGCGGATGGCGGCAATTTCACGCAGGGTGAGCTCCCGTGCCAGCACGATTTGCGACAGGCCCGCATCCTGCAAAAAGCGCGCCTTTTCGGGCGTGCGGATATCGGTCTGGGTGCTGGCGTGCAGCTGGATGGGCGGCAGGTCGATTTCCAGCAGGCCCATGTCCTGCACGATCAGCGCGTCCACACCGGCGTCATACAACTGCCAGGCCAGCTTGCGCGCACCTTCGAGCTCGTCATCGCGCAGGATGGTGTTCATGGTGACGAAGATGCGGCTGTTGAAGCGGTGGGCGTAAGCAGCGAGTGTGCCGATGTCGGACACGCTGTTGTCGGCGCTGGAGCGTGCGCCAAAAGACGGCCCGCCGATATAAACCGCATCGGCCCCGTGGTTGACGGCCTCCAGGCCGATCTCCAGGTTGCGTGCCGGGGCGAGTAATTCCAGTTGGTAGTTCTGCAAGGACATGGCTGGATTATCCCAGCCACTGGCGAGTTAGGGTGGGGACGTGGTCGAGATGGATGCGGTTTGCTGCGCGTTCGTACGGCCCGGCGCGAGGTAGTAGTTGCGCACCACGTGGCCCGCGCGGTAGGTACTCAGGCGCTGGCTGCGGCCGGACACTGCAAAGTAGCTGTGTTCGGGGTCGGCAAAGTCACCATCGGTCCATATATACAGGGGTGCTTGGCCAGCACCATCGCCGGACAAGCCCAGGATGTTGAACTGACTGGGCCGTGAGGCCTGCGCCGTGTGCGCGGCAACGGCTGAATCGGTGTAGTAGACGATCTCGGCGCTCAGTTGATGGGACGGCGTCACTGCCACGTGAGGAGAGGGCAGGTTTTTCAACTCCGCGCCCAGTTCCCGCCAGCCATGAAAAGCGTTGGTGGCATCGGCGGTGGCCAGGTCCGGTGCGTAGCGTTGCAGCGGCAGGATGCTGAAGCGCGCATGCACGGTGGCAAGCAGCGCCAGTGCCAGCGTGGAGGCCAGAGACACCCACCACAGGGGCCGACGCACACGCGAAAAGCCTTCAAGCGCATAGTGACTGACCAAAATACTGAAAGAAAAATAAGCACAGGCGGGCCAGTTCGGCCCCGCCGCTTTGCGCAACGAAGACAGCGCAAAAAACACAATCACGGGCACCGAGGTACAGACCAGCAGCAAGGATTGCCGGTCACGGCGGCGCCAGGCGTCCCAGGCGGCAACCCAGCCTGTCAACCACACCAGCGGGCCGACAATCAGCATTTGGCCCGCGCTGTACTCCGCGACGTTGCCGACGCGCAACTCCTCACCCCCCAGGCCGTTCCTGAACTGAAACACGAAGGAGATCCAGCCATTGCGGCTGTTCCACCACAACACCGGCAGGAAGCAGGCGAAGCCCAGCAACAGCGCCAGATAGGGGTGCACCGTCCTGAGCCAACGGCGATCCGGTGTGAGCAGCAAATACAGCAGAAAGCAGGGCAGCAGCAAAATCGCGGTGTATTTGGAGAGCAGCGCCAACCCGAAGCTCAGGCCCAGCAGGTACCACAGCCAGACCTGTCCACGCTGCATAAGCTGCCAGAACAGGTACACGCTGAGTGACCAGAATACCAATACCGGCACGTCGGGGGTGATCAACAAGGTACCCAGCATGGTGAGTGGGTAAGCGTTGAACAGCATGACGCTGCCGGCGGCAACCGCCTCTCTGCCGAAGAGTTGCATGGCCAGTCGCCACAAAAGCGCACTGACCGTCAGCGACACCAGTAGCGCGCTCAGTCGCACCCAGAGCTCGGCATTCGAAAGCAGGGTGCTGAGCCGGATGAAATAGGCCACCATCGGAGGGTGATCAAAGTAGCCGGTATCCAGGTGGCGCGACCACAGCCAGTAATAGGCTTCATCGGGGTGTAGTTGCAGCCCCGCTGAGAGGTACAGACGCCACAGGGCCAGCAGTGCGACCAGCGCGAGCGTGTTGTTTTGGTTGAGCCATCGTGCCATATCGCCGGCCAGTGTGGCCAGGCCGGACAAGATGCACTTGATAGTTCGCAAGGCGGGCCGCAGCCCGCGCTGATTTAGCCGTTGACGATGCGGCTGACCAGGGCCTTGGTGAAGTCAGCCGTACCGGCCTTGCCGCCCAGATCGCCGGTGCGCACCAGATCGATGTTCAGCGTGTCGTCAATCGCCTTGCGCAGGCGCGTGGCTTTGTCGGTGAGCTGGCAGTGGTCCAGCATCATGGCGGCCGCCAGCATGAGGGCGGTTGGGTTGGCAATGCCCTTGCCGGCAATATCCGGCGCCGAGCCATGCACCGCTTCAAAGATGGCCGCATCGGCACCGATGTTGGCACCCGGCGCCATGCCCAGGCCGCCCACCAGGCCCGCCACCAGGTCGGACAGGATGTCGCCGAACAGATTGGTAGTCACCAGCATGTCAAACTGCCAGGGGTTGAGCACCAGCTTCATGGCGCAAGCGTCGATGATGACGGTATCGAGCTCAAACTTGCCCTTGTATTCGGCCTCGTACAGGTCCAGCCCGGTTTCCAGGAAGATGCCGGTCAGCGCCTTCATGATGTTGGCCTTGTGCACGATGGTGACCTTTTTGCGCCCGGTGGACACGGCATGGTCAAACGCAAATTTCAGCAGACGGCGGCTGCCGGCGCGGGTGTTGATGCCGGTGGCCATGGCCACGGCGTGCGGGTCGTTGTCGATCTTGACGTAATGCTCGTGTCCGATGTAGAGCCCTTCGAGGTTTTCACGCACCACCACCAGGTTGATCTTGTCAAAACGCCCACCAGGAACGATGGTCAGCGCCGGGCGCAGATTGGCATACAGCTGAAACTCCTCGCGCAGACGCACGTTGCTGGAGCGGTAGCCTCCGCCGGTAGGTGTCTCCAGCGGGCCCTTGAGTGCCAGCCGCGTGCGGCGGATGCTGTCCAGTGTGGCTTGCGGCAGCGGGTCACCGGCCAGTTGAACGCCGCCCAGTCCCGCAATCTGGCTATCCCACTCAAACGGAGCGCCCAGCGCATCCAGTGCGGCCAGGGTGGCGTCCATGATTTCCGGGCCAATGCCGTCGCCGGGAATAAGGGTTGCGGGGATGGTTGTGGACATACGGAAGGTCTCTCAATCTATAAAAAACGCATTGCGACATGTTCCGCCCCTCGGGTTGCCGTCTGCGGAATGGGTGTGCAACACCTTCGGTAAGTGTACGGCCGCTAGGTGCGCCAAACACGGAAAGCCCGGTTGACGTGCATCAGCTTTGCACGCGATAGAGCCGCCAGTCGGCCAAAAAAAAACGCGGCCGAAGCCGCGTTTTCCTATTGCGTGGAGAACGCCTTATTCGACCTTGGCCTTGGCGCGCAGTTCTTCCTGGTACTTGCCCATCTTCTGCTGCAGCAGCTGCTGCGAAATCTGGGGCTTCACATCGTCGAACTTCGGCAGTTGGGCATCGCGCACGTCATCCAGGCGGATGACGTGGTAGCCGAACTGGCTCTTGACCGGGGTTTCGGTCATCTTGCCCTTTTGCAGGCCTACCAGCGCTTCGGAGAATTCCTTGACGTAGTTGCCCGGATTAGCCCAGTCCAGATCGCCGCCCTTGGCGCCGGAACCCGGGTCCTTGGACATCTTCTTGGCCAGGTCTTCAAACTTGGCACCCTTCTTCACCTTGGCGATGATGTCCAGTGCTTCGGCTTCTTTTTCCACCAGAATGTGGCGGGCCTTGTATTCCTTGCCGGCATTGGCGGCAGCAAACTTGTCGTACTCGGCCTTGATGTCGGCGTCGCTCACCGGGTTGGCTTTTTGGTATTCGGTAAACAGTTCGCGGATCAGGATGGACTGCTTGGTCAGTTCGATCTGGTTCTTGTAATCTTCCGTAGCGTCCAGACCCTTGTTGTGGGCTTCCTGGGCAAAAATTTCACGGGCGATCACTTCGTCCTTCAACTGCCCTTGCATTTCCGGGGTGACCTGACGGCCGGAGCGCGCTACTTGCTGGGCCAGCGCTTCTACACGGTCTTTGGAGATAGCCACGCCATTGACGATAGCCACGTTTTGCGCCACTGCGGCACCGGACAGAGAACCTACACAAGCCGCAAGGGCCATGGCAGACAGGATGTGCTTCTTCATTAGGGTTTCCTTGTGATCAATCGAGGGTTTCAATGGCCAAAGCGTGTACTCCCGCAGCCATGAATTCTTGCAGCGCATCATACACAAGCCGATGGCGTGCCACGCGGCTCTTGCCGGTAAAAAAAGGAGAAGCAATGCGCACCCGGAAGTGGGTGCCGGCACCACTGCTGTTGGCTCCGGCATGGCCGGCGTGCTGGGCGCTTTCGTCCAACACCTCCAGCGTGCTCGGGCTCAAGCGCTGGCGCAGGCAGACATCCATGTGGTGCGCGCTGATGATGACCGCTGTGCTCATTGCGAGGCCCCGTCCTTAGGCACCTCGTCACCCTTGAGATGGGGCGCGATGTACAAACCCTGGGCAATCAGGAAGGTCAGCGGGAACACGTACCCCCACACCTTGAAGCTCACCCAGTCTGCGGTGCTGTAGTTCAGCACCACATAGGCATTCACCGCAGACATGAACAGGGTGTAGAAGATCCACGCAATGTTGAGCCGGTGCCAGACCCGTTCAGGCAGTTCCAACTGGGCGCCCAGCAGCATCTTCAGCACATTTTTTCGCAGCAGCCAAAGCGACACCGCCAATGCCAGGGCCATAGCGGCATACAGCACCGTCGGCTTCCACTTGATAAAGCGCTCGTCGTGCAGGACCAGGGTCAGGGTGCCGAACACCAGCACCAGTGCCAGCGTGATTTTGTGCATGGCCTGCAAGCGGCCATCCATCTTGTACACAACCGCCATCTGCAAAGCGGTGGCGGCCATCAGGACCGCGGTTCCCACATAGATGTCAAAAAGTTTGAAGGCCCCGAAAAAGAGGACAAAGGGCAGGAAGTCTAAAAGTGTTTTCATTCAGGCACGAAGTGTAGCGAAGCCGAGTTCATGCAATAACGCAGGCCGGTGGGCGCCGGACCGTCTTCAAACACATGGCCCAGATGCGCGCCGCAATCGGCGCAATGCACTTCGGTGCGCTTCATCCACAGCAGGCCGTCCACCTTGGTGCCCACCGCTTGCGCGTCCAGCGGCTGGAAGTAGCTGGGCCAGCCGGAGCCGGATTCGTATTTGGCGGCTGACGAAAACAGCGGCTTGTCACAGCAGATGCAGCGGTAAATGCCGCTGGCCTTGTTGCTCTCCAGGCGCCCGGTGTAGGCGCGCTCGGTGGCCTCGCGGCGGGTCACGTCAAAAGCCAGCGGCTCGGCATTCTTGCTCGCCAGCAGCGCTTTCCACTCATCAGCGGTCTTCTCAATTTTGTAGGTCATAGCGGTATTTCGTTGTTAGGGCTCAGGAACTGCAGCTGATCTCGATGCCACGGGCCCAGTCCGGCGCAAAGCCGGCGAAGGACTCGTATTGTGGATGCTCATCGAATGGGGCTTGCAACACTTCCAGCAATGCGGCTACCTGGCTGTAGTCTTTTAGCCGTGCGGCCCGGATCGCGAGTTCGCCCAGGTGGTTACGCAGCACGTATTTGGGATTGGCCGCCAGCATGCGTGTGGCAGCGTCGGCGCGGCCAGCGGCCTGATGCAGGGCCCCCAATGCGGCCAGCCAGGCATCAATGCCGGTGTGGTCCAAAAACAAGTCCCGCACCGAGGCATCAGCCGGGTCCTGCAGGCGCACCCAGTGGCTCAGCCGGCGCCAGAAGATAGTGAAGTCCACGGCTTCTGCGGCCAGCAGTTTGAGAATGTCTTCCACCAGGGAAGGGGGTGGCAGCGTGCCCGGTGGCAAACCCAGCTTGGCGGCAAAGCGCTGCGCCATGGCTTGCGGGAACTGGGTCTTGAACGTTTCCAGCGCGGCGATGGCCTGGTCCTGCTCCTCAATCAGCGGTAGCAGGGCCTGGCCCAGACAATACAAATTCCAGTAGGCCACGTTCGGCTGCTTGTGGAAGGCGTAACGGCCCTGGTGATCGGAGTGGTTACAGACATGGCTTGGATCGTAGCCGTCCAGAAACTGGAACGGTCCGTAGTCAATCGTCAAGCCCAGAATGCTCATGTTGTCGGTATTCATGACACCGTGGCAAAAGCCCACGGATTGCCAGTGCGCCACCATGTGCGCGGTACGCTCGGTGACGGCGGCCAGGAACGCGACATACGGGTTGCCGCCCCACAGCGCGCTGTCAAGGCACTCCGGGTAATGGCGGGCGATGACGTAATCCGCCAGCGCTTTGAGCTCGTCATGCAAGCCGTGGTGGCAGAAGTGTTCAAAATGCCCGAAACGCACGAAACTGGGCGCCAGCCGGGTGACCACGGCGGCGGTTTCCATGGTTTCGCGGCGCACCGGTGCGTCAGAGCCTGTCACGCACAGGGCACGGGTGGTGGGGACGCGCAAACCTTGCATGGCCTCGCTGCACAGAAATTCCCGGATGCTGCTGCGTAAGACGGCACGACCATCGCCCATGCGTGAAAAGGGGGTCTTCCCGGCGCCCTTGAGCTGCCACTCCATGCCGTGGGCTTCCCCCAGCAAAATCGCGCGGCCGTCGCCCAGCTGGCCGGCCCAGACGCCAAACTGGTGCCCGCTGTACACCGAAGACAGCAACCTGCTGCCCGGCATTTCGGCGTTGCCGCAGAGTGCCTGCAACCAGTCTTCGGACTCTGCCCAGCCGGGTGCCAGCCCCAACTCCCGGCCCAGCGCCAGACTTTGCCCGACCCAATAGGGCGCAGGCAGGGGGGTGGCCTGCATGGGCACCGAGAAGCGCTCACCCAGTTCGGCAAAGCTGTGTTGCCACGCCAGATCGGGGGCGAATGGGATAGCGTAAGCGTCTTGGGAACTCATATCGGGATTGTCCCTTAGTAGGCGATATCCCTGTACTTCCGGGGCCTTGCAACAGGTACTATGCGCTCACCTCAGGATCTTGCACGGGCACGGTGCGGTGGCAAAAATTATCAAAATGCAGGAGACATACCCATGCTTGGATTAATGCAGAGTCAGCAGCTGCTCATTTCGTCCCTGATTGATTTTGCCGAACGGCACCATGGGGAGGTGGAAGTGGTGTCGCGCCGCGTGGAGGGCGATATCCATCGCTCCACCTACCAACAGATCGCGGCGCGATCGCGCCAGGTGGCCCATGCACTGGACCGCTGGAACCTTGGTTTTGGCGACCGCGTAGCAACCCTGGCCTGGAATGGCTACCGGCATCTGGAGCTGTATTTCGGCGTGAGCGGCTCAGGCCGGGTCATTCATACGCTGAACCCCCGCCTGCATCCCGACCAGATCGTCTGGATCGCCAACCACGCTGAAGACCAGGTGCTCTGCTTTGACCTCAGCTTCCTGCCCATCGTGCAGGTGGTGCATGGCCGTTGCACCACCATCAAGCACTTTGTTGTCCTGTGCGATGAAAGCAAGCTGCCCGGTGACAGCGGCATACCCGGCCTGATGAGTTACGAGGCCTGGATTGGTACCGAAAGCAGCGCTTACGAGTGGCCGGATTTTGATGAAAACTGTGCCTCCAGCATGTGTTACACCAGCGGCACCACGGGCAATCCCAAGGCCGTGCTGTACAGCCACCGTTCCACCGTGCTGCACGGCATGTCGGGTGCACTGCCGGATGGGCTCAATGTCAGTGCGCGCGACTGCATTCTGCCGGTGGTACCCATGTTCCATGTGAATGCCTGGGGGCTGCCGTATTCCGCAGTGATGATCGGTGCCAAGCTGGTCTTCCCGGGGCCGGCCATGGACGGCAAATCGATTTATGAGCTGATGGAGTCCGAGAAGGTGAATTTTGCGGCCGGTGTGCCCACGGTCTGGCAAATGCTGCTCTCGCATATGCAGGCCAGCAATCTGCGCTTTTCCACACTCAAACGCACCGTCATTGGCGGCTCGGCCTGCCCGCCGACCATGATCAGCAGCTTCAGTGATACCTATGGCGTGGAGGTCATCCACGCCTGGGGCATGACGGAAATGTCCCCCCTGGGAACCGTTTGCACCCTGAAGAACAAGCACCAAGCGCTCGGTGCGCAGGACAAGTTGAACGTGCGCATCAAGCAGGGACGCAGCATTTACGGTGTGGACATGAAAATCGTGGACGGTGAAGGCAAGGAGTTGCCCTGGGACGGCGTGACCTTTGGTGACCTGCTGGTCCGGGGCCCCTGGGTCATAGCCGAGTATTACAAGGGCGAGGGCGGCTCCCCCCTGGTGGATGGCTGGTTCCCCACGGGCGATGTGGCCACGATTGATGCCGACGGTTATATGCAGATCACCGACCGCAGCAAGGATGTGATCAAGTCCGGCGGCGAGTGGATCAGCTCGATCGATGTAGAAAACATCGCCATGGCGCACCCGGCGGTGGCGATGGCGGCCTGCATTGGCATCAAGCATCCCAAATGGGATGAGCGGCCCATCATTGCGGTGATGAAGAAGCAGGGTGCCGAGGTGTCTCGGGAGGCTTTGCTGGCGTTCTACGAGGGTAAAACGGCCAAGTGGCAGATTCCGGACGATGTGGTGTTTGTGGATGCGATTCCCTTAGGCGGAACCGGCAAGATGCAAAAGAGCAAGTTGCGGGAGATGTTGCGGGATTACCGGTTGCCGGTGGCTTGATTTTTTTGCTTTTTTTAGCGCCCTGATTTTTTAACTCCCCCAGCTTTTCACTCCCCCATCCCCCCCGCCCCTTACCCCCCGCCGGGGTAAGGGGTGCCGGGAGCGGACAGCCCATTTGGTGACCTCGCTTCGGCCAAGGCATTGCTGGGATCGGTTTTTACGATGCTTCGCTTCGGCTCGGTGCTTGAAGGGCTCGGCTTTAGGTACGACTGGCGTGGCCTGGTTTGGCATGGCATGGCTCATCCGTTACGCGGAACTGCCGACGTGGGACCCGAGCGCGCAACAGAGGTGGCAGCGCCTCGTCATTGATTCCCTATTCGGCGCGCAAAGGCCAAATGGGCTGTCCGCATCAGGCACCCCTTACCCCGACGGGGGGTAAGGGGCGGGGGGGATGGGGGAGTTAAAAATGGGGGAGTTAAAAAGCGAGGTCACTTCCGCGACAAAACAACTATTTCAACCAAACCCGCCTTTTACAATGAAAAAGAACGACCGTTCTATTTTGAGAAAGACCGTATGACCGCGCATTACCAAGTTCACGGCGACATCGCCGTCATCACCCTGGACAACCCGCCGGTGAACGGCCTGGGCCTGGCGACCCGTGTCGCCGTAGCGGCTGGAATGGCACAAGCACAGGCTGATGCCCGGGTGCAGGCCATCGTCATCACCGGCGCGGGCAAGGCCTTCTCGGGTGGGGCAGACATTACGGAATTCGGCAGCCCCAAGGCCTTTCAGGAGCCGAATCTGCACAGCCTCGTTGCCCTGCTGGACAACTCGTCCAAACCGGTCATCGCCGCCCTGCACAGCGTGGCCATGGGCGGCGGCTTGGAGTTGGCACTGGGTTGCCACTACCGCATTGCCGCACCGGGAACCAGCGTGGCGCTGCCCGAAGTCAAGCTTGGTCTGATACCGGGTGCCGGTGGCACGCAGCGCCTGCCGCGTGCACTGGGCGTGGAGCCGGCGCTGAACATGATCGTCAGCGGCGAGGCCATTCCCAGTGAGAGGCTGGCCGTGTTGCCGGGGCAAAGGCTGTTCGATAAATTGGCGGCGTCCAAAGACAGCCTGCTGGAAGAAGCCCTGGCCCTGGCAGGCTCAGTGGCTGCCGTGCGCCCGCTGCCACGCGTGCGCGACTGGCCTGCTAAGCATCCGCAGGGCGACGCCTATTTTCAGTTCGCCCGCAACATGGTCAAAGGCATGTCCAGGAACTTCCCGGCGCCGGCCAAATGTGTGGACGCGGTGGAGATCGCCACCCAAAAGAAGTTTGACGAGGGTATGGCCGCCGAGCGCGAGATCTTCGTCAACCTGATGTGGACCTCCGAGAGCCGCGCGCTGCGCCACCTGTTCCTGGCCGAAAGGGCCGCCTCCAAGATCCCCGATGTGCCTGCCGACACACCGCAGCGCGCCGTGAAAGCCGTGGCCGTGATTGGTGCCGGCACCATGGGCGGCGGCATTGCCATGAACTTTCTGAACGCCGGTATACCGGTCAAGTTGCTGGAATTGAAGCAGGAGGCGCTGGACCGCGGCATCGCCACCATGCGCAAGAACTACGAGTCCCAGGTCAAAAAGGGCAAGCTCAAGGCAGACAAGTACGAACAGCGCATGGCGCTTCTGAGCACGACGCTGCGTTACGACGACTTGAAAGACGCCGATCTGGTGATTGAGGCGGTGTTCGAAGAGCTCGGCGTCAAAGAAGCTGTCTTCAAGGAACTGGACCGGGTGATGAAGCCCGGCGCGATCCTGGCCTCCAACACCTCCACGCTGGACCTGAACGCCATTGCGGCCTTCACGCAACGCCCGCAGGACGTGGTGGGCCTGCACTTCTTCAGCCCGGCCAACATCATGAAGCTGCTCGAAGTGGTGCGCGGCAAGCATACCGCCCGGGACGTGATGGCCACGGTGATGGCGGTTGCCAAAAAAATCAAGAAGACGGCGGTGGTGTCCGGCGTGTGCGACGGCTTTATCGGCAACCGCATGATCGAGCAATATGGGCGCCAAGCCGGTTTTCTGCTGGACGAGGGCTGCACCCCGGCGCAGGTGGACCGGGCAGTCGAAAGATTCGGCATGGCCATGGGGCCGTTCCGCATGAGCGATTTGGCGGGCAACGACATCAGCTGGGCCATACGCAAGCGCCGCTATGTTGAAAGGCCCGGCATGAAGTACAGCAAGACCGCTGACCTGTTGTGTGAGAAGGACCGCTTTGGCCAGAAGACCGGTGCCGGCTGGTACGACTATGTGCCGGGCAAGCGCGAGGCCATTCCCAATGCCGAAGTGGTGGCCATGGTGGAGGCGCACCGCGCCGCACTGGGCATCACACCGCGCAAGATTGCGGACGAAGAAATTGTGCAGCGGCTGGTGTTGTCGCTGGTGAACGAGGCCGCGCACCTTCTGGAAGAGGGCATTGCCAACAAGGCCGGCGATATCGACATCGTCTACCTCTTTGGCTACGGCTTTCCGCCCCACCGGGGCGGGCCGCTGCAGTACGCCGACGAGTTGGGCCTGTTCAACGTGGTGCAGGCCATGCAGCGCTTTGCGCTCAACCCGCTGGACGATGCGTCATTCTGGCAACCCGCACCGCTCTTGCAGCGCCTGGTAGCCGACGGCAAGACCTTTGGCCCATAAGCCC
>CANFIH010000076.1 GCA_947446855.1 Burkholderiales bacterium
AGCGGCGTTTGCTTTTGCCTGGGTCAGAACAGGTTTTCCTGATCGGAAAACAGGCTCATGACCGACTCGCCCTTGGCAATACGCGGGATCGTTTCGGCGATCAGCGGTGCCACGGTGAGTTGGCGAATCTTCTGGCACTGCGCTGCCGCAGCACTCAGAGGAATGGTGTTGGTCACTACGACTTCATCGAGTGCGCTGCCGTTGGCAATGCGCTCGATGGCGGGACCGGAAAAAATCGGGTGTGTGCAGTAGGCGTACACCTTCTTGGCGCCGCGTGCCTTGAGCACTTCAGCGGCCTTGACCAGGGTGCCGGCGGTGTCAATCATGTCGTCCATGATGACGCAGTTGCGCCCGTCAATCTCGCCGATCACATGCATCACTTCGGACACATTGGCGCGGGGGCGACGCTTGTCGATGATGGCCAGATCGCAGTTCAGTTGCTTGGCCAGCGCACGGGCACGCACCACGCCGCCGACGTCGGGCGAGACCACGATCAGGTCTTCGTAATTCTTCTGGCGCAAGTCGCCCAGCAGCACGGGGGAGGCATAAATATTGTCCACCGGGATGTCAAAAAAGCCCTGGATCTGGTCAGCGTGCAAGTCCATGGTCAGGACGCGGGCCACACCGACGGCTTGCAACATATTGGCCACCACCTTGGCCGTGATCGGCACGCGGGTGGAGCGTGGGCGGCGGTCCTGACGGGCATAACCAAAATAGGGGATCACGGCACTGATGCGTTCGGCTGAGGCGCGCTTGAGCGCATCCACCATGATCAGCAGTTCCATCAGGTTTTCGTTGGTCGGTGCGCAGGTGCTTTGCACCACGAACACATCGCGTGCACGCACGTTTTGATTGATCTCGACCGTGACTTCACCATCGGAGAAACGGCCTACCGTGGCTGCCCCTAAAGAAATGCCGAGGTGCTCTGCGATCGACGCGGCCATGCCAGGATTGGCATTGCCAGTAAAAACCATGAAATCGGGAGGTGTGGGTGCCTGCATTTTTGTTCCAGCGAAAAGGTGTAGGTTTACGTAGTAACTTTGCGCATTCTGCTGAAGGACTCAGGTCCAACAACAGATTTGGCAGGGGAGGAAGGATTCGAACCTTCGCATGCTGGAATCAAAATCCAGTGCCTTAACCAACTTGGCGACTCCCCTACACGGGTTCCTAGCGAACGCTAGCAACCGATAAACCATCGCTGTTTGCCCAACCCAAAAGGGGATGAACATCCAAGCTACTGCACAACCTAACTTGCATCGCAGCCGGTGCGTTTTGCAAATCTATCGCATGCAACAAGTGCGCAAACACTGCACTTCCCGACCCAGTCATTCTGCCGTTTAGCCCTTGTGTTGCAAGCCACTCTAGGGCTTGGGTCACGCCGGGGCACAGCTTCTGGGCTACGGTTTGCAAGTCATTTTGACCGAACGTCTTAGTGTTTGCAGCGAAGCCTGAAATTATAGCAGTCTCTGAGTCACGTTTTAGCCCGGGGTCAGAAAAAATCAATTTTGTGTCCAATCCGGCGTCCGGCTTGACCACGACCAACCGGGCAGCGGGCAATTCTAACGGAGTAATTTTTTCGCCAATGCCCTCGACCCAGCCGTGTCGTCCGCTCAGAAAAAAGGGCACATCGGCCCCCAGTTTCAGGCCGATCGCCATTAGCTTTTCCAGCGGCAGTTGCAAGCGCCACAGGCGGTTCAATGCCAGCAGGGTGGAGGCCGCATCCGACGAGCCGCCGCCCATGCCAGCTTGCGCCGGAACCGATTTCAAGATGCCGATGTGTGCACCCAGGGTGCAGTCTGTGGCGGACTGCAAGGCCTTGGCTGCACGCGTGCACAAGTCTTCAGCGGGTAAAGGGCTGCTCAGGTCTTCGCGGCTGATGACGCCGTCGCTACGCAGTTCAAAGTGCAGGGTGTCGCACCAGTCGATCAGCATGAAGGCCGATTGCAGCAGGTGGTAGCCATCGGCGCGCCGCCCTGTGATGTGCAGGAAGAGGTTGAGTTTGGCCGGAGCCGGAATGTCGTAGAGCGACTGCATGGCGGCATTATCCGCGCCGTGTGGTGTGGGCTCAGCGGTCCAGAATGATTTTTAACTCGGCCTGCACCTCTTCCACATGGCGCGCTGTGATGTGGCCATCGGGCAATTCGCGCAGGTCGGCTTGCCAACCTGCGGCCTCTTCGGGTTGCCCCTGCAGCCAGGCAAACAGGCTTGCGACCGGCAGGTCGGCGCCGGTGGTGGCTTGTGCCAGTGCCTGCAAGGAGTCAAAGTGTTGCTGCTTACCCTCGGCAATCAGTGTGGCCGAGGCAGGCGTCCACTGCATGTGCGCCAGCGTGGTGCCGAGTGACGAACTGAGCACCAGCTCTCCCTGTGCCGCCTGACCCTGCAATTCAAAATGTGCCGAAAACGCCTGCACCGGTTTGCTGAATACCTTGATGGCCAGGCGGCCTTGCCAATGCAAGTCCTGATCTGCCGGCGGTCTTTGCAGCTGCAGCGGGTTGGCGCAGCCCGTAAGCCAGAGCATGGCGCAGAGTAAACCCAGTGGACGCAACCAGCGGCGCCAGAGGGTCACGGTGTGCCCAGGCGTTGCATGGTTTCGCGCAAGGTTTCGTTGTCCGGGTTTTGGGACGCGCCCTGTTGCCAGACGCTGCGGGCCTGCGCCTGCTCACCCAGGCTCCACAGCACTTCGCCCAGGTGGGCGGCAATCTCCGGATCCGGCTTGCTTTGGTACGCGGCCTGCAATATTTGCTGGGCTTGGGTCAGATTACCGCTGCGGAACTCGACCCAGCCCAGGCTGTCCATGATGAACGGGTCGTGGGGTGCGAACTCCAAAGCCTTCTGGATGAGCTCCCGTGCTTCGGGTAGGCGTATTTTTCGATCGGCCAGTGAGTAGCCCAATGCGTTGTAGGCCTGGTGGTAGTCCGGCTTGTTGGCAATCACCTGGCGCAGTAAGGATTCCATCTCGGCGATCTTGTTCAGCTTTTCGGCGGCCATGGCCAGGTCGTACTGCAAATCGGTATCTGCCGGATTGGCCAGGTGTGCTTGTTGCAGCACTTCGTACACCTGCTCGAATTGCTTATGGTCACGCAGCAGTTGCACTTCAGCGCTGATTTTGGCGCGCGCATCTTCCGGCTGGCTCTCGGGGGTGGCGCGGATCAGGGCTCGCGCCTCGTCCAGTTTTCCTTGTTGCGCCAGTATGCCGGCGCGCTGGCTTTGTACGCGCACTGCGTCCTGTGGGCTGCTGATGCGCGCCAGGTAGGCCTCGGCCACATCCGGGTGTTGGTTTTGCTCGGCGATTTGGGCCAGCAGAAAGTAGGCTTGCGTCAATCCACGGTCGGTCTGCGCGCTATCTCCAGTCTCTGCGGCGGTTTTTAACGCAAGGTATTTTTCCAGGGCGGATTGCGCCTGTGGCAGCTGCTTGGCCTCCATAAAAAGGGAGCCTTGCACCAACCAGCCGGCCGCAAATGCGGGGGCTGCGGCGGTAAGCTGGAGCACTTGCGTCTGTGCGTCGGCATAGCGTTGCATTTCAAGCAGTTTGCGCACGTAGGTCAGGCGCAGTTCCGGGCTGGCATCCAGACTCAGGTGGCGGGTCACCAGCGCCTCGGCTCCGGTCAGCTTGGACCCCATCAGTTCCATGGCCAGTTGCACGGGTTCTTCGGCCTTGGGGTTCAGTGCGGCGCCTTTCGTGGCAGCGCTCAGTGCGGCTTCCGGGTCACCAGCCAGCAACCGCATCGTGCCTATGGCGGCATAGGCGACCGGGCCGGTGGTGTTGCGTGCCAATTCCGGGCTAAGCGCTTGCTCCACGGTCTTGGCGGCCAGGGTCTTGTCGGATGCACGCACGAAATAGCGCGGCAACAGGTTGATAGCCTGCAGGCGCTCCTTGAGCGGCAAACCGGCAAGTTCACGCCGGATCGGCTCCACCGTCTCGGGCAGTTTGTTCAGGCCGATCAGGATTTGCAGCAGGTAGCGCTGTGCGTCTTTGGAGCCTGGAGCGGCTCGGTTCCATGCCTGGGCGGCCTGCAGCGCAGACTCGCCCGACCTTGCGTTCAAGGCAATTTCCACGGCGCGTTCAAAAAGCTGATCGGAACGGCTTTTTTGCGCCGCGTCCAGCATCAATTGGTAGGCCGAGCCGGCATCGCCGTTGTTGGCGCTGATTTCTGCCAGCAGCAATTCATACATCAGGCTGCTGTTGAGTTCCGAATTGGCAGGTGACTCGGTCTGTGCCCATCCCGAGGGAACGAACAAGGCCATTGCCAGCAACAGCGTGGGGAATCTCAAGCGCTTGGGGAGTGTCATCGGGCCATAATAATCCAACACGAAAGCCTTCGTTTACCTGTGACCACCCCATGCCCGAACTGCCGGAAGTTGAAGTTACCCGCCTGAGTTTTGCGCTAGGCATTCGCGGTGCCACCATCCTGTCGGCCAGCTTGGGTAAGCCCTTGCGCTGGCCACTGGGGCTGGACCCGGCCCGCCTCCAGGGGCTGCAGGTCGTGGACGTGCGCCGCCGCGGCAAGTACCTGTTGATCGACCTGAGTGCCGGCTTGCTGTTGGTGCATCTGGGCATGTCGGGCAGTGTGATTTTTGCCAAAGGCTTGCCAGCGCAAGGCAAACACGACCACTTTGATTTGCACACCAGCCAGGGCACGCTGCGCCTGAATGACCCGCGGCGCTTTGGCGCGGTGGTGTTTGCCCCCGGCGAGTCCGACGCGGTGGCGCAAAAGCTATTGGGGAAACTGGGCGTGGAGCCGCTGGGTGAAGATTTTGACGGGCCGGCTTTTTACCAGGGCTTGCAACAGCGCAAGGCGGCAATCAAGCAAGTTCTGCTGGCGGGTGATGTGGTGGTGGGGGTGGGCAATATCTACGCCTCCGAGGCCTTGTTCATGGCTGCCATACGCCCGACCACGCGTGCCAGCCGCTTGAGCCGGCCGCGCGTGTTGCGGCTGCAGCAGGCGATTCGCACCGTGTTGGCGCGGGCCGTGGAAAAAGGCGGCAGCACATTGCGTGACTTTTCCAATGCGCAGGGTGAATCGGGCCACTTTCAGCTCGAAGCCATGGTGTATGCGCGCCAGGGCGAACCTTGCCGCGTCTGTGGCACGCCCATCAAAGCCATCAAGCAGGGCCAGCGCTCCACCTTTTTCTGCCCTCAGTGCCAAAAGCCCTGAAAGGCACTAACCCTCAACGCCTGCCGCTTGGCGTGCTTTTGGGTCGGGCGCCGGGGTGCGTTTTGTCTGTCGTGGGAACAGGCGCGGGCAGTGCTATATTGACCTACCGCAAGGGGGACACTTGGCAATTTCATTCAATGAACAACTGGAGCAGCATGGCATATGGCGGCGTGAATTCGCGCTGCGCCTGAAGCTCCTGGCCGAGTGGATGAACGACCACGACCTGCTCGACGCGGCGGTGCAGGAGCGGCTCAAACGGCTGGAAACCCAGGTGCGCTCCGACAAGGTGATGGTGGCCTTTGTGGCGGAGTTTTCCCGCGGCAAGTCCGAGCTGATCAACGCGATTTTTTTTGCCGGTTATGGCCGGCGCATCATGCCCGCCAGCGCCGGGCGCACCACCATGTGCCCGACCGAGATGGGCTATGACCCGGATGTGCCGCCCTGCCTGCGCTTGCTGCCCATAGAAACCCGTTTGCAGCCCCAGGCGCTGATGGAGTGGCGCATGGTGCCGGAGCAGTGGGAGCGGGTGGACCTGGAGGTGAACAATCCGCAGCAGCTGGCAGCTGCCTTCGAAAGGGTGTCGCAAACCCGCAAGGTCACGCAGGAAGAAGCCCGCGCCCTGGGTTTCTGGCACAGCCAGGAGCCGCAGGACAACCCGCTGGTCGATAGCGAGGGGCGGGTCGAAGTTCCCAGGTGGCGCCATGCGCTGATCAATATCGCCCATCCTCTGCTCAAGCAGGGACTGGTGATTCTGGATACGCCGGGGCTTAATGCCATTGGTGCCGAGCCGGAACTGACGGTGAGCCTGATACCGCAGGCCCAGGCCGTGGTGTTTATTCTGGGTGCCGATACCGGCGTCACCAAGTCGGATCTGGCGATCTGGCGCGAGCACCTGATTTCTGACAGCTCCGGCACCGAAGCGCGGCTGGTGGTGCTGAACAAGATAGACACCCTGTGGGATGAGCTCAGCACGCCTGAGCAGATTGCGGCGCAGATGGAGCGCCAAATGGCCGACACGGCCGAAATTCTGGGGCTGCGCAGCGAGCAGGTGATTGCCGTATCGGCCCAAAAGGGACTGGTTGCCAAGGTGACACAGGACGCCGAGCTGTTGCACAAAAGCCGCTTGGGTCTGTTGGAAGATGCCCTGGGCGACGGCATGCTGGTGGAGCGTCAAAGCAGCTTGCGTGCAGCCATGGCCAAGGGTGTTGCAGACTTGCGCACCGAAAGCGGCCGTGTGATCAATATCCGCAAGCGCGACCTGACTGAGCAGACCATTGAACTGCAGGGCCTGCAGGGCAAGAATGCGTCGGTCATCAAGCACATGCGCGGACGCATTGCGCAGGAGCAGGTGGACTTTGACTTGGGCGGCGCCAAGATCCATGCCCTGCGCTCGGTGCACCTGCGGCTGCTCAAAGAAGTGTTTGGCATTCTGGGTGCCAAGGCGCTGAAGTCGGAGATGGGCCAGCTCACCGGGGCACTGACGCAAAAAGGCCTGAAGCTGGGCGTCAAAAAAGCCTACGGTGAAACCTTTGCCCGCTTGCGTGCCAACTTTGCCACGGTGCAAGGCCTGACCGCCGAGATGCACACCATGCTGTCCACCATGTTCAAGCAGCTCAATGCCGAATATGGTTTTTCTCTGCAGGCGATTTCCGCTCCCGACCTGGAATCTTTCGTCAAGGAGATCGACAGGGCGCAGCGCAGTCATTTGCAGTACCTGGGCATCAGCAATGTGTTCAAACTGGCGCAGCCCGAGTTTGCCGACCGCTTGGTGCGCGCCTTGTTTTCACGCATTCGCGCGGTGCACGAATCTGCATTGGGCGATGTGGAGCTATGGAGCAAGTCGGCATCGGCGCAACTGGATGCGCAATTGCGCGAGCGCCGACGCACTTTTGTCCGGCGCATGGAAGCCATTGACCGCATTCAACAGGCTGCGGGCGGGCTGGATGAGCGTATCGGGGAGATTGCCCAACAGGAGGCGGCCCTCACACAGCTGGAACGCAAGCTGACCGAATTGACCTCGCATCTGATTGCATTGCCCCATGCGGTGGTGCCTGCCCTGGATCTGGAGATTATCTGAACGTGGTTACATCGGCAGGCGACTTTGCCACCCGCGTGGTGCAGTGGCAGCAAATACACGGGCGCAACGACCTGCCCTGGCAGAACACCCGGGACCCCTACCGCGTCTGGCTGTCTGAAATCATGCTGCAGCAAACCCAGGTGGCCACGGTCAAGGATTACTTTGCGCGTTTTTTGGCCCAATGCCCGGATGTGGCCTCCCTGGCCGCGGCCAGCCAGGATCAGGTGATGGGCTTGTGGAGTGGCCTGGGCTACTACAGCCGCGCCCGCAATCTGCACCGCTGTGCGCAGGATGTCATGCAACTGCACGGCGGCGCCTTCCCCCGTGACGCCCAAACCCTGCAGACACTGCCTGGTATCGGCCCATCCACGGCAGCGGCAATTGCTTCGCTCTGTTTTGCCGAGCGCGTGGCCATCCTGGATGCCAATGTGAAGCGCGTGGTCACCCGCGTTCAGGGCTTTGACGCCGACGTGGCCGTGGCCGCCAACGCGCGCGCGCTGTGGGCCGCCGCCTCGGCGCTGCTGCCTGCACCCCGGCGGGCCGCAGCCGATATGGCGCGTTACACCCAGGGCATGATGGATCTGGGCGCCATGCTGTGCACGCCCAAAAAGCCCCTGTGCGCGCAATGCCCGGTGCAGGCGCTCTGCACTGCGACCAAGGCCGGCGACCCTGAGCGCTACCCGGTTCGCGTCCGCACGCTCAAGCGCAGCAGCCAGGCCCTGTGGCTGCTCTGGGCGCAGACGGCCACCGGAGCCGTCTGGCTGGACCGCAGGCCTACGCCGGGTGTCTGGGCCGGTCTCTATTGTTTGCCCTTGTTCGACAGTGAAGTAGCGCTGCGCCAGGCGCTGCCGCCCGCTGCGCAGGAGCAACTGCAGTGCGAGCCGGCTTTTACCCATGTGCTGACACACAAAGACTTGCACCTGCATGCCTGCCGCGTGCCACTGACATTCGAGGCCACGCTGGGTGAGGGGCGCTGGGTCAGCGCCGGGGAGTGGCCGGGCCTGGGGCTGCCGGCACCGATACGCAAACTGCTGGCGCGGGCAGATTAAGCGGTTTCGCCTTGGGGGCAGGGAGCCCGACCCAGCGGGTGGCCGTGGGGGCTAAAGCTGTCTGGCGTCCATCTCGCGGTGGCGCTTGAGCGTGGCCCAGTGCGCGCTGAAGCGCTGCACCAGTTGCTCCACCAGATAGACCGAACGGTGTTGCCCGCCGGTGCAGCCGATAGCCACGGTGACGTAACTGCGGTTGTCGCGTGCCATATCGGGCAGCCAGCTGTCCAGAAAACGGCTGATCTGGCGCAGCATGCGTTGCACGTCCGCTTGCTCCTTCAGGAAGTCGATCACCGGCTGGTCTTGACCGGTCAGGTTTTTGAGTGCCGGCGCGTAGTGCGGGTTGGGCAGCATGCGCACGTCAAACATGAAGTCGGCATCGGTGGGCACGCCGCGCTTGAAGGCAAAGGATTCAAACACCAGCGTCAGCTGCTCGCCCGGTGTGGACACCAGGCTTTTGACATAGCTTTGCAGCTGGGCCGCGCGGATCATGCTGGAGTCGATCACATGGGCCTGCTCCCGCAGGGCTTCGAGCAGGCTGCGCTCCAGCTCGATGGCTTCAATCAAAGCGCGCCGCTCATCCTGATCGACTTGTCCGCTTTCGCCGCCGACCGAGCGCGTGGCGGCTTGCGAGAGCGGGTGCTTGCGCCGGGTTTCTGAATAGCGGCGCACCAAGGTGTCGGTAGTGGAGTCCAGAAACAACGGCGTGACCACAATGCCGCGCGCGCGCAGCACGTCCAGCTGCTGCGGCACCTGGGGCAGGGAGGTGGCGCTGCGCACATCCATGGCAATGGCCAACTGCTTGGCGCGGTGCTGCACCTCCAGTTCTACAAAAGGCAGCAGCAACTCGGGGGGCAGGTTGTCCACGCAATAAAAGCCGGCATCTTCCAGCGCATGCAGCGCGACCGACTTGCCGGAGCCCGACATGCCGGTGATCAACACGATTTCCAAGGGTCTTTCCTGTGCCGCCATGCTCATGTGCCGGCCTGCAGCATTTCCTTGGCATGCGCCAGGGTGGTGCTGGAGAGTTTTTCACCCCCCAGCATGCGGGCGATTTCGCCCACGCGCTGCTCGCCCTGTATCGCGGCCACGGTGCTGAGCGTGTTCTTGCCCTGCAACTGCTTGGAGACCAGCATGTGGTGGTCGGCACAGGCGGCCACCTGGGGCAGATGGGTCACGGCCAGCACCTGGCGGTCGATACCGAGTTGGCGCATCAAACGCCCGACCGTTTCGGCCACCGCACCGCCCACGCCGGAATCCACCTCGTCAAAGATCAGGGTTTGCGCGGTGCCCAACTGGCTCGTGGTCACGGCAATGGCCAGTGCCATGCGCGAGAGTTCGCCGCCGGAGGCCACCTTGCCGACCGGGCGTGGCGTGCTGCCGGCATGTCCCGCAGCCAGAAACTGCACTTCTTCCAGGCCGCTTTGTTGCGCCTGGGTCAGCGGCTCCAAAGCCACCACAAACTGTCCGCCCTGCATGCCCAGGCCTTGCATGGCCTGGGTGATGGCCTTGGCCAGCAGGGGGGCGGCCTTGGTACGTTGGGTGGAGATGGTTTTGGCCTCCGCCATGAAAGCGTCTTGTGCCTTGCGCTCTGCGGACTGCAGGCCTTGCAGGTCGGCAGCGGCGTCCAATTGGGCCAACTCTGCGTGCCATGCGCTTAACAACGCGGGCAACTCGTCGGGCGTGCGCTTGTAGCGCCGCGCCAGCGACACCCACAGCGTCATGCGCGCATCCAGCTCGGCCAGGCGCTCGGGGTCCAGCTCGGTGCGCCGGGCATAGCTGCGCAGGGTGTGGGCCACGTCCTCCACCTGCGCCACGCTGGAGGCCAGCAGCGCAATGGGGTCCGCAAAGTCCGGCTCCAGATGGGCCTGGCTTTGCAACTGCTGCAAGGCGTTGTGCAAGGCCTGCAAGGCATTGCTGTCGGCGTCTTCCAGCAAATCCACGCCGGCCTGGGCCGCGTCCATCAGGGCCTGCCCGTTGGCCAGGCGGCTGTGGCTGGTGTTGAGTTCATGCCATTCATCGGGCAGGGGGTTGAGCTTCTCCAACTCGCCGATCTGCCAGGCCAGGCGCTCGCGCTCGCGCTGCAAAGAGTCCTGCGCTTGCGTGGCCTTTTGCAAGGCTGTCTGCGCCAGGCGCCAGGCGGCCCACAAGGTGCCCAGCGTGTGCGTGGATAGCTTGGCGTAGGCATCCAGCAGGCCGCGCACGGCGTCCGGGCGGGTCAGGCTTTGCCAGGCGTGCTGGCCGTGGATGTCGATCAGGTGCTCGCCTATGCTGCGTAACTGTTGCGCGGTGGCCGGGCTGCCATTGACCCAGGCGCGGCTTTTGCCCTGCGTGTCCACCGTGCGACGCAGCAGCAGGCTGTCACCGGCGTCAAACCCGGCTTCCTCCAAAAGGGCCTGCAGGCCCGGTGCATGGTCGAACTCGGCGCTGACATCGGTGCGTGCCGCGCCCTCGCGGATCACGCCCACATCGGCGCGCGCACCGGTGACCAGTTGCAGGGCGTCCACCAGGATGGACTTGCCGGCACCGGTTTCGCCGGTCAGCACGGTAAAGCCGCGCTCCAGGTCCAGTTCCAGTTCACTGATGATGACAAAGTCCCGCAGAACAATCCGCTTCAAGCCCATGGTTCAGACGACTCCTTCGTTCCAGTGCATTTTTTGCCGCAGGGTATCAAAGTAAGACCAGCCCCTGGGGTGCAAAAAGCGCACCTTGTGTTCGGAGCGGCTCACCACGATGCGGTCGCCGTGCATGAGTGACGCCAGGCTTTGGGTATCAAAACTGGCGCTGGCGTCGCGCCCGGCCACAATTTCCACGGCAATCTCTCCGGCGCTGGTCAGCACCAACGGCCGGTTGGACAGGGTGTGCGGCGCAATCGGCACGATCACCCAGCCGTCAATCGCCGGGTGCAACAATGGTCCGCCGGCCGACAACGAGTACGCGGTGGAGCCCGTGGGCGAGGCGATGATCAGGCCGTCGGCGCGCTGGTTGGCCACAAAGTGTCCGTCCACCTCCACCCGCAACTCCACCATGCCGGAGCTGGCGCCACGGTTCACCACCACATCGTTCATGGCCAGGGCGCTGAACACGCAGCGGCCGTCGCGCACGACGCGCCCCTTGATCAGGCTGCGCTGGTCTTCCTCGTATTCACCGGCCAGCATGGGCCCGAGTACGCTTTGGTAGTGGCCGAACGGGATGTCGGTAATAAAGCCCAGGCGGCCCTGGTTGATGCCGATCAGCGGCACTTTGTACGGGGCCAATTGGCGGCTCACGCCCAGCATGGTGCCGTCGCCACCCACCACCAGGCACAGATCGCATTGGGCGCCAATGCCGTCCACATCCAGTGTGTTGTAAGCGCCTAAGCCCATGTTGGAGGCGGTGTCTGCTTCCAGCACGACGTCGCAGCCAAGGTCCATCAAAAAGTGGGCAATCTCCTCCAGCGCCTGGCGCGAATGTGAACCCGCCGGGCCGGAAATGGTGCTTTGGTACTTCCCGATGAGGGCTACCTGCTTAAATTGAGACTGCGTCTTCATTGGCAAATTAAATCACTAAAATGTGACGATGCTCGATGACCGTTCCAAGATGTTGCTCAAAGCGCTGGTAGAGCGGTATATCGCCGACGGCCAGCCAGTGGGTAGCCGAACGCTGTCCAAAGCGTCGGGGCTGGAACTGTCACCCGCCACCATCCGCAACGTCATGTCGGACCTGGAAGAGATGGGGTTGATCGTCAGCCCGCATACCTCCGCCGGGCGCATTCCCACAGCCCGCGGTTATCGCCTGTTTGTGGACACCATGCTCACGGTGCAGCCTACCCAATACTCCAGCCACAGCCTGGCGCCCGACCAGCCGCAAAAGGTGATTACCAGCGCGGCCAACCTGCTGTCCAATCTGTCGCAGTTTGTCGGTGTGGTGATTACGCCCAGGCGCTCGTCCGCGTTCCGGCACATGGAGTTTTTGCGTTTGTCGGAAAAGCGCCTGCTGGTGATCATCGTGTCGCCCGAAGGCGATGTGCAAAACCGCGTCATCTATACCGAGGTGGACTACACCCAGGCGCAATTGATCGAGGCGGCCAACTTCCTCAACAGCAACTACGTGGGTCAGGATATTGACCAGGTGCGCGGCCGTCTGCAGGGCGAGGTGGAAAGCCTGCGCTCCGAAATTGCCACCCTGATGCAGGCCGCCGTGGCCGTCAGTTCCGAAGCCATCAGCGATACCGGGGGCGAGGTGGTGATCGCCGGTGAGCGCAATCTGCTGTCGGTGTCTGACTTTTCCAGCGACATGGGCCATTTGCGCCGGGCGTTCGACTTGTTCGAGCAAAAGGCCCAACTCATGCGCCTGCTCGATATTGCCGGCCAGGCGGAAGGTGTGCGCATCTTTATCGGCGGCGAGAGCCAGGTCGTGCCCTTTGAAGACCTGTCCATCGTCAGCAGTCCGTATGAGGTGGACGGCAAGGTGGTGGGTACGCTGGGGGTGATCGGACCCACCCGCATGCCCTACGACCGCATGATCCAGATCGTGGACATCACCTCCAAACTGATGAGCAACGCCCTGAGTCACCACCGGTAGACCGGCGATGGGTTAAACCGCACCGGCACAGCCCTTACAATCTCGCCTTCGGTTGGGCCGTTAGCTCAGTTGGTTAGAGCAGAGGACTCATAATCCTTTGGTCGAGTGTTCAAGTCACTCACGGCCTACCATTTTCTCCAAGCGCAGTAAGGCTTTCGTGCTACAAAAAGCGTAGCAAGTGCGCTAAATTGTCCATAGCGCACCCGTAGCGCACTTTCTTCATCAATCGCGTTGAAATGTCTTACCTGAAGTTTCTCAACCTCTTGGAAGCCGTGAAAGGTTTGCCAACGTTCCCTGCGATCGACGCGGTGGAAGAGCGCTTGTTGAACACCTTCGCCGTGCTGTGGCAGGCCGGCGCGCCGGTTTCTGTCTTGCAGGCGATGGAAATGTTAGACAAGACATCTCCTGCTACGGTTCATCGTCGCTTGAAGACGTTGCGCAAAAAAGGATTTATTGCGCTGGAAATGGACAAGACGGACAACCGGGTCAAGTTCATTGTGTCCACGCCGCTGACCAACCAGTACTTTGCAAAACTAGAGGATTGTTTAGCTAAGGCGCAGGAGTGAACGCCAAGCGCAACACCATTGTCGTGTTGGCGACGGCACTTGCTTTTGCTGCGCTGTTCCAGCTCAACAGTTTGCTCTTTTCGGCGTTCGAATTTGCCAAAGGCGTCAGTTGGATTTTCTTGCCGAGCGGACTGCGACTGGCCTTTATCCTTGTGTTTGGTGAATGGGGCGCACTTGGGATCGTGCTCGGGTCCTTTTCGATTGGCTACGAGCAGCACTACAGTGGGGACGGCATCAATGCGGTGCTCGCAGGTGTTATCTCTGGTGTGTCGCCCTTGCTGGCTAATAAGTTTTGCGCAGACTTTCTTCATCTCAAAACGAACTTGGACGGTTTGACGGCTTCATCGCTGCTGAATATCGCAGCGGTTTTCTCCATCATGAGTCCAGTTCTGCATCAGATTTGGTATGTGGCGCACGGTCAGACGACGGACTTTTTGAGTAGCACGGCAGTGATGGCACTGGGCGACTTTACGGGGACGGTCATCGTTCTTTACATCGCCAAATTTCTGATTACCGCACTACAGAACATCAGCGGCCTGAAAAGTCGTACCTAAGCAACGCGCCGTAGGGGTTGTGCTTTGGGCCGTTCGCGATTCACGCACAGTGGCGTCATGCGCCCTGTTTCCGGTGTACGCGCTGTAGCCCGTAGGTAGTCAGCAACCATGGCGCGATAAAGCACTTTCTGTTTCACGTTTTCAGTCCAGGTGCTACAGTCGTTCGAACGGAGCGCGGAAGTCGCTTGGAGGTATTTTCAGTGGCAAATTGGGAACGCAGGGAAGCCGACACCTTGGCAGAAGCCATAGGCAAGCATCTCAAACAAAGTGTGGGCACGGCGGTGGAAAACCAATTGCTTGCGTTGGTGCAAAAACAGGTTGATGAGGCCTCCACCACGGTTTCAACCACCCCGGCAGAGCTCACACGCTTTCGGTCCTTGGTGTGTACCGCATGCCGCAGTGGCAAGTTGTACAACTGTGACGTGCCCCAGGGCTGGTCTGAGAACTGTGCCTTTGTCTACGCCAACACCACCGAATTCGGGCAACTCTAGAACAGCGGCACCATTCCGGAGGTCTTGCAGTTGTACATGGCCTGGTCGGCAACCTGCAACATGCTTTCCAAGGACGTGCCATCCTCCGGATACATGGCAAATCCGAGGCTGCCCCCCACGCTGACCACGTGGCCCGAATCCAGCGTCACAATTTCGGACAGCATATCGATCAGTTTTTGGCCAACCCGAGCGAGTTCGCGCCGGTCTTCAAGTGCCTCAATCACCAGAACAAATTCGTCGCCGCCCATGCGCGCCACCGTATCGGAAGCCCTCACGGTCTGCAGCAGACGCTTTCCAATCTCCACCAGCACCTGATCGCCACTGGCGTGGCCGTGCAGGTCATTGATGTTCTTGAAGTTGTTGAGGTCAATCATCACGATCGCAAAAGGTGTGGTGCTGCGCTTGGAGCGCTCCATCGCTTGTTGAAAGCGATCCGCCAGCAGTGCCCGGTTGGGCAGGCCGGTCAGGTAGTCATGGTAGGCGTGTTCCTTGAGCATATTTTCAGCCGCCTTCATCTTGGCGATCGACTCGCGCAACTGCCTCTCCACCGCACGTGCACTCGATAGCTTGGTCGCCAAAATCAGAATCGCTGTTCCCATGACAAGCGTCAAAGCGAAAAGTACAGGTATGAGCAAGGCGATTGGTGCAGTTAGGGCTGTAGTTGGGCTATTTTGCTGGTTATCAGAGCAATACGCCAATTTTTTCAGCGGCACTGGAGCCTATGTGCGCGTGACGAGCCCGGGTTTGGGTTGGGCGCTGAGGCATATCAGGGCCAATATGCATATGGCGGCACTGCCGTAAAAGGTGAAGGATGCGCCATAGTGGTCCCACAACCAGCCCGCCATGCCACTGGCCAGCAGCAGGGCGATGCCGCTCATCAGGTTGAAGAAGCCGTACGCGGTGCCGCGCAAATCGGCTGGCGCGGTGTCGGCCACCATGGTGCTGAGCAAGCCCTGGGTTAGTCCCATGTGGATTCCCCACAACACAATGCCGATTGCCAGTGATACCCAGTCGTTGTTTCGTGCCAATACCAAGTCGGCGGCGAACAGCACCACCAGTCCGGCAAACAGCATGCTGCTGTGGCTGACCCGGTCTGCGAGTTTGCCAAATGGGTAGGCCGAGGCGGAGTACACCAGGTTCATAGCCACCATGATCAAGGGCACTAGCGCGATGGCCACGCCGCTTTGCTGGGCCCGCAGCACCAGAAAGGCTTCGCTAAAGCGCGCCAGGGTAAAGACGGCACCGACGCCCACCGTCCACCAATAGGCACTGCCTAGGCGGCGCAAATTGACTCTGGAGATGGGGTTGTGGCGCCTGGCGCCAGCAGCCCTTTCGGGCTCCCGGATGCCAATCAGTAGCAGGATCACTGCCAACAGGCCTGGTACCGTTGCAACCCAGAAGACCGCGCGAAAATCGTTGGCCCAGAGCAGCATCAGGGCCACACCCAGCAGCGGCCCGAGGAAGGCACCCACGGTATCCAATGCCTGGCGCAGCCCGAAGGCCGCACCGCGTACAGCCTCTGGTGTGATATCGGCGACCAGCGCGTCGCGTGGTGCACCGCGCACGCCCTTGCCCACCCGGTCCAGCAGGCGTGCGGTTACCACCAGGTTGGTGCTGCCGGCGATGGCGAACAGGGGTTTGGTCAGCGCTCCGAGGGCATAACCAAACACCGCCAGGCCCTTGCGCTTGCCCAGGTAGTCGCTGAGCACACCAGAGAACACCTTGACGATGAGTGCCGTGGATTCCGCAAGGCCTTCGATCAGGCCCAGGGTGAAGGCCGAGGTACCCAGCACCGTCACCATAAACAGGGGTAACAGGCTGTGGATCATCTCGGATGAGACGTCCATCAACAGGCTGACAAAGCCCAATACCCATACGCCACGCGGAATTTGCTTGAGCACCTTGCGTTGGAGGTCAGGCATGGGTCGCAGGTTTGGCAGCCGCTGACTGCACGCCGGGGTAGCGGTGGATCTCTATGGTGGCGTGGACAATTTCTTCGTGTACCGCCAGGCACTCGCGCACCCTGGTGGGCGTGAGGCGGTCGTCCTGTGTGACCAGGCTCAGTGCACAGGAATACACATTCTTGCCAACGCGCCACACATGCAGGTCGGTGACGCGGGTCAGGGTATGGTCGGCACCGCTGGCTTCCACCACCTCGCGGATTTCCTCCACCACCGGATGGTCCATTTCGCGGTCCAGCAATACTTTGCCGGTCTGCGCGATCAGGCCCTTCGCCCATACGGCCACCAATACGGCACCAACCAGTCCCATCAGCGGGTCCAGCCAGGCCCAGCCAAACAGCCAGCCACCGATCAGCGCTGCAATCGCCAGTACCGAGGTCGCGGCATCCGCAATCACGTGGATGTAGGCGGATTTGAGATTCAGGTCCTGATGCGCCTCGTGACCATGGGCATGTGCATCGCCGTGGTGGTGGTGCCCGTGGCTGTGTTCATGGTCGTGCGCCTTGCCCAGGATCAGTGCGCAGACGATGTTCACCAACAGGCCCAGCAGGGCAATTGCAATCGCTTCTTTGTATTGAATGGGCTGGGGCGACCAGATGCGTTCTGCAGAGCCAAAAACCATCAACGCCGCCACGCCCAGCAGAAAGTTGGCGCTGGCAAAGCCGCCCAAGATCTCTATCTTCCAGGTGCCGAAGGCAAAGCGCGCATCCTGCGCATAGCGTCGCGCCGCAGAATAGGCAAAGGCACTCAGGCCGATAGCCACTGCGTGCGAGCTCATATGCCAGCCGTCGGCCAGCAGCGCCATGGAGTTGTACCACCAGCCTGCGGCAATCTCCACCACCATCATGGCGGCGGTGATCCACATGACCAGGCGGGTGCTGCGCTCGGCCAGCGGGTTGCTTTGGTCAAATACGTGGGCGTGAATCCATCGGGAGAGGTCGTCAGTGTGCATGGGGACAGTTTGGCCACGGGGTCCGGTTGGTTTCAGATGGATTGAGGGTACCAGTGTTGACCTCCGGCTAGGTGGCCATGGTGTGCAGGTGGCGAAGGGCTCATGTGCAATTAATTCACGAAGATTGTTCGCCCCTCCACAAAAGGCGATATCTCTGCTATACTTCGAGGCTTAGCGGCTGTAGCTCAGTTGGATAGAGTACTTGGCTACGAACCAAGGGGTCGTGGGTTCAATTCCTGCCAGCCGCACCAA